>NZ_JBWXMQ010000027.1:0-55167 GCF_056626735.1 Pseudomonas sp. 1 | reverse complement strand
TAAAAAAGCCCGCATAAGCGGGCTTTTTTATTTTAAATCAGCAAGTTATGCGTAACTCTTGAGAGACTCAGGAGGAATGAAAGCCTCCAGCTCATCCTCCACAGCTTCGATTATTCGCTCCACATCCGCCGCATTCATCACCGTGGCACAGGGAATGCCGGCGATCGCGATCAGGGTTTCGCCGCTGGCCCGATCGAACAGGCGGGCGACCAGGCTGCCGGGCGCATCCATGGTCGCCTCGAAACCCATTGGATGAAAATGCCAGCGCATCAGCTGGCACGCATTGGGGAACGTGACCTTGCTTGACCCTTTATTCATGTGTTGCCCGCCTTCTTCATCGAGCGCTTCCGTTTGCTCATGGTAGGTGGGAAGAGCCTTCATTGGCCCAACCGGTGATTGCCTTAAAAGTAGCATCTGAATGTGAATTTCCTGTGAGAATTTTCAGTTCATTTAGCGATTGCGCGGACTTTTTTGATGTAAGTCACGGTTCACTCCAATCGTCGCCAAAATGCCATCGCGGTCGGGTTATTGATGCAGCGCCAGAAGTTGGGCAAGCTCGGTTCTTTTTCCAAGAGTCCCTTATGCACGCCGATGATGACGGCCCGGAACAGACCCGGGCCACGGCCGAAACGGTCATGCGCTATCACCTGTGCTGGAAACACCGGGACCTGGATGGCGTGATGGCGCTGTACCACCCGGACATCCAGTACAACGATTTCTTCCAGAACCGCGTGCTTGGCCTCGACGAGTTGCGCGAGTACGTCCGGGTCAGCATGCCGCGTGAATCCGACGAAGCGCTGGAGCATTGCGACCGCATCCGCATCGACGGCAACACCGCATTCATTCAATACGAAGTGACGTTGCGCGGCGGTAACGGGCTGGTGTCGTTTCGGTCCAGCGAAGCGATCACGGTCAAGGACGGGCAGATCTGGCGGGTCAACGAATATGCCTCGCTGGTGCGCGAACAGGCCGACAGCCCGACGGCAAGCAGCCAGCGCCCGGCCGTGAGTCGCCTGGGTTTGTCGCCGCGCCAGTTGAGCTTCATGGCCGATGACTTGCAGCAGTATTTTCAAAGTCAGCAGCCTTATCTCGACCCCGAACTCGACCTGCAACGGGTGGCGAAGGAGTGCGGGTACAGCCGCAACCAGATTTCCTATTTGCTGAATCAGGTGCTGGGGCAAAGCTTCTACCGCTACGTCAATCAGGCGCGGCTGCAACATCTATTGCGGTCGCTGGACAACGCCGCTGCGCCGCTGCGCATCGACGAACTGGCCTTCGCCGCCGGTTTCAATTCGCTGTCGGCGTTCTATAGCTGCTTTCGCCAGCACACCGGCCAGTCGCCCAAGGCCTACGCGAAGCAAATTTCTTTGCGGACACGCGCGCAAGACAATTCCTGAGTTCTGCCTCTAGGATCGACGCCATCGAAACCTGGATTGGCGGAGTCTTGCATGCCGGCGTGGCGCACTATCAGTTTGTGGATGGACCAACTCGACGAGCCGCTGACCGCGCGTGCGTCGCTTGCGCAGGACCTGGACGTCGACGTGGCGATCATCGGCGCCGGTTACACCGGGTTGTGGACTGCGTACTACCTGAAACAACAGGCGCCGAGCCTGAACATCGCCATCATCGAGGCACAAACTGCAGGCTTCGGTGCATCCGGTCGCAATGGCGGCTGGTTGATGGGCAATCTGCTGGGGGAAGATCGCCTGCTGTCAGGGCTGTCGCCGCAACAACGCCGCGCTTCTTACGACTTGCTGCACGGCATTCCGGATGAGGTGGCGACTGTCCTCGAACGCGAAGGCATCGACTGCGATTACCGCAAAGGCGGGGTGCTGTACTGCGCCGCGCGCTATCCCGAGCAGGAAGTCAGTCTTCGCGATTACCTGAAAAAACTCCACGCCCAGGGACTGACCGACGACGATTACCGCTGGCTCAGCCCCGAACAGCTGGCGCAGCAGCTGCGCCTCGCCAAACCTTACGGCGGCATCTTCGCGCCACATGTGGCGACCATTCACCCGGCAAAACTGGTGCGGGGCCTGGCGCGAGCCGTCGAAAGCATGGGGGTGAAGATTTACGAAAACAGCCCGGTGACCCATTGGCAGGCCGGCAGCCTGCGCACCGACAAGGCCAGCGTGCGCAGCCGCTGGATTGTCCCGGCGATCGAAGGGTATTCGGTCACGCTGCCACCGCTGGGCCGTTATCAATTACCGGTACAGAGCCTGATCGTCGCCACCGAGCCGTTGTCCGCCGCGACCTGGGACGCGATCGGCCTCAGTCGGGGCCAGGCTTTCAGCGAGTTCAGCCGTCAGGTCACTTACGGCCAGCGCAGCGCTGATAACCGGCTGATCTTCGGCGCCCGTGGCGGCTATCAATTCGCCGGCAAGCTGCGCCACAACTTCGACCTGACCCGCGATGAAGTCGAGCTGCGCCGCTACCTGTTCGGCGAGCTGTTCCCTCAACTGAAAAACGTGCAGATCACCCACGCCTGGGGCGGCAATCTCGGTATGTCCCGGCATTTCAAACCGCACATGCTCTGTGATCGGGCCA
Source organism: Pseudomonas sp. 1 (assembly GCF_056626735.1). Classification (NCBI taxonomy): domain Bacteria; kingdom Pseudomonadati; phylum Pseudomonadota; class Gammaproteobacteria; order Pseudomonadales; family Pseudomonadaceae; genus Pseudomonas; species Pseudomonas sp. 1. The sequence continues at coordinate 52,620 of NZ_JBWXMQ010000027.1, read as the reverse complement.
ACGGCATCGCGCTGTCCGGCGGCTATGGCGGGGAGGGTGTCGGCGCTTCCAACCTGGGCGGGCGGACGCTTGCGGATCTGATTCTCGAGCGCGACACCGAGCTGACACATCAACCGTGGGTGCTGCCCGACGGCGGGATCCACGCACTGCGAGCCTGGGAGCCGGAGCCGTGCCGCTGGCTCGGCTACAACGCGATCATCAAAAGCTTTGTCCACGAAGATCAGACCCTGGCCAACCCGGCGACCGCGCCCTGGCGGCGCAAGCTTGCCAGCCGGGTGGCGGGGTTCATGGAAGGTTTCATGCACTGAACGTTGTTTACTAAGAGACAGGTAACGCCATGAGCATCACCCAATTCAAGAACACCGCCACGTTGCAACTGGATGAGTCCAACCCGGTGGCCGTGCCGCTCGGCACGCCGGTGGCGATTGCCTCCACCACCAGCGTCGAGCGCGATGACGGCGTTGAAACCGGCGTCTGGGAATGCACGCCCGGTCGCTGGCGGCGGCAGATCACCGCTCAGGAGTTCTGCCATTTCATTTCCGGTCGCTGCACGTTCACCCCGGACGACGGCGGCGAAACCCTGCACATACAAGGTGGCGACGCGCTGATGTTGCCGGCCAATACGCTCGGGATCTGGGACATCGAGGAAACCGTACGCAAGACCTATGTCCTGATTTTCTGACGCTTTGATCCTTTTGATTGCCTGCCAACAACAATAGCCAACACAGGAATCGATCCATGATCCGAAAGACCCTCGCACTCGCACCCTTGATGCTGGCCGTCTCCCTCGCTCAGGCGGCGGATACGGTCAAGGTTTACAACTGGTCCGACTACATCGCGCCGGACACCGCCAAGAACTTCGAAAAGGCCAGTGGCATTGGCGTTACCTATGACGTCTACGACAGCAACGAAACCCTCGATGGCAAGCTGATGACCGGCAAATCCGGTTACGACGTGGTGTTTCCGTCCAACCACTTCATGGCGCGGCAGATCGAGGGCGGGGCGCTGAAGAAGCTCGACAAGAGCCAGTTGCCGAACTGGAAGAACCTCAACCCGGTGTTGCTCAAGGCCTTGCAGACCAACGATCCGGGCAACGAACACGGCTTTCCGTACCTGTGGGGCAGCACAGGCATCGGCTACAACATCGCCAAGGTCAAGGCCGTGCTGGGTGATAACGCGCCGGTGGACTCCTGGGACTTGATCTTCAAACCCGAATACATGGAAAAGCTGCAGAAGTGTGGTGTCGCGATCCTCGACAACGGCCCGGAACTGCTGCCGGCAGCGCTCAACTACCTGGGTTTGCCGCATCACAGCAAGAACCCCGAGGACTACAAGAAAGCTGAAGCGCTGCTGATGAAAGTGCGGCCGTACGTCAGCTATTTCCATTCTTCGAAGTACACCAGCGACCTGGCCAATGGCGACATTTGCGTGGCCGTCGGTTTCTCCGGCGACATCCTGCAAGCGGAAAATCGTGCCAAAGAGGCGAAGAACGGCATCGAAATCGGCTACGAGATTCCTAAGGAAGGCGCCGCGATCTGGTTCGACATGGTCGCCATGCCCGCCGATGCGCCGGACGAGAAGGCCGGCTACGCGTTCATGAACTACCTGCTGCAGCCCGACGTGATGGCCGGCATCAGCAACTACGTGCATTACGCTAATGGCAACGAACAGGCTGACAGCCTGATCGATCCGGCGATCAAAAATGACACCAAGATTTATCCGAGCCCGGAAATGATGGGCAAACTGTTCGCACTGGAGGCGATGCCACTGAACATCGACCGGATCCGCACGCGGGTGTGGAACAAGATTCGCACCGGCAGCTGAAGAAAACAGGCGAGGGCGGTACCGCCCTCGCCTGAACAGGTGCTGTTGGGACAACTTGATATCAATACACTGGCGTTGCACTGATAAAGTGCAGCAAAGTGAGACGCTGCTAACAAAAAACAACTTACCGATATTTAATATTTAAATAATAAATCGTCAGACAATTAGGCAGGCTCACTGCACTTGCAAACTTCTTTCTGGCGCACGCGCTTTGTTTACGGGAGTTTCCCGGAACAGTTCAATTTGATCTCAAAAAAACGCTAGACGTTAGATTTCAAATTGTGTCAGGTTTCTTACGCCTTCATTGGGCGAGTGATAGGACAATCTCGCCAGAGGTTGTCGCTATCGGACAAAAACTGTTCCATTGCTATACAAGGAAGTGTGTTTATGTCGAAAGTAAAAGCTAACGCTATTGATACCGCCGAACAGGCTTTCCAGCTGGGCGCGGCGCCGCAACCTCTGGCAGCGACCAGCACGGCGTATAACCAGATCAATAGCTTCAGCCATCAGTACGATCGTGGCGGCAACCTCACGGTCAATGGCAAACCCTCCTTTTCCGTCGACCAGGCCGCAACCCAGTTGCTGCGTGACGGCGCTGCCTACCAGGACAAGGACGGCAGCGGCAAAATCGAACTCACCTACACGTTCCTGACTTCGGCATCGTCCAGCACGATGAACAAGCACGGGATCAGTGGGTTCAGCCAGTTCAGCGCTCAACAAAAAGCCCAGGCCGTGCTCGCCATGCAATCCTGGGCCGATGTGGCCAACGTGACCTTCACCGAGAAAGCCTCGGGCGGTGACGGCCACATGACCTTCGGTAACTACAGCAGCGGCCAGGATGGCGCTGCGGCGTTCGCTTATCTGCCAGGCACCGGCGCCGGTTACGACGGCACGTCGTGGTACCTGATCAACAGTGGCTATACGCAAAACAAAAACCCGGATCTGAACAACTACGGTCGTCAGACCCTGACTCACGAAATCGGCCATACCCTTGGCCTGGCGCACCCGGGCGACTACAACGCCGGCAACGGCAACCCGACCTACAACGACGCGACCTACGGCCAAGACACCCGCGGCTACAGCGTCATGAGTTACTGGAGCGAAAGCAATACCAGCCAGAACTTCAGCAAGGGCGGCGTGGAAGCCTATTCCTCCGGCCCGCTGATGGATGACATTGCCGCGATCCAGAAACTCTACGGCGCCAACATGACCACCCGTACCGGTGACACCACCTACGGCTTCAACTCCAACGCCGGTCGCGATTTCCTCAGCGCTTCGTCGTCGGCCGACAAGCTGGTGTTCTCGGTGTGGGATGCAGGCGGCAAGGACACCTTCGACTTCTCGGGTTTCACCCAGAACCAGAAGATCAACCTTAATGAAGCCTCGTTCTCCGACGTTGGCGGCCTGGTGGGCAACGTGTCCATCGCCAAAGGCGTCACCATCGAGAACGCGATCGGCGGCTCCGGCAACGATCTGCTGATCGGCAACAGTGTGGCCAACGAGCTCAAGGGCGGTGCCGGCAACGACATCCTCTACGGAGCCGGTGGTGCCGACAAGCTGTGGGGCGGCGCGGGTTCGGACACTTTTGTGTTCGCGGCCAGCTCTGACTCCAAGCCGGGTGCGATCGATCAGATCCTCGATTTCGTCAGCGGCCTGGACAAAATCGACCTGACCGGTATCACCAAAGGCGCCGGCCTGCACTTCGTCAGCGCCTTCACCGGTGCGGCGGGTGATGCAGTGCTGACGTCTTCGGGTGGCAACAGCCTGTTGTCGGTGGACTTCTCCGGTCACGGCGTGGCTGATTTCCAGGTCAGCACCGTTGGCCAGGCAGCTATCAGCGACATCGTGGCGTAATGTGACAAGGGAAAGCGGCGCTTGATGCGCCGCTTTCTTCGCTTGCTTCGTCTCGCTACGTGCGCAAGGCTACATGCCGGAGTGAAATTTCCTATGATTCAAAACCTCTTTTCCCGCATGGCAGTCACCTGTTTCATGCCGATGCTGATGATGATTTCTGGAGAAACAACCATGGCAAGCAGCCTCAGACTCGAAGATCCATCGGTATTTGCCGGACACTGGCAAGCCACGCTGACCGCCGCCCATGACGCTCCAGAAGCGCAGGCGCTGCAAGACAAACCCTCCAATACCTGCGTAATCGATCTTGAGCCGAACCAGACGCTGGGCCATGGGGCTGATTGCCTGAGCGCATGGCTGCAAGAAAACGCCATCGGCTGGTTTCCCGATCCGGACGGTCTGTCCATCACCGGCAAGGAAGGCTCAAGAATCAAGTTCTTCGGCCGACAACATGACGGACTTTATTCCAGCACTTTGAAGTCAGGTCTGATCGTGACGCTCAAGCGTATCGAGCAATAACGCTGCCGTTAATGAACGAAGCGAATATAAAGAAGTACCCGAAAGTTATAAGTATTCGAAAAGTTGTTTTGAAAGTGTAAGCGGGTACTTGCAAGTCATTTCTCGCAGGTAAGCGATATAACAATTGAGCGCTCGCCATTATTGAGCGAGCTCAATCATTTCAGGAATGATCAATGAAGATGGCGAAGGCCCCAGCCACCGCTCCCTTATTCAAGGCATTGGGTGACTATAAAAGCATTCTGATCAGCGTCGGATGCTTTACCGCACTGATTAACGTGCTGATGCTGATGCCCTCCATATATATGCTGCAGGTCTATGACCGGGTGTTGTCTTCGCAAAACGAGACTACTCTGGCGATGCTGTCGCTGATGGTCGTGGGTTTCTTTGCCTTCATCGGGCTGCTGGAAGTGGTGCGCAGCTTTATCGTGATCCGCATCGGCAGCCAGTTGGAGCGCCGTTTCAATCTACGGGTCTATCAGGCGGCGTTCGAGCGCAACCTGTTCAAGGGCGAGGGCAACGCCGGGCAGTCGCTGGGCGACCTCACCCACATTCGCCAATTCGTCACCGGGCCCGCGCTGTTCGCGTTCTTCGATGCGCCGTGGTTTCCGGTCTATCTGTTCGTGATTTACCTGTTCAACGTCTGGCTCGGCGTGCTGGCCACGGCGGGGGCGCTGCTGCTGATCGCGCTGGCGTGCCTGAACGAATACATGACCAAAAAGCCGCTGGGCGAAGCTGCCGGTTACTCGCAGAAATCCAGCCAGTTGGCCACCAGCCATCTGCACAACGCTGAAACCATTCAAGCCATGGGCATGCTCGGCGCCTTGCGCAAGCGTTGGTTCCAGGTGCATTCGCGCTTCCTTGGCCTGCAAAACCAGGCCAGCGACACTGGCGCAGTCATCAGCTCGTTGAGCAAGACCTTGCGTCTGTGCCTGCAATCGCTGGTGCTGGGCCTCGGCGCATTGCTGGTGATCAAGGGCGACATGACCGCCGGCATGATGATCGCCGGCTCCATCCTGATGGGCCGGGTACTGAGCCCGATCGACCAGTTGATCGCCGTATGGAAACAGTGGAGCGGGGCGAAGCTGGCTTACCGCCGCCTCGATGCGCTGCTGCAAGCCTTCCCGCCGAGCGATGACGCCATGGCGCTGCCGGCACCGAAAGGCCAGATCACCTTCGAACAAGTCAGCGCCGGTCCTCCGGGACAGCGTGCCGCGACCCTGCACATGGTCAATTTCAACCTGGTGGCCGGTGAAGTGCTGGGCGTGCTCGGTGCCTCCGGCTCAGGCAAATCGACCCTGGCACGGGTGCTGGTCGGCGTATGGCCGGCCCTCGGCGGCACAGTGCGCCTGGACGGCGCCGATATCCATCGCTGGAACCGCGATCAGCTCGGCCCATATATCGGCTATCTGCCGCAAGACATCGAATTGTTCAGCGGCAGCATCGCCGAGAACATCGCCCGCTTCAGTGAAGCTGATCCGCAAAAGGTCGTGGCGGCCGCGCAACAGGCCGGCGTACACGAACTGATCCTGCGCATGCCGCAAGGCTACGACACGCAACTGGGCGAGGACGGCAGCGGTTTGTCCGGCGGCCAGAAACAGCGCGTGGCACTGGCCCGTGCGCTATACGGCAACCCGAGCCTGGTGGTGCTGGACGAGCCGAACTCCAACCTCGACACCGTCGGCGAAGCCGCATTGTCCAGCGCGATCGTGCAACTCAAGGCCCAAGGCACCACCGTGGTGCTGGTGACTCACCGTTCTTCGGTACTGGCCCAGGCCGACAAGCTGTTGGTGCTCAACGACGGTCGCCTGCAAGCCTTCGGCCCGAGCCACGATGTGCTCAAAGCGTTGTCCGGCAATCCGCCCGGCAACTCGCCACAACAAAGCGAAAAACCTGCACAGGCACCGGCCGGGCTCAGCATGAGCCGACAGTATCAGCCGACGACAAGGAATTCGGGTGTATGAGCAGCGCGAACATGAACACGCAAAACGAAGCGACGATGGAGCACGCGTACATCACCGAGCGGCCGGAGCGCGATGCGAAGTTCTTCGCCCGCATGGGCTGGATTCTGGCACTGGTCGGCGCCGGCAGTTTCTTTACCTGGGCGGCGTTGGCGCCACTGGATCAAGGCATTCCGGTGCAAGGCACCGTGGTGGTGTCGGGCAAGCGCAAAGCAGTGCAGTCGATGAGCAGCGGCGTGGTCAGCCGGATTCTGGTACGCGAAGGCGAGATCGTGAAGCAGGGCCAGCCGCTGTTTCGCCTCGACCAGACCCAGGTCGCCGCCGACGTGCAGTCGTTGCAGGCGCAATACCGCATGGCCTGGGCCAGCCTGGCGCGCTGGCAGGCCGAGCGTGACAACCTCAAGCAAGTGACCTTTCCGGCAGAACTGAGCGACAACGCCGATCCGCGCCTGGCACTGGTGCTCGAAGGTCAACGGCAACTGTTCAGCAGCCGTCGCGAAGCGTTCGCCCGTGAGCAGGCCGCTCTACGCGCCAGTATTGAAGGCGCCACTGCACAACTGGCGGGCATGCGCCGCGCCCGTACTGATCTCAACGCCCAGGCCGACTCGCTGCAACAACAGTTGAGCAACCTGCAACCGCTGGCCGACAACGGCTACATCCCGCGTAACCGCTTGATGGAATACCAGCGCCAACTGTCGCAGGTGCAGCAGCAACTGGCCGAGAACACTGGCGAAAGTGGCCGGGTGGAGCAGGGCATCCTTGAATCACGATTGAAACTGCAACAGCACGGCGAGGAATACCAGAAGGAAGTCCGCACCCAACTGGCCGACGCGCAACTGAAAAGCGTCACGCTGTCCGAGCAACTGACCTCCGCCGGTTTCGACCTGCAACACAGCGAAATCCTCGCCACCGCCGACGGCGTGGCGGTCAACCTCGGCGTGCACACCGAAGGCGCCGTGGTGCGTCAGGGCGAGACCCTGCTGGAAATCGTCCCGCAAGGTACACGCCTGGAAGTCGAGGGGCACCTGCCGATCAACCTGATCGACAAGGTCGGCACCCACCTGCCGGTCGACATCCTGTTCACCGCGTTCAACCAGAGCAAGACGCCACGAGTGCCCGGCGAAGTCAGCCTGATTTCCGCCGACCAGATGGTCGACGAGAAAACCGGTGTGCCGTACTACGTGTTGCGCAGCAGCGTCAGCGATCAGGCCATGGAGAAACTCAACGGTCTGGTGATCAAACCCGGCATGCCGGCGGAAATGTTCGTGCGCACTGGCGAACGTTCACTCCTCAACTACCTGTTCAAGCCGCTGCTCGACCGCGCCGGTTCCGCGTTGACCGAAGAATAAGGATGTTCGGCTGTATGAATAAGCTTTCCATGCTGGCGGCAGCGTTCGCGCTGCTCGCGGGCAACAGCGCAGTGGCGGCCATGGGGCCGTTCGAAATCTACGAACAGGCGTTGCGCAATGACCCGGTGTTCCTCGGGGCGATCAAGGAACGCGACGCAGGCCTCGAAAACCGTGCCATCGGCCGCGCCGGCCTGTTGCCGAAACTGGGTTACAACTACAACAAGGGTCGCAACTCGTCCAAGGCCACGTCCCTTGACGAACGCGCGCGCAACCGCACCGATGACCGCAACTACAGCAGTTACGGCTCGAGCCTGACCCTGCAGCAGCCGTTGCTCGACTACGAAGCCTACGCGGCGTATCGCAAGGGCGTGGCCCAGTCGCTGTTTGCCGATGAGAACTTTCGCGGCAAGAGCCAGGAACTGCTGGTTCGCGTACTGGATAACTACACCAAGGCCTTGTTTGCCCAGGATCAGATCGACATCGCGCAGGCCAAGAAGAAGGCGTACGAGCAGCAGTTCCAGCAAAACGAGCACATGTTCAAGCAGGGCGAGGGCACCCGCACCGACATCCTCGAAGCCGAGTCGCGTTACGAACTGGCGACCGCCGAGGAAATCGAGGCGCGCAACGAGCAGGACGCTGCGTTGCGGGAACTGGGCGCACTCGTCGGGGTGCCGGCGGTGGACATCAGTGATCTGGCGCCGCTGGATCAGAACTTCCAGACCTTCGCCCTGATGCCGGCCAACTACGACACCTGGCACGAACTGGCGATCAGCAACAACCCGAACCTTGCGTCCCAGCGTCAGGCCGTGGAAGTGGCGCGTTACGAAGTCGAGCGCAATCGCGCCGGGCATCTGCCGAAAGTCAGTGCCTACGCCACGATGCGCCAGAACGAGTCGGAAAGCGGCAACACCTATAACCAGCGTTACGAAACCAACACCATCGGTTTCGAAGTCAGCGTGCCGTTGTATGCCGGCGGCGGGGTATCAGCCTCGACCCGTCAGGCCAGCCGCACCATGGAGCAGGCCGAGTACGAACTGGACGGCAAGACCCGCGAGACGCTGATCGAATTGCGCCGCCAGTTCAGTGCCTGCCTTTCCGGAGTCAGCAAATTGCGCGCCTATCAAAAGGCCCTGACCTCGGCCGAAGCGCTGGTGGTGTCGACCAGGCAAAGCATTCTCGGCGGCGAGCGGACCAACCTCGACGCGCTGAACGCCGAGCAACAACTGTTTACCACCCGCCGCGACCTGGCCCAGGCACGCTATGACTACCTCATGGCCTGGACCAAATTGCATTACTACGCGGGCACCTTGAGCGAACAGGATCTGGCGCGGGTGGATGAGGCCTTCGGACAGGGCCCACGAACACAATGACGCTGTAGCGTTTACGCAAAAGCTTCAACCCAAAACAACAAAAAGAGTGGTGAACATGGACGTACGCATCAAGCCGATTTCGGTCGGCACCCTGCTGCTTGTGATTTCTGCAAACCCGGCCCAGGCTCAATACCTCGACGCCGGCAAGCCCGGCGATCCCGCCAGTTGGCGCAGCGCCGAATTTCTGCGTGACTGGGGCCTGGGCCGGATGCAGGCCGATCAGGCCTACGCCGTCGGCATTACCGGCAAGGGCGTGAAGATCGGCGCGCTGGACTCCGGTTTCGACGCCGCCCATCCCGAATTCGCCAGCGACCGTTATCACCCGGTGCTGGCCAGCGGCAGCTACCTTGACGGCTCGCTGTTCAACGTCAACGGCACCCTCAACCCGAACAACGACTCCCACGGCACCCACGTGGTCGGCACCATGGGCGCGTCCCGCGATGGCACCGGCATGCATGGCGTGGCGTACAACGCGCAAATCTACGTCGGCAACACCAACAAGAACGACAGTTTTCTGTTCGGCCCCAATCCTGATCCGCGCTACTTCAAAGCGGTGTACGACGCCCTGGCCGATGCCGGCGTGCGGGCGATCAACAACAGTTGGGGCAGCCAGCCGCCGGATGTCAGCTACCGAACCCTCGCGGACCTGCACGCCGCGTACGCCCAGCACTGGAACAAAGGCACCTGGCTCGATGCGGCGGCGGACGTTTCCCGTCGCGGCGTGATCAACGTGTTCAGCGCCGGCAACAGTGGCTATCCGAACGCCAGCGTCCGTTCGGCGCTGCCGTACTTTCAGCCGGATCTGGAAGGCCACTGGCTGGCAGTCTCGGGGCTCGATCAAAGCAATCAGCAGAAGTACAACCAGTGCGGGATCGCCAAGTATTGGTGCATCACCACGCCGGGGGCGAAAATCGACAGCACCATTCCCGACGGCGGTTATGCGATCAAGTCCGGCACGTCGATGGCCGCGCCGCATGCCACCGGGGCGCTGGCGCTGGTGATGGAACGTTATCCGTACATGAACAATCAGCAGGCGCTCGAAGTGCTGCTGACTACCGCCACCCAACTCGACGGTTCGGTGACCGACGCGCCCACCGAGCGAGTCGGCTGGGGCGTGGCCAACCTGTACCGGGCGATGCGCGGGCCAGGGCAGTTGCTTGGGGCGTTCGACGCTAATCTGGCGGCCGGGCAGAGCGATGTCTGGAGCAACGACATCAGCGACAAAGCACTGATCCAGCGCCAGAGCGAAGACCTCGCCGAGCACAGTGCCTGGCAGCAGACACTGCAAAGCAAAGGCTGGCAGAACGGCCTGCCGGCAGGGGCCACTCAGCAGGATCAGACCGATTACGCCGTGGGCATGGCCCGTGATGCAGCGGCTTCCACTCGGGTTTATCAAGGCAGTTTGATCAAGTCCGGCGACGGGCGACTGATTCTGACCGGTAACAACAGCTATCGCGGGCCGACCACGGTCAATGGCGGCCTGCTGACGGTGAACGGTTCGCTGACCTCGGCCGTGACCGTCAATGACGGCGGCGCCCTCGGTGGTTCCGGGCGAATCGGCGCGTTGACCGCCAACAGTGGCGGCCGCGTGGCGCCGGGCAATTCCATCGGCACGTTGAACGTGGCCGGTGACGTGAGCTTTGCGCCGGGTTCGACCTACGCCGTGGAGTTGTCTCCCACCGGCAGCGACCGCATCGTCGCCGGCGGCACCGCGTCCATCAACGGCGCCACCGTGAGCCTATCGCTGGAAAACAGCCCGACCTTGCTCAGCACCACCGAGGCCAGAAGCCTGCTCGGCCAGCAGTACGACATTCTGCAAGCAGCCGGCGGCATTCAGGGTCGGTTCGGTGCGGTGCTGCCGGATTACCTGTTTATCGGTGGCCGCCTGGCCTACAGCGACAACGGTATTGGCTTGAATATCGAGCGCAACGGGACATCCTTTGCCAGTGTCGGCCAGACCCCGAATCAGCGCGCCGTGGGCGCCGCCGTGGAAGGCATGGGGGCGGGCAATTCCGTGTACGAAAGCCTTCTTTTGTCGGCCACCGCCAGTGACGCCCAACAAGCCTTTCAACAGTTGAGCGGTGAAATCTACCCGGCCCTTGGCTCGGTGCTGATCAACGACAGTCGGCAACTGCGCGACGCCATCGGCGAACGCCTGCACGATGCCCAAGCCACGCAAAACAACGGCTGGATCAAGGCGTTGGGCGCGTGGGGCAGCACCGATTCGCGCCAGGACACCGCCAGTTACAGCACCTCCATTGGTGGCTTGCTGGCCGGTGTCGACGGCGCGCTGGACGAGCAAACACGCATCGGTCTGGTCACCGGTTACAGCGACAGTTCGCTGAGCATGGGCTCGGGCACGCATTCCTCGGCCAAGATCGACAGCTACCACCTCGGCGCCTACGCCGGACACGACATCGGTGCCTGGCGTCTGAGCACCGGCGCCGCTTACAGCTGGCATCGCGCCGATGTGAAACGTGATTTGCAGTACGGCGACTTCAGCGCCAGGCAGAAAGCCAAGGTCGATGCCGCCACTACTCAAGTGTTCGGCGAGGCAGCTTATCGGCTGAACCTGCAACCGCTGGCCCTGGAGCCGTTCGCCAACCTGGCCTACATACACCTCGACACCGACGGCTTCACCGAGAAGGGCGACGCTGCCGCGCTGCACAGCGGCGACGATCAGCGCGACGCAGTGTTGAGCACACTCGGCGTGCGGGTGATCAAGACCTTTGACCTGACGTCTGCGCAGAAACTGGAAGTGAGCGGCCATCTGGGCTGGCAGCACAGCCTGACCGACATCGACTCCGAACAGCATCTGCGCTTCGCCAGCGGCAGTACGCCGTACACGGTCGAAAGCTCGCCACTGGTGCGCGACGCTGCGCAGGTCGGCGTGCAGGCCAGCCTGGCGCTGACCCGCGACGTGCGGATCAACCTTGATTACACCGGACAACTGGCCAGCCGCGAGAAGCAGCACGGTGTGGGCCTGAGCCTGAACTGGCAGTTCTGACTGATCGCAACTGATCGTGACTGATTGATCGTTCCCACGCTCTGCGTGGGAATGCCTCTAGGGACGCTCTGCGTCCAGTGACGCGGAGCGTCACGGGCTGCATTCCCACGCGGGAGCGTGAGAACGATCAACGATCACTTCAATAGACGGATTTTTCGCAACATCACTAAGGAAGGTCGCTGGATGAAAAACAACAACACACCCGCGCAATCGGGTGGATGCTTTCGCCTGAAAACTCTCAATTTCGCTTTGCTCTGCGCGCTGGCCACCTGGGGCAGCGCACACGCCGCGCCCTACGTGGAAAACGGCCGGGCAGGGGATCCGGGCAGTTGGCGCAGCGCCGAATTCCAGGCCGACTGGGGCCTGGGCGCCATCGGTGCGGATTTCGCCTACGCCGCCGGCTACACCGGCAAAGGCGTGAAACTGGGAATTTTCGACCAGCCGGTCTACGCCGCGCACCCGGAGTTTTCCGGCAGCAACAAGGTCATCACCCTGGTCACCTCGGGGATCCGCGAATACACCGACCCGTACATCCCGGTCAAAGCCGGGGACGCGTTCCGCTATGACGGTTCGCCCTCGGTCGGTTCCGACGGCAAGCTTGGCGCCCACGGCACCCACGTCGGCGGTATTGCCGCCGGCAGCCGTGACGGCGGGCCGATGCATGGCGTGGCGTTCGGCGCGCAGATCATCAGCGCCGACAACGGCGACCCGGGCCCGGAAGACGGCATCGTGCGCGGCAATGACGGCGCGGTGTACAAGGCCGGCTGGGATGCGCTGATCGCCAGCGGCGCACGGATCATCAACAACAGCTGGGGCATCGGCATCACCGACCGCTTCGACCTCGGCGGCCGTGATCCGGCGTATCCGCATTTCACCGTCAACGACGCGCAAGTGCAGTTCAACGAAATCCGCACACTGCTGGGCACCAGACCCGGCGGCGCCTACGACGGCGCAATCGCTGCCGCACGCAGCGGAATCGTGACGATTTTCGCAGCGGGCAACGACTACAACCTGAACAACCCGGACGCCATTGCCGGCCTCGGCTACTTCGTGCCGGATATCGCGCCGAACTGGATCACCGTCGCCGCCCTGCAAAAGAACCCGGATCTGGCCAGTGCCAATCCGTACATCATGAGTACGTTCTCTTCGCGCTGCGGCTACACCGCGAGTTTCTGCGTCTCGGCACCGGGTACGAAAATCTTCAGCTCGATCATCGAAGGCACCAACGCCGATAACCTGACCACCGGCTACAAGAACTACAACGGCACCTCGATGGCCGCGCCGCACGTAGCCGGCTCCATCGCCGTGCTGATGGAGCGCTTCCCGTACATGTCCGGCGATCAGGTCGCCAGCGTATTGCGCACCACTGCGACCGACCTCGGCGCACCGGGCATCGACGCCCTGTATGGCTGGGGCATGATCAACTTGCGCAAGGGCATCGACGGCCCGGCGATGTTCGTCACCGAGCAGGACATTCCCGAAGAGTTCCGCATCCAGGGCGCTTACGGTTCCGGCCAGTTCGTGGCCGATCTGCCGGGCATCGGCGCGATCATCGATGCGGGCAAGCCCACCGAGCGCGTGTGCAACGACATCACCTGCGGGCTCGACACCTGGCGCAACGACATCTCCGGCCATGGCGGTCTGACCAAGCAAGGCATCGGCACTCTGGTGCTGACCGGCAACAACACCTACAGCGGCCCGACTCTGGTCAATCAGGGTCGACTGGCAATCAATGGCTCGCTGCAATCGGCGGTGACGGTCAATGACGGCGGTATTCTCGGCGGTAACGGCCGGATCGCCGCGCTGACCGCCAACCGCGGCGGCACCGTGGCGCCGGGCAATTCCATCGGCACCCTGAACGTGGCCGGTGATGTGACCTTCGCGCCGGGTTCGACCTATGCGGTGGAAGTGTCGCCGACCAGCAGCGACCGCATCGTCGCCGGCGGCAAAGCTGTGATCGAAGGCGCAACCGTGACCATGTCGCTGGAAAACAGCCCGACGCTGTTGACCACGGGCGAAGTGAAAAGCCTGCTCGGCACCCGGTTCAACATCTTGCAGGCAGCGGGCGGGATTGAAGGGCAGTTCGGACAAGTGTTGCCCGACTACGCGTTCCTTGGCGGCACCCTGGCTTACTCGGCGAGCGGTGTGCAACTGGACGTCGGACGTAACGGCGCCTCGTTCGCCAGCGTTGGCCTGACCCCGAACCAGCGCGCGGTCGGTGCTGCCGCCGAGCGCCTCGGCGCAGGCAATGCGTTGTTTGAAACCCTGTTGCTGTCGCCGTCGGCGGCCGCTGCGCAGGATGCCTTCCAGCAACTGTCCGGCGAGATTCATCCGGCCATCGGCACGCTGCTGATCAACGACAGCCGCTACCTGCGCGATGCCGTGGGCGAACGTTTGCGTGAGCGGGATGTGTTTGATGCCAATGCACCGACCGATGACCGCAGCAATGCCTGGGTCAAAGTGCTGGGTTCATGGGGCAAGAGCGATGGCGGATCGAAATACGCCGATTCCACCAGCTCCATCGGCGGCCTGCTGGCCGGCGTCGACGGCTTGATCGCTGAAGATACCCGTCTGGGTTTCGTTACCGGTTATAGCGACAGCTCGTTGAGCATGGGCGAGGGGACGCATTCGTCCGCGTCGGTCGATAGCTATTACTTGGGTGCATACCTGGGACATCAGATCGATGCGCTGCGTCTGACCGCCGGTGCGGCCTACAGCTGGCATCGCATTGACGTCAAACGTGACCTGCAGTTCGGCGGCGTCAGCGGCAAACAGAAAACCAAGCGCGATGCGACCACCGCGCAAGTGTTCACCGAAGCGGCCTACGACCTGGGCCTGCAACCGATGAACCTGGAGCCGTTCGCCAATCTGGCCTACGTGCACCTCAACAGCGACAGCTTCACCGAGAAGGGTGATGCCGCCGCACTGAAAGGCGGTGAAGACAACCGCGACGTGGTGTTGTCGACCCTCGGTGTGCGGGCCAAACGTACCTTTGCCCTGTCGGAGAAACACCAGCTGGAACTGGGCGCAAGCCTGGGCTGGCAGCACAACTTGAGCAGCGTGGATTCCGACAGTCACTTGGCTTTCGTCAATGGCAACAGTGCGTTCACCGTGCAAAGTGTGTCGATGGATCGGGATGCAGCGGTGGTCGGGGTGCGCGCCGGGCTGGCGCTCAATCGCGATGTCCGGGTCAACCTGGACTACAACGGGCTGATCGGCTCCAACGAAAAGGATCACGGTGTGGGCCTGACGCTGGACTGGCAGTTCTAGGGTGTAACGGCAGTTCTTCAGAGAACTGCCGTTTTTGAAAGGAAGAGAGAGCACAACATGGGACTGTTCAATTACAAAAATGCCGACGGCAAAGCGCTGTACAGCGATGCCATCGCCCTGACGCTGTATGCCTACACGCCGACCGGGCAGGCTTTGCCCGGCACCGGCTGGAAGCCGATCGGCGCCACGGCGCTGGGCTATCAGGGCAAGGTCGGGGCGCAGGGCACGTTCTTCGGCGAGAAGGACGGCTTCACCAGTGCCGAAGCCGAAGTGCTCGGCAAGTACGACGCCGCGGGCAAGCTGATCGGCATCGGTGTGGCCTTCCGGGGCACCGGCGGGCTGGGTTACAGCGACACTTTTGGCGACATGAAAAACAATCTGCTGGCCGCCATCGGCCCGACGGATTACGCCACCCAGTACGCGAAAAACGCCTTCGACAATCTGCTCAAATCGGTGGCTGCTTTCGCCGTCGCCCATGGCATCGCGGCCAGGGACGTGTTGATCAGCGGCCACAGCCTCGGCGGTCTCGGGGTCAACAGCGTGGCGGAGTTGAGCGCCAGTCACTGGGGCGGGTTCTTCAAGGACGCCAACTTCATTTCGTTCGCCTCGCCGACCCAGAGCAGCACCGGCACCAATGTGCTGAACATCGGTTATGAGAATGATCCGGTGTTCCGCGTGCTCGACGGCACCACGTTCAGTACCGCGTCGATGGGCAAGCACGACAAACCGCACGATTCGACCACCGACAACATCGTCAACTTCAATGACAACTACGCGTCCACCGCGCAGAACCTGGTGCCGTTCAGCATCGCCAATCCGCTGAACTGGTCGGCCCACAGCTCGCTGGGGTATGCCGACGGCCTGAATCGGGTGATCGCGTCGAAGTTCTACGGCCTGACGCACAAGGATTCGACGATCATCGTCTCCAACCTTGAGGAAGCGTCGCGGGGCAAGACCTGGGTCGAGGATCTGGGCCGCAGCGGCGAGCCGCACACCGGCAGTACCTTCATCATCGGCACCGACAGCGGCGACTGGCTAAAGGGCGGGGCGGGCAACGACTTTCTGGAAGGCCGGGGTGGCGATGACCGTTTCCGTGACGATGGCGGTTTCAACATCCTTCTCGGTGGTCAGGGTCACAACACCTTCGAACTGCAAAAGCCGTTGCAGAACTTCAGCTTCGCCAACGACGGCGACGGCACGCTGTACGTGCGTGACGCCTACGGCGGCATCAGCATGACCCGCGACATCGGCGCGCTGGTGAGCAAGGAGTCGGGGGCGTGGTGGGGCAGCAAGGACATCACCTGGACCGTCACTGCCAAAGGCCTGGCCAACGGTGCCGAACTGACTCAGTACAACCACTCGCTCAGCGGCGGCGCGATGGGCGACACCCTCAAAGCCACCGCTGACGGCGACTGGCTGTTCGGCTTGGGCGGCAACGATCACCTGCAAAGCGACAAGGCCCACGTGACCTTCGTCGGCGGCGCCGGCAATGACGTGATGAGCGCGGTGGGTGGCAACAATACCTTCCTGTTCAGCGGCGCGTTTGGCTTCGACGCGATCAATGGCTACCAGGGCAGCGACAAACTGGTGTTCATGGGCGTCGAAGGCGCAGGGCAGGGCTACGACTACAAGCAACACGCGTCGCAGTCCGGAAGCGATACCGTGCTGAAGATTGGCGATTTTGCCGTGACGCTGGTCGGGGTCGGTGTGGCTAATCTGTCGGATTCGAGTTTCGTCTTCGCCTGACAAACCTTGTGGGAGCGAAGAGGGCGTGTCAGTCACCCAACCGGTAACTGACAGACTGCGATCGCGAGCAAGTCGAATCGTCGCACCGTCGCTCCCACATTGTGACTGTGTAGTAAATGCTCCGGGGCGCCTCGGGAGGGGCGTTCTGGTTGTGAGCTATCTCTGAACAATTCCAACAAAAAGAGAGGCAACAGCAATGGGTGTGTATGACTACAAGAATTTCGGTACGGCGGACTCCAAGGCGCTGTTCAGCGACGCCATGGCCATCACGCTGTATTCCTACCACAACCTCGATAACGGCTTTGCCGTCGGTTATCAGCACAACG
Source organism: Pseudomonas sp. 1 (assembly GCF_056626735.1). Lineage (NCBI taxonomy): Bacteria > Pseudomonadati > Pseudomonadota > Gammaproteobacteria > Pseudomonadales > Pseudomonadaceae > Pseudomonas > Pseudomonas sp. 1. The sequence goes on along the minus strand of NZ_JBWXMQ010000027.1, from coordinate 35,400 downwards.
GCTTCGGCCTCGGTTTGCCGGCCACGCTGGTGACCGCGCTGATCGGCGGTACGGATTCCCAGGGGGTGATCCCTGGCATTCCGTGGAACCCCGACTCGGAAAAAGCCGCGCTTGATGCGGTGAAAAAAGCCGGTTGGACCCCGATCACCGCCTCGCAACTGGGTTACGAGGGCAAGACCGATGCCCGCGGCACCTTCTTCGGCGAAAAGGCCGGCTACACCAGCGCCCAAGTGGAAATCCTCGGCAAATACGACGCTCAGGGCCATCTCACCGAGATCGGCATCGCCTTTCGCGGCACCAGCGGCCCACGGGAAATCCTGATCGGTGACTCGATCGGTGACGTGATCAACGACTTGCTCGCCGCATTCGGGCCCAAGGATTACGCCAGAAACTACGTCGGCGAAGCTTTCGGCAACCTGATGAACGATGTGGTGGCGTTCGCCAAGGCCCATGGCCTGACCGGCAAGGACGTGCTGGTCAGCGGTCACAGCCTGGGCGGGCTGGCGGTCAACAGCATGGCGGATTTGAGCACCAGCAAATGGGGCGGGTTCTTCCAGGATTCCAACTACATCGCCTACGCCTCGCCGACCCAAAGCAGCACCGACAAGGTGCTCAACGTCGGCTACGAAAACGACCCGGTGTTCCGCGCCCTCGACGGCTCGACCTTCACCGGTGCATCCCTCGGCGTGCACGACGCGCCCAAGGAGTCGGCGACCGATAACATCGTCAGCTTCAACGACCACTACGCCTCGGCGGCGTGGAACGTGCTGCCGTTCTCGATCATCAACATTCCGACCTGGATCTCGCACCTGCCGACCGCTTATGGGGATGGCATGAACCGGGTGATCGAGTCGAAGTTCTACGACCTGACCAGCAAGGACTCGACGATCATCGTCGCCAACCTGTCGGACCCGGCGCGGGCCAGCACTTGGGTACAGGACCTGAACCGCAACGCCGAAACCCACAAGGGCAGCACGTTCATCATCGGCAGCGACGGCAACGACCTGATCCAGGGCGGCAGCGGCAACGATTATCTGGAAGGCCGCGCCGGCAACGACACGTTCCGCGATGGCGGGGGCTACAACATTCTGCTCGGCGGCTCGGGCAACAACACTCTGGAGTTGCAGAAGTCGGTCAATACCTACGACTTCGCCAACGACGGCGTCGGCAACCTGTACATCCGCGATGCCAACGGCGGCATCAGCATCACCCGCGATATCGGCAGCATCGTCACCAAGGAGCCGGGTTTTCTCTGGGGCCTGTTCAAGGATGACGTGACCCACAGCGTCACCGCGACCGGTTTGAAGGTCGGCAACAATGTCACTCAGTACGAGTCGAGCGTGAAAGGCACCGGCGGCGCCGACACCCTCAAGGCCAAGGCCAGCGGTGACTGGCTGTTCGGCCTTGACGGCAACGATCACTTGATTGGCGGAGCGGGCAACGACGTGTTCGTCGGCGGCGCCGGCAATGACCTGATGGAGTCGGGCGGCGGGGCGGATACCTTCCTGTTCAGCGGCGCGTTCGGTCAGGATCGCGTGTTGGGTTACACCGCCAATGACAAACTGGTGTTCCTCGGCGTGCAGGGGGTGCTGCCGGGCGACGACTTCCGCGCCCATGCCACGGCGGTGGGACAGGATACGGTGCTGAAATTCGGCGCTGATTCGGTGACGCTGGTCGGGGTTGCATTGAACAGCTTGAGTGCCGACGGGATTGTGATCGCCTGACGGCAAGCGTGGGGAGGGAGCAAGCTCTCTCCCCATCAAACCTTCCTATATCGAAAGTGACTCACCCGCCATTCCCTGACTCCAATCCCTGCACCAACAGGAAATGCGGCCTAAAGTCATGACGGCAACGTTCGTCATCCAAAGGCCGCCAACGAGTACAGGAGATTCACACGTGAAAGGTTTCAAGAGGTTTATCGGTATGACGGGACTGGCGCTGCTGTCGGCCAATGCCTGGGCCGATCTGCCTCACAGCTCGATTCTGAGCCGCTATGGCGTCACCACCGATCAACTGCCAAAACCGGCCGACAGTGACGACGTCAAACCCGTTGAAGAGAAAAGCCGCTTTTACATCCAGCCCGAACAACCGTTCGTGACGATTCGCATCGGCGAAGACCATGAACCGGAAATGACCGGTAACCTGAGCATCGACCGCATGGCGCAGCAGGAACGCCAACGTTGCCAGCGCTTGCAGGAAGAAATGGTCCGGCGCGGCGAGCGAGCGTTGAACTGCGATGGCTCCATCCCGGGCATGGCGTTACCCCGCTGACAAATGCAAAAAAGGCTGCGCTCCAACAGGAACGCAGCCTTTTTTGATGGGGTCGCGGTCAGTCTTCCTTGCGCACCGTGGCTACTTCGTCTGCACGTACACGCACCTTGGCGCCGGAAATATCCTTGAACTCATAGAAGCCATCCTCGGTTTTGGTGTCGGGCATGTCTTCGGTCAGGTATTGGGTGCCGTTCTGCAAGGTAACCACCGTCTGGGTAGAGCAGCCGGCCAGTGCCAACAGCGCCGCAACAGCCAAGGGGATCCCGAGAGTCTTGATTTTCATAAGCAGCATTCCTGTTCATTTCGACCAATGTCGGCCTCTAACGCGGTTGGTGCCATTGCGCCCGGAAAAGTTCGATGGCCACCTGAAAAAAACCACACCGAAGGTGCCACTGATCTTTTTCCGTTTGCACCTGCGAGGGCTGGCTGGTATCTGTACGCATAACCAGTACTCGCTTGCCATGGCCCTGAATTCACCGTGACTGCCAATCCCCTCGACGACCCGTTCTATTACCTCAACAACTTCCGCCAGGTGCTTGATTGGCTTGAGCTTCGCTACGCCGACGTCATGAACGAAGCCGAGCACGCCTTCATCCACGACTTCAAGGCACTGCCGCGCGGATCCCAGGGGTTGCTGGTGCGGATGGTCATGCGCAAGGGCGTGCATTTTCGCGCCGGCAAGCTGAATTATCCGGAAATAGGCGACATCGCCGAGGCGGCGCAACCGCTGCTGGAGCATGGCTGGCTCGATGAGCAGGCGCCGTTGGCGATGGCGGATCTGTTCGAGGTGTTGCTCAAGGCCGAGATCCTGCAAGCCTTCGGCCCGGCCATCGACCAGCCACGAGGCAAGAAAGTCGACTGGCTGCCGCTGCTGCACGAACAATTCCCCGAACCCCGCAGTTTCAAGCAGTGGTGCCCGACGCTGGCGGATCGGCTGTTCAGCCTGACGCTGATGCAGCTGTGCGACCGTTTTCGCCTGATGTTTTTCGGCAACCTGTATCAGGACTGGTCGGAGTTCGTGCTCGCCGACCTTGGCATCTTCACCTACGAAAAAGTTGAATTCAGCGCCGACTCCCGGGGCCTGCGTAGTCGTGCCGACGTCGATGCCTGTCTGTTTCTGCATGACTGCCAGTTGTATTTCGAGGCCGGCGAGCCGCTGGAGCCGATCGTCGAACAGGTCCTGGCACTGCATTTCGACAACCCGTGGCTGCAACGCCGACGCGGCAAGCTGTTGTTCCAGATCGGCCAATACTGCGAGCGCATCGGCGAATTCGCCCTGGCCCTGAAGATCTATCGTGATTGCGCCTATCCCGGCGCCCGATTGCGGATGATCCGCGTGCTGGAGCGCAGCGCCGAATATGCGTTGGCGCTGGAACTGGCGGTGATTGCCGAGCAGGCGCCGGAAACCGCTACCGAACAGCAGGGCCTGCAACGGCTGTTGCCGCGCTTGCGGCGCAAGCTCGGCGGGCCACCGATCAAACGCACAGCGCCCGGTCTGGTGGAACGGCTGGATCTGCACCTGCCGCGTCTGGATCCGGCGTTGTCGGTGGAATATCACGTTCAGGCGCACCTGCACGAAGAAACGGGCCCGGTGCATTACGTGGAAAACAGCCTGATCAATTCATTGTTCGGCCTACTGTGCTGGCCGGCGATCTTCGCGCCATTGCCGGGCGCGTTCTTTCACCCGTTTCAGCGCGGGCCGGTGGATCTGCTCAACGAGGACTTCCAGCTGCGTCGTGCGCAGCTGTTTCAGGCCTGTCTGGCCGAACTCGACGATGGCCGCTATGCCGACACCATCCGCGCGCGGTTCGCCGCCAAATGGGGCGTGCAGTCGCCGTTCGTATTCTGGGGCGCGCTCAATGAAGAGCTGCTGGAGCAGGCGCTGGCCTGTCTGCCGGCCGAACACCTCAAGCACTGGTTCAGCCGTCTGCTGCTGGACATCAAGGCCAATCGCGCCGGCATGCCCGACCTGATCCAGTTCTGGCCGCAGCACAAGACCTACCGGATGATTGAAGTCAAAGGCCCGGGCGATCGCTTGCAGGACAACCAATTGCGCTGGCTGGAGTTCTGCCATACGCACCGGATGCCGGTCGCCGTGTGTTACGTGCAATGGGCGGAGCAGGGCGCTTGAGCTACAGCATCGCGGTGCGGGCGTTGTGCGAATTCACCGCCAAAACCGGTGACCTCGACTTGCGCTTCACCCCGTCACCGACCGCGCTGGAGGGGATTGCCGGGCATCGTACGGTGGCGTCCCGGCGCAACGACGCCTACCAGAGCGAAGTGGCGCTGGAGGGCGCATTCGGGCCATTGAAGGTCAAGGGCAGGGCGGACGGCTACGACCCGACGCAGAACTGCCTGGAAGAAGTCAAAACCTATCGCGGCGACTTGAGTAAACAACCGGCCAATCATCGTTCACTGCATTGGGCCCAGGCGAAAATCTATGGCTGGTTGATGTGCTGTCGATTGCAGCTTGAGCAGATCAATCTGGCGCTGGTGTATTTCGACATCGTCACGGAAAAGGAAACCTGTCTGGTCGAGGCGTTCAGCGCCGAAGCGCTGCGGCAGTTCTTCGAACGACAGTGCGGTTTGTTTCTGGCGTGGGCCGAACAGGAAATGGCCCACCGCGAAGCGCGCAACCATGCGGCGCAGCAGTTGGGTTTTCCCCATGCCGCCTTTCGCCCCGGCCAGCGTCACCTCGCCGAATCGGTGTTCAAGGCTGTCAGCACCGGCCGCTGTCTGATGGCTCAGGCGCCGACCGGGATCGGCAAGACACTCGGTACCCTGTTTCCGATGCTCAAGGCGTTGGCGCCGCGGCAACTGGACAAGGTTTACTTCCTCACCGCCAAGACACCCGGACGCAAACTGGCGCTGGATGCGGCGCAAGTGCTGTTCGATCACAGCGCAACCCTGCCCCTGCGGGTGCTGGAAATGGTCGCCCGGGACAAGGCCTGCGAACACCCGGACAAGGCTTGCCACGGCGAATCCTGCCCGTTGGCCCAGGGTTTTTACGACCGTTTGCCCGCTGCCCGCGAAGCCGCCAGCCAATTGCGCCTGCTGGATCAGGCTGCACTGCGGGACGTCGCCGCGCAGCACGCGGTGTGTCCTTACTACCTGAGCCAGGAAATGGCCCGCTGGGCCGACGTGGTGGTGGCCGACTACAACTACTACTTTGACTTCAGCGCGCTGCTGTTCGGCCTGGCCCAGTTCAATCAATGGAACGTCGCCGTGCTGGTGGACGAGTCGCACAACCTGGTCGAACGCGGTCGGCAGATGTACAGCGCCACTCTCGATCAGGCGACACTGGGCAGCGTGCGCAAAACCGCGCCCGAGGCCTTGAAGAAGTCGCTGCAGCGGGTCAACCGTGAATGGAACGCCCTGCACAACGACCAGTTGGCGCCGTATCAGGCCTACGACAAGGCGCCGGAAAAACTGCTGCAGGCGCTTTCTTCCTGCACGGCGAGTATCGGCGACTACCTCAACGATCACCCGCAAGGGCTCGACAGCGCGTTGCAGAACTTCTATTTCGAGATGCTGCAGTTCGGCCGGGTGGCAGAGCTGTTCGACGCGCATTACCTGTTCGACATCAGCAAGCGCGACCTCGAGCGCAAGAGACCGTTATCGCAGCTGTGCCTGCGCAACGTGGTGCCGGCGGCGTTCATCGGCCCGCGCCTGAGTGCAGCGCGCAGCAGCGTGCTGTTTTCCGCAACCCTCAGCCCGCGCCACTATTACGCCGACTTGCTCGGCACGCCGGCCGACACGGTCTGGATCGATGTCGAGTCGCCGTTCAGCGCCGAACAATTGCAGGTGCAGATCGTCAGCCGGATTTCCACCCGTTTCACGCACCGTCAGGCATCGCTGGAGCCGATTGTCGAGCTGATCGCCCGCCAGTTCAGTGAGCGTCCGGGCAACTACCTGGCGTTCTTCAGCAGTTTCGATTACCTGCAGCAGGTCGCGCAGTTGCTCGCCGAGCGGCACCCGCACATCACCCGCTGGCAGCAATCCCGGGGCATGACCGAAGGCGCGCGGCAGGACTTTCTCGATCAATTCACCGCCGACAGCCAAGGCGTCGGTTTTGCCGTGCTCGGCGGCGCGTTCGGTGAAGGCATCGATCTGCCCGGCGCACGGCTGATCGGCGCGTTCATCGCCACCCTCGGACTGGCCCAGCTCAATCCGGTCAATGAACAGATGAAGCGGCGCATGGCCGCGATCTTCGGTGCCGGTTACGACTACACCTACCTGTTCCCCGGCGTGCAGAAAGTGGTGCAGGCCGCCGGGCGGGTGATCCGTACCCAGCAGGATCGCGGCGTGGTGATGCTGATCGATGATCGCTTTGCCGAAAGTCGCATCCGCCAATTGCTGCCACGCTGGTGGCACCTCGATCTCGCAGAAGCACCTTTCCAATCCGCCGGTTTGCCGCATACTCCGGTGATTGAAAAACTGTTTTGAGCCAAGCCTGATGAGCGAGAACAAGAAGTCCGCTGCAATTGAAGACATGCGCTTTCGTTTGCTGATCGATGCGGTGGTCGATTATGCGATCTACATGATCGACCCCGATGGCATCATCACCAGCTGGAACTCCGGCGCCAAACGCTTCAAGGGATACGAAGAATCGGAAATCCTCGGCGAACACTTTTCCCGTTTCTACACCGATGAAGACCGCGCAAAAGGTTTGCCGCAGCGAGCGCTGGACACGGCGATCCGCGAAGGCCGGTTCGAGGGTGAAGGCTGGCGGGTCCGCAAGGATGGCACGCACTTCTGGTGCCACGTAGTGATCGATCCGATTTTCAGCCCGGGCGGGCAACTGCTCGGGTTCGCCAAGATCACCCGCGACCTGACCGACCGCAAGATGGCCGAAGAAACCCTCAAGCAGAGCGAACAACAGTTCCGCCTGTTGGTGCAGGGCGTCACCGACTATGCGATCTACATGCTCAGCCCCGAAGGCCGGGTGACCAACTGGAACCCCGGTGCCCAGCGAATCAAGGGATACAAGCCGGATGAAGTGATCGGCAAGCATTTCTCGATGTTCTACACCCCGCAAGACCGTGAGGCGGGTGAACCCCAGCGCGCCCTGGAAACCGCGGTAAGCGAAGGCCGTTTCGAGAACAGGAGCTGGCGCCTGCGCAAGGACGGCACGCGGTTTCTGGCGCATGTGGTGGTCGATGCGATTCGCGGCGACACTGGCACCTTGCTCGGCTTTGCCAAGATTACCCGCGACGTCACCGAAGCTACCGAAGCGCAGCAGGCCCTGGAGAAAACCCGTGAAGCGCTGTTCCAGGCGCAGAAAATGCAGGCCATCGGCCAACTCAGCGGCGGCATTGCCCATGACTTCAACAATTTGCTGACGGTGATTCTCGGCAACCTGGAAATCGTGCGCAAACGCCTGGGCGACGACCCTAAAGTCAGCCGTCTGCTGGAAAACGCCACGCAGGGCGCATTGCGCGGCGTTTCGCTGACCCAACGCATGCTGGCTTTCGCCCGGCGTCAGGAGCTCAAGACCGAACCGATCGAAATCCCGAAACTGGTGCAGGGCATCACCGGGCTGTTGCGCAGTTCGCTGGGGCCGGGGATCCGCATCGAAACGCAATTCCCCGATGATCTGCAAGCCGTGTTGGCTGACAGCAACCAGCTCGAACTGGCGGTGCTCAACCTGGCGACCAACGCCCGCGACGCCATGCCCGATGGCGGAAGCGTCATCATCCGTGCCGAGCCAGAAGTGGTGCTCGAACAAAACGACTCGACCATGACGGCCGGGCGTTACGTCTGCCTGAGGGTGATCGATACCGGTGAAGGCATGGACGCTGACACGCTGGCATCGGCGACCGATCCGTTTTTCACCACCAAAGGCCTGGGCAAAGGCACCGGGCTTGGGTTGTCGATGGTCCACGGCTTCATCGAACAACTGGGCGGGCGATTCATTCTGAAAAGTACCAAGGGGCAGGGTACGACCGCTGAGCTGTGGTTGCCGGTGGCGATCGACAGCGTCGCCGCCACACCGCATGCCCCGGTTTTGTCCACCGACACGGTGCCACGCCTCAGCGTGCTGGTAGTGGATGATGACAGTCTGGTGCTCACCAGCACCGTCCTGTTGCTGGAAGACCTTGGCCATCGGGTAATCGGCGCCACTTCCGGCGCCGAGGCGCTGGAACTGTTCGATCAGGGCCAGGTGATCGACCTGATGATCACCGACATGGCCATGCCACAGATGAGCGGCGCACAACTGGCTCACGCCGTGCGCATGCTCAAGCCGGATCTGCCGATCATCCTCGCCACCGGTTATGCCGAGCGCCTCGAAGGCTTTGCAGCCGGGTTGCCACGACTGTCGAAACCGTTCAATCAACTGAATCTGATGGAGATCATTGCCCGGTCGATGAAGTGAATCGGGGCAATCGAGCTGAACTTGTCCGGGACGTGGCGCCTCCAAACGCTTTGTCCTGGAGCGCTCTACCGTGCCACGCATATTGACCGAGCCGACCGCCGAAGAAACCCTGAACGAACATAACGCCAAAATGTTCGGCTCACCCAAGGAGCGGCTGGATTTCTACCGACGGGAGATCCAGTACGAAACCAGCATCCTGGCTAATCGAACCGACGCCTACCTGGCGGCGCAATCGTTTCTGGTGATTGCCTTCGCGTCCTGCATGGCCAACCTCAACCCCGAGTGGGGCAAGTTGTTCACGCTGGTGGTGCCACCGTTTCTGGCCTTGCTTGGCATGCTCAGTTCGCTCAATGCCTGGCCGGGGATTCGTGCCGCTTACGACATCATCGATCATTGGCATTTCAAACAGAGTGAATTGCTGCGCAGCGAACCCCTGATGGGGCTGGCTTATGACGAATCGCCTTTGTTCAGCGAGATGGAATCGAGCCACAAGGGCTATCGCAAGTCACTGCTGTTTTCCATTCGAACGCCGTGGATCTTTGCCACGTTCTGGATGTTGCTCGGCACGTATGCCATCTACATTCAGGTGACCAACCCGGGAAGCTGAAGCGGCACCGCGCTCAAGGGCGGCCTGTCGACTTGTCCGGTTGTTTACGCTGCTCGTAGCGGGCGAGGATCGGCTGGGTGCTGACGCCGTGCAGCAGAATGCTCAGCGCCACCACCGACAGGGTCAGGTCGGTACACAGCGTGCCCACGCTGCTGTCCAGTCCATGGTTCAGCGCATAGAAAAGGTAGAACAGACTGCCGATGCCTCGAATGCCGAACCAGCCGATCAACAACCGTTGGCGCCCCGCGAGTAGCGATCCCCATGGCATCAACGCCACGCAAACGGGGCGAATCACACAAAACAGTACGCCGCCGACCAGCAACGCCCGCCAGTCCCAGTGACTGACCAGCACCACGCCCAGCAGGGTCACCAGAAACACTTCCATCGCCCGCTCGACCAGACCTCCGAAAGACAGCATGTCGCCCATCATGATGCCGGCGGCCACCTGGCTGTCTTCCAGTCGTTCGGTATCGCCATGGACCGCCTGCTGCGGTTCGACGTTCTGATGGCCGACCACCGGTTGCACCAGATGCTCGGCGGGTGGTTGATGGGCACCGGTGAATTTGACTTCCTCCTGCCGCAACCCCAGGCCGGCGGCAAACACTGACAGAAAGCCGTAGCCACCAATGGATTCCGCCGCCACGTAAGCCAGTGCGATCAATGCCAGCGCCAGATAGTCGTTGGGGCTGAGGGTGCTGTCATCGTTGCGGATACGCAGTGACAAAGTCAGGCGGCCGATGCCACGGCCCATCCAGTAACCGCAAAGCAAGCCGGCGGGCACGGCCCAGAGCACGCTGCGTAGCACCCAGTCGGGCCACTCGGCGGCAAAACCTTCACCGTGCAGCAGCAACAGCCCGAGGATCACGAAAGGAAAGGCAATCCCGTCATTAAGCCCGGCCTCGCCGGAAAGGCCGAACCGCACGCTGTCGACGTCCCGTGCATCGTTGACCTGTACCAGCGCAGCGAGTACCGGATCGGTCGGCGCCAGAATCGCCCCGATCAGCAACGAAGGGCCCCAATTCAGGTTCAGGCCGAAATGCAGCAGCAGGCAGACCCCAATGATCGTCAGCACCATCACCGGACCTGCCAGGCCGAATGCGATCCGCCAACGTTTGTCGCGCAGCGGCAATCGCAGTTTCAAACCGCAGACAAACAGAGAAAACAGCACCGCGACTTCGGTCAGGTGCTCCATCCACAAAGAGGCTTCGTCCAGCGGCAATTTCAGCAAATCAAGCCCGACCGGCCCGATGCCGACGCCCAACAGCAGGCATACCGCGGATGTCGTCACCGGCATCCATCGCAGATAGGAGGACGTCAGTGCAAGCATGAGCAGCACGGCGCCGAGCACCGCGACCCAAACGATGAAGCTCACGACGGGAGGCCCGCCGCGCCGATTCGATGTCGCCGCAACATGCCCGACCTAACCCGCGGTCGTGCGCAGGTATTCCGGCGTCAGCACGTTGAACCACAGCAGAATCATCGATACCAGCAACGTCACCAGCACCAGCAGCGCAACGCCCCAGACGCTCGCCGAATACAGCAAGCCCTGTTCCTTGCGCTCGTGCATGAAGGTCGGCAGGCCAACGAACAGCAGAAACGTCGAATAAATCGACGCCGCACCCAGCACCAGTACCGCCAGCCAGCGGCTCGGGTACAGGCCGGCGATCCCGGCGAGGAAAAACGGGCTGACGGTGTACGCCGCGAACCCTATGCACTGATTGAGCGTCGGCCGCGCATCGAAGGTGCGCGACATCCAGCGGATGAAACCGCCGATGATTGCCACACCGACGACGATGGTGAGGTAGAGCATGACACTCAGTTGCAAAGCACTGGCACTGCTGAGCCTGACGGTTTCACCCGCCGCCAGGCTCCAGCCGACATAAGTCGTGCCGATGAACAGGCACACCGCCGGAACAAGTGCCAGTAACAGCAGATGGGCGAGGTAATGACGCGGATGCGCTTCTTCTTCGCGGCGGATATCGGTCCAGGCGAAGTTCGGCTGGGTGAAGAGTTTGACGATAGGTGCGGACATGACGACCTCCTGATCTCTTGCAACCCGAACGGGCCATGAAGGTATGGAGAGGTCGCCTTGTCCAGCGGTTCACTTTTTTTCGGCGGGCGGATCAGAGCATGGGTTTGCCACCGGTCACGCCATAGCGCTGACCGGTGATGTAGCTGGCTTCGTCCGACGCCAGCAGCACATAAATCGGCGCGACTTCCACTGGCTGGCCGGGCCGGCCGAGTGGTGTCTGCTCGCCGAAGTTCTGCACTTCTTCATCCGGCATGGTCGAGACGATCAGCGGCGTCCAGATCGGCCCCGGTGCGACGCAGTTCACGCGAATCTCCCTCGGCCCGAGTATCTGGGCCAGACCACCGGTGAAATTGGCGATGGCGCCTTTGGTGGTGGCGTAGGCGAGCAGGGTGGGTTTGGGCATGTCCGAGTTGACCGAACTGGTGTTGATGATCGAAGCGCCGGGGCCCATGTGTTTGATGGCGGCCTGGCACAGACGGAAAATCGCGGTGATGTTGACGTCGAAGGTCATCACCCATTCATCGTCGGGAATCTCCTCGAAGGTTTCATGAGTCATCTGGAAGGCTGCATTGTTGACCAGCACGTCGATGCGGCCGAAGCGCTCGACAGTTTGGTCCACCAACGCCTGGCACTGGGCCTTCTGGGCAATGTCGCCGGGCAGCAGCAGGCACTGGCGGCCGGCCTGTTCGACCCAGCGCGCGGTTTCCTTGGCATCTTCGTGTTCGTTGAGATAGGCGACCGCTACATCTGCACCTTCACGGGCGAAGGCGATAGCCACCGCCCGGCCGATGCCGCTGTCGGCGCCGGTAATCAGCGCAATCTTGCCGGCCAGCCGACCGGAGCCGGTGTAGCTTTGCTCGCCGCAATCGGGGTAGGGCTCCATCTTGCGCTGGGAGCCAGGAACCGGTTGTGCCTGTTTCGGGAATGGGGGTTTTGGATAGTGCGTCATCGTCAATCTCCGGGTCTCATGTCAGGTAGGCCGGTTGACCCGGCCTGTTTTGAGTGAGTTCGATCGGATTGACGCTTGGGTTTGTCCTGACGTGATTACCGGGACTTCAAGGCTCGCTCCATCCGCGAAATCCCTTCTGCCAGCATCGAACGCGGGCAGCCGAAGTTCAGGCGCACGAACTGTTGGCTGAGATCGCCAAAATCCAGGCCAGGGCTGAGGCCGACACGGGCGTGTTCCAGGAAGAATTTCTGTGGGTCGTCCAGATCCAGCGCCGAGCAGTCGAGCCACGCCAGATAAGTGCCTTGTGGAACGTTGATCGTTACGCCGGGCAGACGGCTGCGAACCGCTTCTACCAGCCAGTCACGGTTGGCTTGCAGGTATTGCTTGAGTTCCTTCAGCCACGGACCGGCCTCGCTGTAGGCCACGCGGGTGGCTTCCATGCCCAACGGGTTGACGCTGTCGACCATGCCGCAACGGGCGTGGTTGACGCGTTCGCACAGGGCGGCGTCCTGGATGATCATGAACGAGGTCTTGAGACCGGCGATGTTGTAGGCCTTGCTCGCCGACATCAGGGTGATGGTGCGACGGGCGATCTCCGGGCTCAGGGAGGCGGTCGGGATGTGCACGCGGCCGTCGTAGCACAGCTCGGCGTGGATCTCGTCGGAGATGATCCAGGCGTCCTGCGCCATGCAGATGTCGGCCACCGCTTGCAGTTCTTCACGGCCGAAGACCTTGCCGATCGGGTTGTGCGGGTTGCTCAGCAGCAGGGCGCCGCCACCTTTCAGGGATTCACGCAAGGCATCCAGTGGCGTGGCGTAGGTGCCGTCGGCCAGAGCGTTGAATTCCAGTTCGACCTTGTTCAGGCCCCAATGGCCCGGCGCATGGCGCAGTGGCGGGTAGTTCGGGGTTTGCACCACGACGTTCTGCTGGGGCTGCACCAGCGCCTTGAGCGCCATGTTGAAACCCGATTCAACACCCGGCAGGAAAATCAGCTCCTGCGGTTTGACCCGCCAGGCAAATTTGTTCCAGAGGTCGGCAACGATGGCCTCGCGCAGGTTGTCCTGGGCCACGCTGTAACCCACCAACGGGTGCAGCAGGCGCTGTTGCAGCGCCTCGATGACCACTGGCGGCGCAGCGAAATCCATGTCAGCGACCCACATCGGCAACACGTCGGCCGGATAGCGGCTCCACTTGGTGCTGCCGGTGTCGTGGCGGTCGAATACCTGATCAAAATCGAAAGTCATGCGCGGTCTCTGAAGGCGGAGATGGGTCGTGCCCGCCATGATAAGCCCATGCTCCTGAAGGAGCACACAAAACCTGTGGGAGCGAGCTTGCTCGCGAATGCGTCTGGTCAGGCAGCATCAATGTTGAATGACACACCGCTTTTCGCGAGCAAGCTCGCTCCCACAGGGAGGTGGTGATCCGACAAACGGCCGACGGTCGGTTTTCACACTGGCCAACCGCACGTTGTCTACAGTGAAAAAGTCGGCACTCAAGTGCCGCAACCGTGATTGTCCAGAACAGACCCGGCACCAGTACCGGGTTCCACCTGATCAGGAGTGCACGATGGATCTCAGCCGTCGTCAGTTCTTCAAGGTCGCCGGTATCGGCCTTGCAGGCTCTAGCCTGGGCGCGTTGGGCATGGCCCCGACGCTGGCCTTCGCCGAGCAGGTGCGCCACTTCAAGCTTGCCCACACCCATGAAACCCGCAACACCTGCCCGTATTGCTCGGTCGGTTGCGGGTTGATCATGTACAGCCAGGGCGATGCCGCGAAGAACGTTGCGCAAAACATCATCCATATCGAGGGCGACGCCGACCACCCGGTCAACCGCGGCACCCTGTGCCCGAAAGGCGCGGGCCTTCTGGACTTCATTCACAGCCCCGGCCGCCTGCAGTACCCGCAGGTGCGCAAGCCCGGCAGCAGCGAATGGACCCGGATCACCTGGGACGAAGCCCTCGACCGCGTCGCCGACCTGATGAAGGCCGACCGCGACGCCAATTTCGTCGAGCAGAACGCCCAGGGGCAGACGGTGAATCGCTGGCTGACTACCGGTTTCCTCGCGGCGTCGGCGGCGTCCAACGAAGCGGGCTACATCACCCACAAGGTGATTCGCAGTCTCGGCATGCTGGGGTTCGATAACCAGGCGCGTGTCTGACACGGCCCGACGGTGGCAAGTCTTGCCCCGACGTACGGCCGTGGAGCCATGACCAACACCTGGACCGATATCGCCAACGCGAATCTGATCCTGGTGATGGGCGGCAACGCAGCAGAAGCCCATCCTTGCGGCTTCAAATGGGTGACCGAAGCCAAGGCGCACAACGCCGCGCGGCTGATTGTGGTCGATCCGAGGTTTACCCGGACCGCGTCCGTGGCCGATTACTACGCGCCGATTCGCACCGGCAGCGACATCGCGTTCATGGGCGGGCTGATCAATTACCTGCTGACCGAGGACAAGATCCAGCACGAATACGTGCGCAACTACACCGACGTGTCGTTCATCGTCAAAGCCGGGTTCGGCTTCGAAGACGGACTGTTCACCGGTTACGACGCAGCCAAACGCAGCTACACCGACAAATCCACCTGGGGTTACGAGCTGGGTGACGACGGCTTCGTCAAAGTCGATCCGACCCTGCAGGACCCGCGCTGCGTCTATCAATTGATGAAGCAGCATTACAGCCGCTACAACATCGACCTCGCGAGCCAGATCTGTGGCATGCCGGTCGACGCGATGAAAAAGATCTGGGAGGAAATCGCCACTTGCTCGCAACCGGGCAAGACCATGACCATCCTCTATGCGTTGGGCTGGACCCAGCACTCGATCGGCTCGCAGATCATCCGCAGCGCAGCCATGGTGCAACTGTTGCTGGGCAACGTCGGCATGCCCGGCGGCGGGGTCAACGCGTTGCGCGGGCACTCGAACATTCAGGGCCTGACCGACCTCGGCCTGCTGTCCAACGCGCTGCCGGGTTACCTGACCCTGCCCACCGACATGGAGCAGGACTACAACGCCTACATCAAGAAACGCACGCAAGTACCGCTGCGGCCGGGGCAATTGTCCTACTGGCAGAATTACAGCAAGTTCCACGTCAGCCTGATGAAAGCCTGGTACGGCGCCAATGCCACCGCCGAGAATCAGTGGGCCTACCACTACCTGCCGAAACTCGACATCCCCAACTACGACATCCTCAAGGTGTTCGACCTGATGGGGCAGGGCAAGGTCAACGGCTACATGTGTCAGGGCTTCAACCCGATTGCCGCGTTGCCGGACAAGAACCGGGTGATGGCCGCATTGGCCAAGCTGAAATGGCTGGTGGTCATGGACCCGCTGGCCACTGAAACCTCGCAGTTCTGGGAACATGTCGGGCCGTTCAATGATGTGAAGAGCGCCGACATCCAGACCGAAGTGATCCGTCTGCCGACCACCTGTTTTGCTGAAGAGGACGGTTCGCTGGTCAACAGCAGCCGCTGGCTGCAATGGCACTGGAAAGGTGCCGACGGCCCCGGCGAGGCGCGCACTGACGTGCAGATCATGAGTGCGCTGTTCCTGCGCCTGCGTGAGCGTTATCAGGCCCAGGGCGGCAAATTCGCCGATCCGCTGTTGAAGCTGTCGTGGCCGTACAAGATCGCCGAAGAACCCTCGCCGGAAGAGATCGCCAAAGAGATCAACGGCTACGCCACCACGGATTTCACCGACGCCACCGGCGCGACGATCAAGGGCAATTCGCAACTGGCCGGGTTCGCCCAGCTCAAGGATGACGGCAGCACCGCGTCCGGCTGCTGGATCTTCTGCGGGAGCTGGACCGAAGCCGGCAATCAGATGGCCCGCCGTGACAATAACGACCCTTACGGCATGCATCAGCATCAGGGTTGGGCGTGGGCCTGGCCGGCCAACCGGCGGATTCTGTACAACCGCGCTTCTGCGGACGTCGCCGGCAAACCGTGGGATCCGAAAAAACGCCTGGTGTGGTGGAACGGCAAGGCCTGGGGCGGCACCGACGTGCCGGATTACAAGGCCGACGTGCCGCCGGAGGCCGGGATGAACCCGTTCATCATGAACCCCGAAGGCGTGGCGCGGTTCTTCGCCGTCGACAAGATGAACGAAGGGCCATTCCCCGAGCACTACGAGCCGTTCGAAACCCCGATCGGCATCAACCCGCTGCACCCGGAAAACAAGAAAGCCATCAGCAACCCTGCGGCACGGATTTTCGATTCGGTGTGGGACAGCCTTGGCGTCGCCAAGGATTACCCGTACGCCGCCACCAGCTACCGGCTGACCGAGCATTTCCACTTCTGGAGCAAGCACTGCAAGTTGAACGCGATTGCCCAACCCGAGCAGTTCGTGGAAATCGGCGAAGTGCTGGCCAAGGAGAAAGGCATCGCTGCCGGCGACCGGGTGCAGGTCACCTGCAAGCGCGGGTTCATTGAAGCGGTAGCGGTGGTGACCAAAAGGATCCGGCCGTTGCAGGTCAACAACCAGGTGGTGCACCAGATCGGCATTCCGCTGCACTGGGGCTTCACCGGCCTGACGCGTCACGGTTACCTGACCAACACCCTGGTGCCGTTCCTCGGCGATGGCAATACACAGACCCCGGAATCCAAGTCATTCCTGGTCAACGTGGAGAAGCTCTGATGGAGAATCTTTAGATGGCCAGCCAAGACATCATTGCCCGCTCGGCCACCACCACACCGGCGCCGTCGATACGCGACCAGGAACAGGTGGCCAAACTGATCGACACCACCAAATGCATCGGTTGCAAGGCCTGTCAGGTCGCGTGCTCGGAATGGAACGAGTTGCGCGACGAGGTCGGCCACAACCACGGCACCTACGACAACCCGCAGGACCTGAGCGCCGACTCATGGACGCTGATGCGCTTCACCGAGCATGAAACCGACGCCGGCAATCTCGAATGGCTGATCCGCAAGGACGGCTGCATGCACTGCGCCGAGCCCGGTTGCCTGGCGGCGTGCCCCAGCCCCGGCGCGATCATCAAGCACGCCAACGGCATCGTCGATTTCGACCAGGACCACTGCATCGGCTGCGGTTATTGCATCACCGGTTGCCCGTTCAACATCCCGCGCATTTCGCAGAAAGATCACAAGGCCTACAAATGCACGCTGTGTTCGGACCGGGTGGCGGTGGGGCTTGAGCCGGCCTGTGTGAAAACCTGCCCGACCGGTGCCATCGTGTTCGGCACCAAGGACGACATGAAGACCCACGCCGCCGAGCGCATCGTCGACCTGAAAAGCCGTGGCTTCGACAATGCCGGCCTGTATGACCCGGAAGGCGTCGGCGGCACCCACGTCATGTACGTGTTGCACCACGCCGACACGCCGAAAATCTACGCCGGCCTGCCGGACAACCCCGAGATCAGTCCGCTGGTGGGCTTGTGGAAAGGCATCAGCAAACCGCTGGGCCTTTTGGCCATGGGCGCCGCGGTGCTGGCCGGGTTCTTCCATTACGTGCGGATCGGCCCGAACCGGGTCGAAGAAGATGAACATCCCGATCCGCCCGACACCTCGGTGCACGTCGTCGATCCGGCAGTGCACACCTTCGACCCACGCGGGGAGGGCCGGCCATGAGCAACAAGACGATCCTGCGCTACACCGCCAATCAGCGCACCAATCACTGGCTGGTGGCGATTCTGTTCTTCATGGCCGGACTGTCGGGGCTGGCTTTGTTTCATCCGTCGATGTTCTGGCTGACCCACCTGTTCGGAGGCGGGCCTTGGACGCGGATCCTGCATCCGTTCATGGGCGTGCTGATGTTCGTGTTTTTCCTCGGCCTGGTGTTTCGCTTCTGGCGCTCGAACTTCTTCATCGACAACGACTGGAAGTGGCTGCGGCGAATTGACCGGGTAATGGTCAACGACGAAGAAACCGTGCCGCCGGTGGGCAAGTACAACGCCGGGCAAAAACTGCTGTTCTGGACTTTACTGCTGTGCATGCTCGCATTGCTGTTCACGGGACTGGTGATCTGGCGCGCTTATTTCAGTCATTACTTCGGCATCACCACAATTCGCTGGGCGATGTTGCTGCACGCACTGGCGGGGCTTGTGCTGATCCTGAGCATCATCGTGCACATCTACGCCGGGATCTGGATCAAGGGTTCGGTGGACGCGATGATGCACGGCTGGGTCAGTCGCGCCTGGGCCAGGAAACACCATGCACTCTGGTATCGCGAGGTGGAAAGCCAGGATCCGCCAGAGCGACCGGTCACGAAAAAGGGCTGACAGTTGCCAACCATCCTTGAACCCGGAGAAATCGAAGCGGCGGCCAGTTCGCCGCCGTTTCTGCACTTGCCACCGCACAACCTGTTCATGTTGCGGGCCCGGCGTCTTGAACGTTTGGCCGAAGGTCATCCGCTGGCCGACTACCTGCATTTGATTGCCGGGCTGTGCCAAGTCCAGCAGCAGATCCTCGATGATCCGCCCTCGACCGCGTCGCTTGATGAACAGCGGCTGGAAGTCTGCCGGCAACACGGCATGCCGCCGTTCGCCGCCGACACATTGATTCGCGAGGACACCTGGCAGCTTTATCTCGAAGCCTTGCTGCAGCGTTATGTCGCCCCCGAGCAACCTGCTGTGGTCGAGGCCGTGACCAAGCTGCGCCTTGCCAGCCCCGGCCAGTTGCGCGCCTGGGCCGTGGCGCTGGTCAGCGGCCAATATTCGCTGGTGCCCGCGGCGCTGGTGCCGTTTCTCGGCGCGGCGCTGCAAGCGGCGTGGAGTCATTGGCTGCTCAGCGCAGCGAATCTGCAACTGACACCCGGCGACAGCCTCAGCCAGTGCCCGGCCTGTGGTTCGCCGGCCATGGCCGGGGTGATCCGCCATCGCGGCAAGCACAACGGACTGCGTTATCTGGTGTGCTCGCTGTGTGCCTGCGAATGGCATGTGGTGCGGGTCAAGTGCGTGTATTGCGAACAGAGCAAAGGGCTTGAATACCTGAGTCTTGAGGATGACCGCCACGCCGCCAATCAGGCGCCGTTGCGCGCTGAAGTCTGTCCGGGCTGCAACAGCTATCTGAAGCTGCTGTATCTGGAAAACGACGGGGAGGGCGAGGCGCTGTCGGCAGATCTGGGCAGTCTGCTGCTCGACATGCGCCTGGCTCAGGACGGTTATCAGCGGCTGGCGCCGAATCTGCTGCTGGCGCCAGGAGACGAATGACGCAAGGGTCTACACTCAGGCGCATCGGTTTTTTCCGGAGTGCCTGATGTCCGTCAGTGTCTTTGCCTTGCGTTTACCTTCCATCGACAGCCTGTTGCGCCATCCCGCGTGTCAGCCATTGGCCGAGCGTTACGGGCGCGAGGCGCTGTTGACGGGGTTTCGCCAGTTGTTGGATGACTTGCGCGAAGCCGTGCTGGCGGGGCAATTGACCGCCGTTGAAATCAGCCCCGAAGCCCTGGCCGGAAGGGTGGCCGAACGACTGGCGTTGAAGCAGCGCAGCCAGGTGCGCCGGGTGTTCAACCTGACCGGCACCGTGCTGCACACCAACCTCGGGCGCGCCTTGTTGCCCGAAGAAGCCATTGACGCGGTGCAACTCGCGGCGCGCTATCCGTTGAATCTGGAGTTCGACCTGGCCAGCGGCAAGCGTGGCGACCGCGATGACCTGATCGAAGGCCTGATCCGCGAACTGACCGGCGCCGAAGCCGTGACCGTGGTCAACAACAATGCCGCTGCCGTACTGCTGACCCTCAACAGCCTCGGCGCGCGCAAGGAAGGCATCATTTCCCGGGGCGAGCTGATCGAAATCGGCGGCGCGTTCCGCATCCCCGACATCATGAGCCGCGCCGGCGTGCGTCTGCACGAAGTCGGCACCACCAACCGCACCCATGCCCGAGACTACGAAGCCGCCATCAGCCCACGCAGCGGCCTGATCATGCGCGTGCACGCAAGCAACTACAGCATCGAAGGCTTCACCGCCCGGGTCCCGACCGCCGAACTGGCCGCTTTGGCCCATCGGCATGATCTGCCACTGCTGGAAGATCTTGGCAGCGGCAGTCTGCTGGATCTGACTCGCTGGGGCCTGCCGGCGGAACCGACGGTGCGCCAGGCGCTGCTCGATGGCGCCGACATCGTCACCTTCAGCGGTGACAAATTGCTCGGCGGCCCGCAGGCGGGGGTGATCGTCGGGCGCAAGGAGTTGATCGCGAAGATCAAGAAGAATCCGCTGAAACGCGCGTTGCGGGTCGACAAACTGACCCTGGCCGCACTGGAAGCGGTGCTCGGTCTCTATCGCGACCCGGATCGTCTGGCCGAACGTTTACCGAGCCTGCGCCTGCTGACCCGCCCGCAAGCCGAGATTCTGGCCCAGGCCGAACGCCTGCAACCGGCCATGTCCGAATTGTTGGGCGAGGGCTGGACCGTCACCGCAGAACTTGCGCTGGGCATGATCGGCAGCGGAAGCCAACCGGTGGCACGCCTGCCGAGCGCAGCGCTGTGCCTGCGCCCGCAGGTATCGAAACGCCTGCGCGGACGTAGCCTGCTGAACCTGGAAGCCGGGTTGCGCGCCTTGCCGATCCCGGTGCTCGGGCGCATCGATGACGACGCGTTGTGGCTGGATCTGCGGCAACTCGACGATGAACCGGCGTGGCAGGCGCAACTCGGGCAATTGCAAACGTGATCATCGGCACGGCAGGGCACATCGACCACGGCAAGACGTCATTGCTGCAAGCGCTCACCGGGCAAACCGGCGACCGCCGCCCGCAGGAACGCGAACGCGGGATGACCATTGACCTCGGTTATCTGTACGCAGAACTGGCACCGGGCGCCGGGCTGACGGGTTTCATCGACGTACCGGGTCACGAGAAATTCACCCACAACATGCTCGCTGGCGCGCAAGGCATCGATTTGGTGTTGCTGGTGGTGGCGGCGGATGACGGAGTGATGCCGCAGACCCGCGAGCATCTGGCGATTGTCGAGCTGCTGGGCATCCCCCGGGCGCTGGTGGCGATCACCAAGTGCGATCGGGTCGAGGCGGGCAGGGTGGAAGAAGTCCGCCGACAGGTTGGAAGCCTTCTGGCGTCTGGCCCCTATGCCGGGGCGCCGCTGTTGACGGTTTCCAGCGTGACGGGCGAGGGTGTTGACGCGTTGCGCCAGACGTTGCTGCAGATAGAAAGCGAAGAACGCAGTCGCGACGGTGGATTTCGTCTGGCGATCGACCGGGCGTTCAGTGTCGCCGGCACCGGCATCGTGGTGACGGGGACGGCGCTTTCAGGCGCGGTCGCCGTGGGTGACAAACTCAGCCTCGGCCCGGCGGGCAAAACCGTGCGGGTCAGGGGACTGCACGCGCAGAATCAGGCCGCCGAGCAGGCATTCGCCGGCCAGCGCGTAGCCCTGAACATCAGCGCGGATCGTCTGGAACTTGGGCAGATTCATCGCGGCCAATGGTTGCTCGCCGAATGGCTGTACGCACCGACCCAGCGGCTGGACATCGAATTCCGGTTGTTGCCGGGCGAACGGGTTTTCCAGCATTTCCAGCCAGTGCACCTGCATCTGGGCACGCAGGACGTGATCGCCCGGGTCGCCTTGCTGGAAGGCTCGAGCCTGGCGCCCGGCGAGCGCATGTTTGCGCAACTGCTGACGAACGTCCCGGTGCACGGCGTCCACGGTGACCCGCTGATCCTGCGTGACGCCAGTGCCCAGCGAACGCTCGGCGGTGGACGCGTGCTCGATCCCTTCGCGCCAGCCCGTCAACGGCGCAGCCCGGAACGGCTGGCGCAACTGCGCGCACTGGCGATCAACTCCGAGCTGGAACAGGCCTTGCCGACGTTGCTGGAATACAGCGAAAGCGGCCTTGATCCGCAGCGCCTGGAGCGTCAGTTCAATCGTCCGCGTGAGCGTTGGTCATTGCCGGATAACGTCCGCCTGATCGAAACCCGGCAAGGGCCGATGCTGTTCAATGCGCAGCGCTGGGGCATGCTCAAGTTCACCTTGCTGGAGCAACTGGCACGCTTTCATGAGCTGGAGCCTGATCAAATGGGGCCGGATCGCGACCGTCTGCGGCGCTTCAGCGGTTTGAGTGTCGAACGTGCAACGTTCATCAGCCTGCTGGAAGAACTGCTCGGCGCCGGTTCACTGGTCGCCAGCGGCCCGTGGCTGCATTTGCCCGACCACCAGGTACGCCTGAGTGCCGACGACGAAACCCTGTGGCAGGCGCTCCAGCCATTGTTCGAACAGAACGGTTTCGATCCGCCGTGGGTACGCGACATGGCGAAAGTCGTCGACCAGGAAGACGCGACCGTGCGTTTGCTGCTGCGCAAACTGGCGCGCCTTGGCGTGACGCATCAAGTGGTGCGCGACCTGTTTGTCACCGACATCACGTTGCGGCAAATGGCGGCGGTGTTGCTGCGCCTGGCTGAAGAAAATCCGCAAATCGAAGTCACGGCATTCCGTGATGCGCTAGGCTTGGGACGCAAACGCAGTATTCAGATCCTTGAATACTTCGATCGGCTGGGCCTGACCCGACGCGTCGGCGAAGGCCGGCAGATCCGCTTCGACAGTGCGCTGGCCAACTCTGGCGCCAGCTGAGTTCAAGGAAGGCAATCGCGCCCGGTGGCGCGGCCGGGCTTCAAACCCGGTTGGGGACGGCATCCGTTCCCGGGCAGGTTCGACTCCGGCTGCCTTCCGCCATTTTCCCTTCAAAAACCCAGCGGGTACTGGATCACCACGTAGATCCGGTCAATGTCATCACCCGCCTGGGCGCTGTTGGCCCGGTGTGAAACGTGGGACAGCTGCACTGACAAATCCTTGGCCGCGCCGGACTGGACGATGTAGCGCAGATCGATATCGCGCTCCCAGTGTTTGCCGCCGTCCCCTTGCTGTGGCTGGTATTGCCCGCTGTCCGCGTCGAACGGGTTATAAGCGCCGCCCTTGGGTGCGTGGGTGCCGTCGATGTGGCTGCCGGAAACATAACGGGTCATGAAGTTCAGCCCCGGAATGCCAAAGGCGCCGAGATCGAGGTCGTAACGCGCTTGCCAGGAGCGTTCGTGGGCACCGTTGAAGTCGGCGTATTTGATCGAGTTGGCCAGGTAGATCGAGTCGCCACCGACGAAATCGAACGGCGTGTCGCCATTGATGCGTTGCCAGCCGAGCATCACCGCATGGGCGCCAAAGGTGTATTTGCCCGAGAAACTGAACGCGGTGTTGTCGATATCGCCGGCCAGCGCCTGACCGGTATCGCGGGTGTGGTAGACGTTGGCGTCGAGCAACAGACCGGACTGTTTGAAATGCAGGTTGGCGTAGTACTGGCGCCAGGTGTCGCTCAGATCGGACGCATACAGCGCGCCACCCACCGGGCTGTCGCTGAACAGGTCGGTGCCGACGAAACTGATGCTTTCGCCTCGGGTGCTGGCGCCGTAGCCCTGAAAATCGCCTTTGCCGGAAGAGCTGTCCTGGTTCTTGAATGCCGTGAAGCGCCCGGCGACAAGGCGCGCGTTTTCGATCTCGTGGCTGTCGAGCAGAAACCCCGTGGCGTATTCCGGTTGCAGCCGTTTGTCCGAGGTGTCGAACACCGGCGTTTCCACGGTCATTTCACCGAAGGCGAGGGTAGTCTTCGAGGCCTTGAGCTTCAGCGCACCGCCGGCGCTGGAGTAGTCGCTTGCGCTACGGCCGTCACTGTCCACCGGCAACAGCCCCGTGCCGGAGTGCCCTTTACCGCCATCGAGTTTCAGTCCGTAAAAAGCGTGAGCATCGAGGCCAAATCCGACGGTTCCGTCCGTGAAACCGGATGCAAAAGTGCCGATAAACCCTTGAGCCCATTCCTGTTTGTAGTTTTTGCCGGCGGGTGAGGGCGAGCGGTAGTCGTTGCTCAGGTAGAAGTTGCGGCTGAGCACTTCGGCCTTGGCGTCGTCGAGAAATCCGCTGGCAAATGCCGAGTCGGCCATTGCGCAATACAAGAGTGCCAGGGCAAAACGCGGTTGCATGAAAGCTTTCATGTGTCAGTGACCGGCCGTGAGGGAAGTCGCCGGATACTGAAGCAAACCGTCGTGCTGCGATTGAGCGGATGTGCTGAGTCAGCGTCCTCAGTTCACCCGGCCTTTTCGCTGTCTGGCAGGCTCGACAGGGGTGGCTCTTGATGCCTGCAGAAGACTGGCGAAGGCCGCCTTGTCGATCGGGCGACTCATGAAATAACCCTGCACTTCGTTGCATTGATCCTTGCCCAGGATGTCCAGTTGTTCCTCGGTTTCAACGCCTTCGGCAGTCACGGTCAGCCCCATCGCTTTACCCAGGCCAATGATGGCCTGGACCACCGCCCGATCATTGGCGCCGGTGCTGATGGAAGCAATGAAACGTTTGTCGATCTTGATGCCGTCGAACGGGTAGGCGCGCAGATAGCCAAGGGAGGAATAACCGGTGCCGAAGTCATCCATGTTCAGGCGCACGCCCAGTTCCTTGAGCGCGTTCATGGTGGTCAACGCGCCGTCGGTGTCGTTGAGCATGACGTTCTCGGTGATTTCCAGTTCCAGTCGGCTGGCCGGCAAGCGAGTGCCGACCAGCACCTCGCGTACATCTTCGACCACATCGCTGATCGCAAACTGCGCGGGGGACAGGTTGACCGACAGCAGAATGTCCGCCGGCCAGGTCAGTGCCGTTTCACACGCCTCACGCAGGACCCAGCGGCCCAGGGGGACAATCAGGTCGGTCTGCTCGGCCAGCGGAATGAAGACATCCGGCCCTAGCAACCCTTTGACAGGGTGCTGCCAGCGCACCAATGCCTCGACCGAGACGATTTTCTTGCCATCGACCGTGTATCGGGGCTGGTAGTGCAGCACAAACTGATTGTTCGTCAGGGCACGGCGCAGTTCATCCTCCATCTGCCGGCGCGTCTGGATCTGATCGCTCATGTGCGCTTCGAAATAGCACCAGGTGTTCTTGCCTTCGGATTTGGCCTGGTACAGCGCAATGTCCGCGCAACGGAT
The DNA here is from genome assembly GCF_056626735.1 of Pseudomonas sp. 1. NCBI lineage: Bacteria > Pseudomonadati > Pseudomonadota > Gammaproteobacteria > Pseudomonadales > Pseudomonadaceae > Pseudomonas > Pseudomonas sp. 1. Next base: position 10,250 of record NZ_JBWXMQ010000027.1, on the reverse strand, counting down.
CAGCTCGCTGGCAACGTACCCGTGACGCCGGCTCAGGGCGATTCCGACACTGGCGCCGATGTGCAACGGTTGCTGTTCGAAGAGGATGGGCTGATGCAGGCTGCCGATCAGGCGTGTGCAGAATTTGTCGATCTCCTGATGCGTGTCCATGCCGCAGAGCACCACGACGAACTCGTCACCGCCCAGACGGGCGACGATATCGTGGTCGCGCGTGCATTCGCGCAAGCGGCTGGCGACTTCTTGCAACACAGCATCGCCTGCCGGATGCCCGAGCGAATCGTTGATCGGCTTGAAGTTATCCAGGTCAATCATCAGCAGCGACAAAGGCGGGGCGTGCTCCTTGAGTAACAGGGCGTCGTCCAGATAGCGCGACAGCTTGTTGCGGTTGGGCAGGCCCGTCAGCGCGTCATGCAGGGACAAGTGCTGGATCTGCGCATGGGCGGCGACTTCATCGGTGATGTCGCTGGCCGTGCCGCGATAACCGACGACTGCCGCACCCTCCACGATGGGCCTGGCCGAGAGGCGGCAGTGGCGCTGTTGTTCCTTGCGGTCACGGTAGGTGCAGCGCAGGTCGCTGGCGTTGCTCCCGTCATCGAGTTTTTTCAGCCACAGATCCAGTGGCGTGGTGTCGCAGACCAGCAAGTGCCCGATGTGTTTGCCGATCCACTGGGCCTGCTCATAGCCGGTGACTGCGCTGAACCGGGCCGACAGATAGGTGATGGCCAACGCTTCATCCACTTCCCAGATCCAGTCGGAAGCCGCTTCGGCCACCGCCCGGAAGCGCTCTTCGCTGGCTTCAAGGGCGCGGTTGGACGCCAGCAGTGCCTGATTCGAGGCCTGCATCGCTTCAAAACTGTCGTCGACGTAGCGCGAGGAACGCAACGCATGGCGAAAGAACCACGCGGTCAGGGCCATCAACACGATCAAAGCGGGGCCGAGGGTTGGCAACAACGACCACAGCAGATGCTGGCCCGGTCGCTCCAGATCAGCAACGAGGCTGTAGCCGGTACTGTCCAGCGGGACGCGGGGCTGGCCAGGGTCGATGGTGCCATCCGGTGCCAGCTTCAGATTGTTCAGCCCGTACCCGCTGCCGATCTTGCGCAACTTGGTGGGCGTCAGCTTGTCGACGAAGACCAGCACGGAGGTTTTTTGTGGATCGCCCACCGGACGCTCATCGTTGGGAAGGATCGCCGCAGCGGTTACCAGCGCCGGCCAGCCTTCGAACAATGAATAAGTACTGACAGGCCTGGTCAGGTCCGGCTGGTTCTGCACTTGTTCCACCAGGCTGAGCGCCGGAACCTCAAGATACTGGCGCATTTGCGCATCGAGCAATTGCCCGCGAACGACGGTGTATTTGGTGCGGTCCCGATCCAGCACGAACAGACCGTCATAGCCGTCGTTGGTAAACAGGGTCTTGCCCATGTTCTGCTCGGTGTACGCCCAATTCGTGTCGACTGTGCCGCCCAAACGTTCATACGCTGTCGTCCAGTAGGCGTAACTGCTGATGTAGTTTTTCGATGCGGTGATCCGGTTTTCCAGCGCTCGCGCCGAATAGAACCGCACGTCGTCGACGTCCTCCTCATCCAGATGAGTGGCAATACCGAGCAACGCGGCAGTTGCCGCCATCACCCCGGCAATGAACAGAGCACCCACCGCCACAGCCAGACGCCGGGTGACAGGGCCCTGAAGGTTGGGGAGTGGCGTCGAATGGCTGGAGATATCCATCTGCTCGTCCTTGATCCGGTGTCTGTTCAATCTAGAACATCTTCAGCCTGGGGATGTTCAGAAGTTGTGCCAGTCGTGTCTGACCGCTCGGACGTCCTTGACCCGAAAGCACAAGACTTCACGCTCAAAAACCGGATAATGGCGGCCAATTTGTTTAGCTCGCTATTCTGGTAACCCGCATGGAAATCAAGGTCAATTTTCTCGACAACCTCCGACTCGAAGCCAAGTTCGATGACTTCACGGTGGTGGCCGATCAACCGATCCGTTACAAGGGCGATGGCTCTGCACCGGGTCCGTTCGACTATTTCCTGGCGTCGTCGGCCTTGTGCGCGGCTTACTTCGTAAAGTTGTACTGCAGCACCCGCAATATCCCGACCGAAAACATTCGTCTGTCGCAGAACAACATTGTCGATCCGGAAAACCGCTACAACCAGATCTTCAAGATCCAGGTCGAGCTGCCGGCGGACATCTCCGAGAAGGATCGCCAGGGCATCCTGCGCTCGATCGACCGTTGCACGGTTAAAAAGGTTGTGCAGGCCGGGCCAGAGTTTGTGATCGAGGAAGTCGAGAACCTCGACGCCGATGCCCAGGCCTTGTTGATGCCGGTTGCAACGTCCGGCGCGGGCACCCGCATTGCCGGCAAGGACCTGCCGCTGGAGCAAACCATCGCCAATATGTCGGGGATTCTGGCCGACCTGGGCATGAAGATCGAAATTGCTTCGTGGCGCAACATCGTGCCCAACGTCTGGTCGCTGCACATCCGCGATGCGCAGTCGCCGATGTGCTTCACCAACGGCAAGGGCGCGACCAAAGAAAGCGCGCTGGCCTCGGCGCTGGGCGAGTTCATCGAGCGGCTGAATTGCAACTTCTTCTACAACGATCAGTTCTGGGGCGAAGAGATCGCCAATGCCGAGTTCGTGCATTACCCGGACGAGCGCTGGTTCAAGCCTGGCTCGAAAGACGAGTTGCCTGCAGAAATTCTCGACGAGTACTGCCTGGGTATTTACAACCGCGACGGCGAACTGCGCGGCTCGCACCTGTACGACACCAACTCCGGCAATACCCAGCGTGGTATTTGCTCGCTGCCGTTCGTGCGTCAGTCGGACAACGAGGTCGTGTATTTCCCGTCCAACCTGATCGAAAACCTGTTTCTCAGCAACGGCATGAGCGCCGGCAACACCCTGGCCGAAGCGCAGGTGCAGTGCCTGTCGGAAATCTTCGAGCGAGCGGTCAAGCGCGAAATCCTCGAAGGGGAAATGGCCCTGCCGGATGTACCGCAAGAGGTACTGGCGAAATATCCGGGCATCCTCGCCGGGATCAAGGCGCTGGAAGAGCAGGGCTTCCCGGTGCTGGTCAAGGACGCGTCGCTGGGTGGTGAATTCCCGGTGATGTGCGTGACGCTGATGAACCCGCGCACCGGCGGCGTGTTCGCCTCGTTCGGCGCGCACCCGAGCTTCGAAGTGGCGCTGGAACGCAGCCTCACCGAATTGCTGCAGGGCCGCAGCTTTGAAGGCCTCAACGATCTGCCGCAGCCGACCTTCTCGGGCCAGGCCGTGACCGAACCGAACAACTTCGTCGAGCACTTCATCGATTCCAGCGGCGTGGTGTCGTGGCGTTTCTTCAGCGCCAAGGCCGATTTCGAATTCGTCGAGTGGGACTTCTCCGGCAATGGCGAAAACTCCAACGCCGAAGAGGCCGCGACGCTGTTCGGCATCCTTGAAGACATGGGCAAGGAAGTCTACATGGCGGTCTACGAGCACATCGGCGCCAAGGCTTGCCGCATTCTGGTGCCGGACTACTCGGAGATCTATCCGGTAGAGGACCTGATCTGGGACAACACCAACAAAGCGCTGCAATTCCGTGCCGACATCCTCAACCTGCACAACTTGAGCAAGGTCGGCCTGCGCAACCTTGTCAAAGGCCTGGAACACAGCGAGCTGGACGATTACACCGACATCACCACGCTGATCGGCATCGAGTTCGACGACAACACGCCATGGGGCAAGTTGACCATTCTCGAACTGCGCCTGCTGATCTACCTCGCCTTGCAGAAGTACGAGCAGGCCAAGGATCTGGTCGAAGCCTTCCTGCAATACAACGACAACACCGTCGAGCGCGGCTTGTTCTATCAAGCGGTCAACGTCGTGCTGGAAATGGAGCTGGACGAGGATCTGGAGCTGGAAGACTACGAAGCCAACTTCCGCCGCATGTTCGGCGACGAGCGCATGGATGCGGCGATCGGCTCGGTCAATGGCAGCGTGCGCTTCTACGGCCTGACGCCGACCAGCATGAAGCTGGAAGGGCTGGATCGGCACCTGCGCCTGATCGAGAGCTACAAGAAATTGCACGCGGCGCGCGCCAACTGATGACTTTGATCGGTTGAACGGCCTTTTTCGTCTGTTGCTCGCACGAAAACAAACGCCCCAACCAAGTCGGGGCGTTTGTTGCACTGGCCTTCAGTGCGTTTTCACACAGTCTGTTCGGGTGCTTTTTTTGTGGTCGCTAAACGTCGGTATCAGAGCGCGGCTTTCACCTGCAATCCAAACACCAGTGCATTGTCGATGTCCTGCCCGGAAAACGCGCCCGGCTCGATGATGTACTGCACATTCGGGCGCAGCGTCAGCCATGGAGTGGCTTGATAGCCGTAACCGAGTTCGATCAATTGCTCGGCACTGTCGAGATTGGGGAACGCAGCGCCATTGGCGATTGCGGCGTCCTGCTGCACATCGCGGCTGCGCGGATTAGGCACTGCGCGGCCATAGCCCAGGGCCACGGTGTCACGCGGGCGGCCTTCGAACGGTTTGTACAGAACCAGCCCGGTGCCGTACCACTTGCTGAATGGCGACGCGGCTTCGCTGGCCGCCGAGTATTGGCCGAAAGCGTGCAGGCTGCGGCCTTCGGAGGCGTCCGAGGCCCAGACGGCCTGGTCGATCAGGACGTAATGGCCGCCGCGTCCGGACACTTCCTTGTCACTGCCGATGCGTTTGACGTCGGAGCTGTCGTAGTAATAACCGACCTTGTACTCGCCCGGCAGTTTGCCCGCCTGCTTGTAGACCAGTTCGATCGGCACCACGGTGCCGGTGGTGTGTTTCGGGCCCAGGTGCCAGGCACGGCTGGAATTGCCGTTGCTTTGCGGGTCGACATTGAACGCGGCCACCCGCAGTTGCCAGGCCGGGGAGAGGTCGTATTTCACCCGCACACCCAGGTGGGCGTTGGGGTAGTTGGTCCAGCCGCTGCCACCGGACATGTTTAGCGGATGGCCGCAGAAACCGGCGTTCATGAAGTTGCAGAGAATGCCACTGTCGAGACCGCCGAGGTCGTTGCCCATGGCCATGTAGCCGAGTTTGACGTTCAGCGCCGAGGTAAACAGGCTGCGTTCGTAACTGAGTTCGGTCAGGCGCGTGTAGAGGCCACCGTAGTTTTCCTGAATGGGCAGACGGTTGCCGACCAGATCTTCGGAGGCACTGTTGCCGCGTCGGTCGTTGATGCTCAGCTGGATCTTGCCGGCGTTTTCGACGCCGTACAGTTTGCTCAGGTCGAACTGCGCGCCGAGCTTGATGTTTTGCGAGTAGCGCGCCGAGCGATGCAGGCCGCCGTCGGCGTTGTAGGCGGTTTCGCCGGTGTAGTCGCCGGTGAACTTGATGCCGTCTTCGTCGAACTGGTGCCGCAGTCCGCCCCAGTCGCCGGTCAGGGTGTTGCGGGTAAAAACGCTCGAATCGGTATCGGCGAAAGCGGGCAGGGCAGCGCCGCAGGTGAGACCGAACAGCATGCCGGTGAATACGCCGGCGTGAGAAAAGCGAACAGCCAATGACATTGCGCAAATCCAGAGCGAAGGACATAAAACGACGCGGCACCCGAAGGCGCCGCGCACAAGTGAAATAAAGGAGGGCGCTGCGGTTTACGGCAGGGCGTACGCCATCACGTAGTCGCCGCGATCGGTGGACTGACGAGCGCCACCGGCGGTGATGACCACGTATTGCTTGCCGGTTTTCGGCGACACATACGTCATCGGGCCGCCCTGGCTGCCGACCGGCAGACGGGCTTTCCAGATTTCTTCACCGTTGCCGCTGTTGTACGCGCGCAGGTAGAAGTCCTGGGTGCCGGCGATAAAGATCAGGCCGCCCTGGGTCGACAGGGTGCCGCCGAGGGTTGGCAGACCGATCTTGATCGGCAGGTGCATGCGGATGCCCAGCGGGCCGGTGTCTTCAACGGTACCGACCGGAACTTGCCAGGCGACTTTTTGGGTTTTCATGTCGATGGCGGTCAGGGTGCCGAACGGCGGGGCCTGGCAAGGAATGCCGGCGACCGACAGGAAGCGGTTCTTGTTGACCGCGTACGGCGTACCTTTCAGCGGCACAGCGCCCATGCCGGTGTTCAGCGCTTCGCCACCGGAAGTTGCCTGGCCCTTGTTCTGCGACGGGATCATCTGAATCCACAGCCCCAGGCGCATGTCGTTGACGAAGATGAAGCCGTGCACCGGGTCAGTCGAGATGCTGCCCCAGTTCATGCCGCCCAGCGAGCCCGGGAAGCTCAGGGATTTGTCAGTGCCTGGCGCGGTGTACAGACCGTCGTAGCGCATCGACTTGAAATCGATCCGGCACAGCAACTGGTCGTACGGGGTTGCGCCCCACATGTCCGACTCGGTCAGGTGCTGGGCACCGATCTGCGGCATGCCTACCGATTTCGGCTGGGTTGGCGAGTAGGGTTCGTTTGGAATGTTCGACGCCTTGACCGGTACTTCTTTAACGTCGGTCAGCGGTTTGCCGGTGGCACGGTCGAGCACGTAAATCTGTCCGGCCTTGGTGCCGATCACCACCGCGGGCACGGTTTTGCCGTCCTTGGTGAAGTCGATCAGGCTTGGCTGCATCGGCAGGTCGAAGTCCCAGAGATCGTTGTGCACGGTCTGGTAGACCCACTTTTCTTCGCCGCTGTTGGCATCCAGCGCCAGGATCGAGGCGCCGTAGGTGTGATCCAGTTTGCTGCGCTCGACCCCATAGATGTCGGTGGACGAACTGCCCATTGGCAGGAAGATTGTGTTGGTTGCCGGGTCATAGGACATCGGCGCCCAGCTGTTCGGCGTGCTGCGAACATAGGTTTTGCCATCGGCCGGTGCCTTTTTATCCTGCGGATTGCCCGGGTCGAACGCCCAGCGCATGGCACCGGTCATCACGTCGAAACCACGGATCACGCCGCCCGGCATGTCGGTCTGCACGTTGTCGGCCACACGACCGCCAACCACCACGGTGGTGCCGGCCATCAGCGGCGCGGATGACAATTGATAGTAGCTGTCGGGCACATCGCCCAGACCGGCCTTCAGATCAACCTGGCCGTTGTTGCCGAAACCCTGGCAGAACTCGCCGGTGTCGGCATCGACTGCGATCAGGCGGGCGTCGATGGTGTTGGTCAGCAAACGACGGGTGCAGTTGGCAGCAGGAGCGGCCGGGGTCTCGGTGACAGGCGAACCGGCCGGTTTGGCGACGGCTGCGCTGGCATCGAAGTAGGCCATGCCACGGCAACGCTGCCAGACTTTGGACTGAGCGTTGATCGCGTTTTTCCAGAGTTCTTTACCGGTGTCGGCATCCAGCGCGATCAAGTTGTTGTGCGGGGTGCAGATGAAGACTTTGTTGCCGATCTGCAGTGGGGTCAGCTGGTCTTCGGCCCCGTTGCCGTCGCTCTCGGCGATGTCGCCGGTGTGGTAGGTCCACGCGACTTTCAATTTGTCGACGTTGCTGCGATTGATCTGGTCCAGCGCAGCGAAGCGACTGCCGCCCTCGGTATTACCGTAGTGCGCCCAGTCTTTCTGCGCCTTTTCCGGCTCCACTGGCGTCAGGCCCGGGCCAGTACCGGTAGGCGCGACGGTCGGGTGCGCAACGAACATGTTGCCCGCGGCCACCGCCAGTCCAACCGCCAGAACAGCCGCAACACCGTAAGCACCGCGACCCGCGACGCCGCCATCGGCGCGTTTGAGCATCGGGTAGACCAGCGCGACCACCAGGCCCACGGCGCTGAACATGAACAGACGCGAGAACACCGGCCAGAACACCAGCCCTGCATCGATCACTGCCCAGATCGCCGTCCCCAGCAGGAACGCCGCAAACAGCCAGGCGCCGGCAGGCTTGCGGCGGGCGATCAGCAGACCGGAAACGGCCATCGCCAGACCGCCGACCAGGAAGTACCAAGAGCCTCCCAGGCTGACCAATTTCATACCGCCAGCGGCCAGTGCCAGGCCGAGCAGGGCGATGATCACGCCCAGCCCGACCAGAATGAATGTTGATATGCCCGAGAGGCGTTGACTCTGCTTCACGTTGAATGTCCCGTTGAAATGAGGGGGGCATTATATAGTTAGGTAACTACCTAGTTAAATCACTAATTCAGAATGAAGTGTAGTTTGCTGCTCAATGGCGTGCTCTAGCGCCGAAAGCGCAGCCAGCGGACTTCACGCCAATATCCAAGGGGCGGCAAAAATTCGCCTTTGTGTCAGCAGAAATGGAATTTGTGACAGCTACAGATAACTGCTGATGCCCGGAGCAACCTCAAGCAGGATTGCAATCAGCCCATGCGTCACTTGATGGAGGGGCTCGACATCCACACGAACTTCGCCGTCCGCCGGACTGTCCAGTCCTTTACATGCACTGGGTGAAGGCGAAAACGACATGACAATGACTGTAGGCGATTTTCTGGTCGAGCGACTGAGCGAGTGGGGCGTGACGCGGATTTTTGGGTATCCGGGCGACGGCATCAACGGCGTTTTCGGCGCACTGAGCCGGGCGCGGGGAAAGATCGAATTCATTCAAGCGCGGCACGAAGAGATGGCCGCGTTCATGGCCTCGGCGCATGCCAAGTTCACCGGCGAGCTGGGGGTATGCATCGCCACGTCAGGCCCTGGTGCCTCACATCTGATCACGGGACTCTACGACGCGCGCATGGATCACGTACCCGTGCTGGCGATTGTGGGGCAACAGGCCCGCGCGGCACTCGGTGGTCACTATCAGCAGGAGCTCGACCTGCTGTCGATGTTCAAGGATGTCGCCGGTGCCTTCGTGCAACAGGCGTCAGCCCCGGCGCAGGTTCGCCACTTGATCGACAGGGCGGTACGCACGGCTGTCGGTGAGCGGCGCGTCACGGCAATCATCCTGCCCAACGACTTGCAGGACATCGAATATGAAGCTCCGGGACGAACCCATGGCACTGTGCATTCCGGGGTGGGCTATACCAAACCGAAAGTCGTGCCTTATGACGCGGATCTGCAACGTGCCGCCGAGGTTCTGAATGCAGGCGAAAAAGTGGCGATCCTGGTGGGGGCCGGTGCGTTGCAGGCAACCGACCAGGTCATCGCCGTGGCGGAAAAGCTTGGCGCCGGTGTCGCCAAGGCGCTTCTCGGTAAAGCGGTACTGCCGGACGAACTGCCCTGGGTCACGGGCAGCATCGGTTTGCTGGGCACCGAACCCAGCTACAAGTTGATGACCGAATGCGACACCTTGCTGATGATCGGCTCTGGGTTTCCGTATTCTGAATTTCTGCCAAAGGAAGGTCAGGCACGCGGGGTGCAGATCGATTTGCAACCCGACATGCTTAGCTTGCGCTACCCCATGGAGGTCAATCTGGTAGGTGACGCCGGGGAAACCCTCGCTGCACTGTTGCCATTGCTTGAGCACAAAACGTCACGCAAATGGCGCAAAAAGGTCGAAGGCTGGCGTGCTTCCTGGGAGAAAACCCTGGAAAAACGCGCCATGGCCAAGGCCGATCCCGTCAATCCGCAACGGGTGGTGTTCGAACTGTCGCCACGTCTGCCGGAACTTTCGATCATCACCAGCGATTCCGGCTCTTGCGCCAACTGGTACGCCCGCGATCTGAAAGTGCGGCGCGGCATGAAGTGTTCCCTGTCTGGCGGCCTGGCCTCGATGGGCGCCGCTGTGCCTTATGCGATTGCGGCCAAATTCGCGTTCCCGGAGCGTCCCGTGATCGCGCTGGTGGGCGATGGCGCGATGCAGATGAGCAATATGGCGGAGTTGATCACCGTGGCCAAATATTGGCGGCAGTGGGCAAGCCCCAAATGGATCTGCGCCGTCTTCAACAATGAAGACCTCAATCAGGTGACTTGGGAGCAACGGGTCATGGAGGGGGATCCGAAGTTCGAAGCGTCGCAGAGCATTCCCGATGTTCCTTATCACCTGTTCGCCATCTCCATTGGGCTGAAAGGCATATTCGTCGACCGCGAAGACGACGTGGCCGCCGCGTGGGAGCAGGCGCTGGCTTCGGATGTCCCCGTGCTGATCGAATTCAAGACCGACCCCAACGTTCCACCGCTTCCTCCGCATATCAAGCTCGAACAAGCGAAGAAGTTCGCCACCACGTTGCTCAAGGGGGATCCGGACGAGGCGGGGATTGTCGTGCAAACCGCCAAACAGGTGTTGGGGGCTGTGCTTCCGCGCAAAAAATGAGTTCCGTCAGGAGCCGCCTCACCCGTCGTGGATTGAATACATCCAATGCGCGTGAGGTCTGCAATAATGAGCACCATTGCGGCA
>NZ_JBWXMQ010000026.1:0-61729 GCF_056626735.1 Pseudomonas sp. 1 | reverse complement strand
CCAAGAGCGCTTTGCGGGTAATGTAGGCAGTTTCTTCAAATGGAGTGGGAAAGGTCGCTTATGCGCGATGCCCTGCTCAACAACGCTCCTTGAATGCAGGGCACAGGGCACAAAAAAGCCGACATCACTGTCGGCTTTTTTGGATCACTGTTTCGGCGCGGGCGCCGGTGCAGTGGCCGGTGCAGCAGGCGCCGGGGCTGGCGCCGCGCTGCCCGGTTCGGTCGGTTTCGGCAGCGGGTCGTCGAACAGGTTCAGCCGTTCGCGCAACTCGTGGGCCGGCACCGGTTGCTGATCCGCCGGCAAGGCGTTCGGGTCGACCGGGGAGGCCGGAGCCCCGCCGTTCTGACCTTGGTCTGCCGGTTTTGCGGCATCGGCACCTTGCGCACCTTCGATGGCCGCCTGGGCTTTTTTGGTCAACACCACGATGTCGATGCGGCGGTTGACCGGGTTGAACGGGTTCTCCTTGTCGAACAGCGCCGACGAGGCGTAACCCACCACGCGAGCCACTTGAGCGTCCGGATAACTGCCTGCCACCAGTGCCCGCCGCGCGGCGTTGGCACGGTTGGCCGAAAGCTCCCAGTTGCCGAAGTCGCCGTTGCCCACGTAAGGCTTGGCATCGGTGTGGCCGCTGATGCTGATTTTGTTCGGCACCGCTTTGATGGTGTCGGCCATGGCCAGCAGGATGTCTTCGAAGTATGGCTTCAGGCGTGCAGAACCGGAGTCGAACATCGGCCGGTTCTCGGCGTCCATGATCTGGATGCGCAAGCCGTTCGGCGTGATTTCGAACAGGATCTGGTCCTTGAATTTCTGCAGCTGCGGGTTCTCGTCGACCTTGTTCTGCAGTTCTTGCAGCAGCAGCTCCAGGCGTTCCTTCTCGACCTGCTCGGCCATGCCTTCGACCTGATCGGTGTCGACCGTGACCTTGTCCGGTTGCGGCTGAGACTTCACTTCAGGGTTGAGGGTGTTTTCCGGCGCCAGGGTCGGCGTGCCGCCCAGATCGATGATGTACGGCGTACCGCTCTCGGAAAAACCGACCGGGTCCTTGAAGTAACCGGCGATGGCGATCTTCTGCTCCGGGGTCGCGGTGGACAGCAGCCACAACACCAGGAAGAACGCCATCATCGCCGTCGCGAAGTCGGCGAAGGCAATCTTCCACGCCCCGCCGTGATGCCCGCCGGCAATGCGCTTGACGCGCTTGACGATTATTGGCTGGTTATTTTCCATGGCTTAACGACCGCGAACGGCTTGTTCCAGCTCGGCAAAGCTTGGACGGTGAGCCGGGTACAGAACCTTGCGACCGAATTCGACAGCCAGCGACGGCGGCATGCCGGAGGCCGAAGCCACCAGCGAGGCCTTGATGGCTTCATAAACGTTCAGCTCTTCCTTGGCATCGTGCGCCAGCGAGTGCGCCAGCGGGCCGAAGAAGCCGTACGCCGCGAGGATACCGAAGAAGGTACCGACCAGTGCCGCACCTACGTGCAGACCGATGGACTTCTGATCGCCGTCACCCAGAGACGCCATGGTCACCACGATACCCAGTACCGCCGCGACGATACCGAAACCCGGCATGCCGTCGGCAATGCCGTTGACGGCGTGCGATGGATGCTCCAGTTCTTCTTTCAGGCTGTAAAGCTCCATGTCGAACAGGCCTTCCAGCTCGTGGGGAGCCATGTTGCCGGAGGACATGATGCGCAGGTAATCGCAGATGAACGCGGTCATGCGTTCGTCTTTCAGTACCGCCGGGTACTTGGCAAAAATCGGGCTCGCGGCGGCGTCTTCGATGTCGCCTTCGATGGCCATCATGCCTTCACGGCGGCTCTTGTTGAGGATCTCGTAGATCAGGCCGAGCACTTCCAGATAGAACGTGTGGCTGAAACGCGAACTGAACATGCTCAGGGACTTCTTGAGCACGTGCATCGTCATGTAACCGGGGTTGGCCTGCAGGAATGCACCGAGTGCCGCACCGCCGATGATCATCACCTCGAAGGGCTGGATCAGGGCGGCAATCTTGCCGTGGGAGAGCACGTATCCGCCGAGCACGCTCGCGAATACGACGATGATGCCGATAATTTTAGCCATAGGTAGAAAGGTACTTGTTTAAGTCGGGTTCAAGGTCATATTCGGAAGTTAAAAAATCTCTTCTTCTACTTATCGGCAAAACTGCGCCAGACTATAGCCAGTTCAGGCGAAAAGCCAATTTAGCCCATGCCGGGCGCGTCTACAGTCAGTGAAGATCTCGTCCAGACATGGCTAATGAAACGAACGTCCCACACGTGAAACCGACCACACTCGATGGCTGGGTGAAGTTGCTCGACAGCGTTCGCCTGCCAGTACCGCAAGACGCCCATGACCGAGTCTGCCGGGCGATTCGAGATGACCGCCGCTCGCTGCGCGACATCGCCGACCTGATGCAGGACAGCCCGGCGCTGGCCCTGAGCATCATCCGCGAAGCCAACCGCCACACCCATGGCAACATGACCGCGCCGGCGGAAAACCTCGAAGTGGCGATCAATCGCCTCGGCCTTGGCCGCACCGAGGAACTGCTGGCGCGCCTGCCCGCCGAACCTGCCGCGCAAATTCCCCAGGCCCTGCGCCAGCTGCAGATGATCAGCCAGCACGCCACGCAACAGGCCAACGGCTTTTTTGCCAGCCGCCTGGCGCGACTTTGGCAGGACATTCATTGGGGCAGCCTGCTGTTTCTGTCGCCGCTGTGGCCGTTGGCGCTGACCTTTCCCAAATTGCTTGAAGAGTGGGAAGTGCGGGTTATCCACAAAGGCGAATCAGCGCGCGTCGTGGAAAAGCAGCTGTTCGGTGTGCGCCTGCTGAAAATCGGCGAAGCGCTGGTGGAAGCCTGGCGTCTGCCGATCTGGGTGCAGCAAGGCTATCGACTGCTGCTGAACGAGCAGCGCGAACTGGTCAAGGTGCTGCGCATTGCCCGCGACGTCGATCATCCGCTGCGCCAGCAAAACCGCCTCGATGACGATCCGACCCTGCGCCGCTGGCTCAATCAACCGGCCAACACCGTGTTGCTGGCCAACGGCCTGGCCCTCTCGGCGCAACAAGCCTGGGACAGTCCGCACAGCGAGCGCTGGCAATACCTGACCAGCCTCTACCTGCAAATCTCGATGGACGAGGTGCAACAGCAGCTGCACCAACAGGCTGCCGTCAGCGCTCGCCTTCATTCCATGCCGGACCTGTGGCACCCGGCGGTTTCGCTGTTGTGGCCGTGGGGAACCCGTCGGCTGCCCGCCGGAATGCTCCCGGCGGCGGCGCCGTCCGCTGAAGATCTGACCCAGTGGCGCCGGCAGTGCGCCGAACTGCTGGCCGTGCCAAGCCGTTTCACCAACGCCATGAGCCTGACCGTCGCCGCCCGTGACGCGCTGGTCGCCAGCGGCATGCGCCGGGTGATGATCCTGATGGCCGACCGCAGCCACGCCAATCTGCGCGTCCATCAAACCTCGGGGTTGCCGAAGGAAGCCGCTGCGCTCAATTTCGTCGTCAGCCAGAGTTCGGTGCTGCAACGCCTGCTCGCGCAGCAGGCGCAAGTGCGGATCACCCCTGACAACAACGCCCAGTTTTCCGCCCTGCTCCCACCTTCGCTGCGCACGCTGTTTCGTGGCGAACATCTGTTCCTGCGCTCGCTGGTGAACAACGGCCGGGTGATCATGATCGTGGTCGCCGACCAGGGTGGCGGGCCGTTCGCCGACATCACCGTACAAGCCTTCGGCAAAACCGCGCAGTGCATCGAGAAAGCCCTGCACAGTTTTAGCCAGCGCGGCCAATGACAGCTACAATCCATCCCCTTTGTGCTCTGGAGACCTCACATGTCTGATTTCTCTGGCCTGGCCCTGGTGATCGAGCCGAGCGACCTGCTGCCGCGCCTCGAATCCCGCGATCTGATTCTGGTGGATCTGACCAGTGCCGCCCGCTACGCCGAGGGACATATTCCCGGCGCACGTTTTGTCGATCCGAAACGCACTCAGCTGGGTCAGGCGCCGGCTCCGGGCCTGTTGCCGAGCAAAGAAAAACTCGAAGAACTGTTCGGCGAGCTCGGCCATCGCAAGGACGCGGTCTACGTGGTCTATGACGACGAAGGCGGCGGCTGGGCCGGGCGTTTCATCTGGCTGCTCGACGTGATCGGTCACGACAAATACCACTATCTCGACGGCGGTCTGCCGGCGTGGCTGGCGGAAGGTTCGCCGATGTCGATCCAGATTCCTCCGGCGGCGGGCGGCCCGGTTGCCCTGACCCTGCACGAGGAACCGACCGCCACCCGCGAATACCTGCAAAGCCGTCTCGGCGCTGCCGACCTGGCGATCTGGGACGCCCGCGGGCCGCTGGAATACTCCGGCGAGAAAGTCCTCGCGGCCAAGGGTGGACACATCCCCGGCGCGGTCAATTTCGAATGGACGGCGGGCATGGATCAGGCGCGCCAGTTGCGCATCCGTACCGACATGCCGCAGATCCTGGAAAACCTCGGGATCACCAAGGACAAAGAAATCATCACTCACTGCCAGACCCACCACCGGTCCGGTTTCACTTATCTGGTGGCCAAGGCCCTCGGTTATCCGCGGGTCAAGGGCTACGCCGGTTCCTGGGGCGAATGGGGCAACCACCCCGATACCCCCGTCGAGCTTTAAGGATTTTTAAGGACAGTCATGAAAGAGCGTTTGTTTATCATCAGCCAGTACCTGCTGCCGCATCACCTGCTGTCGCGCCTGGCCGGCTGCGTCGCCGAGTGCCGCGTGCGCTGGTTCAAAAATGCCTTCACCACCTGGTTCGCCAAGCGTTATCAAGTGGACATGTCCCAGGCGCTGGTTGAAGACGTAACCGCTTACGAGCACTTCAACGCCTTCTTCACCCGTGCCCTGAAAGACGGCGCACGTCCGCTGGACCAGACCCCGGGCGCGATCCTCAGCCCGGCCGACGGCGCGATCAGCCAGCTCGGCCCGATCGAGCACGGTCGCATCTTCCAGGCCAAGGGCCACAGCTTCAGCGTGCTGGAGCTGCTGGGTGGCGATGCGGCGAATGCTGCGCCGTTCATGGGCGGTGAATTCGCGACTGTTTACCTGTCGCCGAAGGACTACCACCGCGTGCACATGCCGCTGGCCGGCACCCTGCGCGAAATGGTCTACATCCCGGGCCGGATCTTCTCGGTCAACCAGACCACCGCGGAAAACGTCCCTGAGCTGTTCGCCCGCAACGAACGCGTGGCGTGCATCTTCGACACCGAGCGCGGGCCTATGGCCGTGGTGCTGGTGGGCGCGATGATCGTGGCCTCGATCGAAACCGTGTGGGCCGGTCTGGTCACGCCACCGAAGCGCGAACTGAAAACCTTCCGCTACGACGAAGCTGCCCGTGCGCCAATCCATCTGGAAAAAGGTGCAGAACTGGGGCGCTTCAAGCTGGGTTCGACCGCGATCGTATTGTTCGGGCCGGATCAGGTGAAATGGGTTGAAGAAATCAAGGCCGGCTCGCCGGTACAGATGGGTCAGGCCCTGGCACTGTCCAACGCCTGAACCTGTTGATCCGCCCTTTCGCACATCTGCGAAGGGGCGGACACAACCTGAGTGGCGTCGTTACTCTATCTGCCCACGAAAGCCGATCGGCCCTTCGTTGGCGCAGATATGGCTGCCGCCGAGGTTGTTCCCTCCGTCACTGAACGTGACGTTCAACGCGATAACGTTCTGGTTATCCCGCCCGCCGATCACCCACTTGCCACAAGCCTGGTAGTGCCTGCCGAAATGGCACCAGGCCAGCAGGCCAGCGGTAAAAAAGCCTGACAATCGCCTGCGAAACAGGCCACAACTGCTAGAGTTTTTGGCATTGCCCTATTCGCCGCCGGAGCTTGCCACGGCATGAGTGAGCCACGATCACGACCCCAACTGAGCGCCCCGACGCCCACGCAGTTGCGCCTGTCCTTCTGTGAAGCCACCCCGCGCGACCTCAAACGCTGGATCGCCAACCTGCCCAAGGCCAACATCGGCGAAACCGCGCGTCTGCTGTATCAAAGCCTAGGCGAACTCAATCAACTGCTGACGCCCAGCGACAACCGCCTGCATCTGCTGGAACTGTTGCGGCCCGAGGTTTATTTCGTCTGCCAGCACCTGGAGCGGCACTTTCTGCATCAGGCGATCATGCTCGATGAGCGCTCGCGCAAGATCAGCAATCTGTGCCAGGCCCTGCAAAGCCAACTGGCCATCGGTTACAAACAAATCATTCTGCGGATCGCGCCAAAGTACTCGCGGGATCGTGCAGCCCTGCTGAGCGAAGCGCTGCAACGCGCGGCTCATGCGCTGAAAGCGCAACTGGTTCGCGCCACGCAGCTGTACAGCGCCGCGCCGGAACAGCTGTGGTTCGAGTTGCATCAATTGTTTCGCTGCGCTTGCGAGCTGCAACTGCAACATCGCCGGGTGCGCGATGACCTTGCCAGCCTGACCGGCGAGTTGAGCGTCGAGCAGACCTACCTCGCCGCCCTGTTGCTGGGCAGCGCCCGTTGTAATCAATTGCGACAGAACCAGATCGCACGCCTGGCCCAAGTAGTGGAACCGTGGAGTGCCTGGCTGAAACTGCACCCCGCCAATCAGGGCGAGGGGCTGTTCGCGGTTTCGGCCGAGATCGACGCCGGCCCGCGTTACCGCTCCCAGTTTCGCAGCGAGCAACAGGCCCTCCTGCTCGGCTTCGATCCGCAACCGCTGGTGAATGCCATCGAAGCCCACCTGCTGCATCAGGATGCGACCACGCCGCTGCCCGTACCGGCCGGCCTGACCCTCGACACCCTGCAACATTTGCACGCTACCTGGGGCGAAGCCGCCGAACGCAGCTTCCAGCGCACCGTCGGCCAGGGCAACCTGACCGTATGCGTCGGCATGAGCGCCCTGCACTTCTACCTCGGCGGCGAACGCACCTTCAGCGAACTGCTCAAGCACCCCGGCGCCCGTGCGGCGAATTTCAGCCGCGCGGTGGTTCAGGGCGAAAAGGACAGCTGGAGCCAAGCCTTCGATGCCGCGCCGCAGAGCACGTCCGATGAATTGTTGCCCTACGAGGAAATCCGCTACGAACCACTGATCGACGATGAAGGCGACACTGACAGCCCGCCGCATTACCCGACCTACGCCTTGCCCGTCATCAATCACAGCCCCGGTGGTTATTGCCTGGCCTGGCCAAAGGACGTACCGGCCGAATTGCAGGCCGGGGAAATGGTCGGGATTCAGGACAGCCTCAATCAGGGCTGGAGCATTGCCGTGGTGCGCTGGATCCGCCAGGTGCGCGGCGCCGGCACCCAAATGGGCATCGAACTGGTAGCTCCGCATGCCCGGCCATGCGGGTTGCAACTGGTGCGTTCGCGGGATGATCACAGCCAGTATCTGCGCGGTTTGCTGTTGCCGGAGATCAGCGCAATCGACTTGCCGGCGACGCTACTGGCGCCGCGACTGCCGTTTCAGGAAGGCAATAAAGTGCTGATCAACACACAGGGCGAAGAGCACCGCGCCGGACTGGATCGGCGGGTGGCCAGCACTCACAGTTTCAATCAGTTTGCCTATCGCTCGCTGGAGGGTGCGCAGAATGGCGGGGGCGAAGAGGATTTCGACTCGTTGTGGAAATCCCTTTGAGCCAGGATCGCAACCGAGGGCTGCGATCCTGTGCACGGGTCAGAGCTGCCCGTCGCGATCCCGGAAGCCCAGCAGGTACAGCACGCCATCCAGACCGAGGGTCGAGATCGCCTGCTTCGCCGACTGCTTGACCAGCGGCTTGGCGCGGAACGCCACGCCCAGACCGGCGATGGCCAGCATCGGCAGATCGTTGGCGCCGTCACCCACGGCGATGGTCTGCTCCAGGCGCAAACCTTCTTTTTCAGCCAGCTGCTTCAGCAGATCGGCCTTGCGCTGGGCATCGACGATCGGCTCGATGGCCACGCCGGTGCACTTGCCGTCGACCACTTCCAGTTCGTTGGCGAACACGTAGTCGATGCCTAGTTTGGCCTGCAGTTGCTTGGCGAAGTAGGTGAAGCCGCCCGACAGGATCGCGGTCTTGTAACCCAGGCGCTTGAGTTCGGCGAACAGGGTTTCGGCGCCTTCGGTCAGGCGCAGGGAGGCGCCGATCGAATCCAGCACGCTGACATCCAGGCCCTTGAGCAATGCCAGACGCTCCTTGAAGCTGGCGCGGAAATCCAGCTCGCCGGCCATCGCCCGCTCGGTGATTGCCGAAACCTGGTCGCCGACGCCGGCGGCTTTGGCCAGCTCGTCGATGACTTCGGCTTCGATCAGGGTCGAGTCCATGTCGAACACCGCCAGACGACGGTTGCGACGGAACAGCGAATCTTCCTGGAAGGCGATGTCGACGTTCAGCTCCTGGGCCACGCTGAGGAATTCGGCGCGCAAGGCCTGCGGGTCGGCCGCTTCGCCGCGCACGGAAAACTCGATGCAACCCTTGCCCTTGTCCGCCGGAGTGTCCAATGGCATGCGACCCGACAGACGGTCGATATGGTCGATGTTCAGGCCGTATTTGGCGGTGATCGAGCTCACGGCCTGCAACTGGCCGGCGGTGACCTTGCGGGTCAGCAGGGTAACGATGTGGCGTTTCTTGCCCTGATTGCCCACCCATTGCTGGTAATCCTCTTCGGATACCGGGGTGAAGCGCACCTGCTGGTCGAGCTCATAGCCCTTGAACAGGATGTCCTTGAGCACCGACTTGCCTTGCAAGGAGTCGGGAATTTCCACCAGGATGCCGAACGACAGCATGTCGTGGATCACCGCCTGACCGATGTCGAGGATATTCACACCACCCTGCGCCAGTACACCGGTAATGGCCGCCGTCAGACCCGGACGGTCGACTCCCGTGATGTTAATCAGGACGATTTCGCGCAACGCGCACCCCCGCAACTGGAAAAAAACCGCATTCTACCCACTTTCAGTGACCATCGGGCACCGCCAGCGCTTTGCCGGTCTAGGGCCTGTCGCTATACTGCGCGTCAACTTCACGGACAAAAGAGCCGAGCTCAGTGAACCGGCCCACGCCAGTTAAAACCGATAACTTCTTTCTGCTGATCTTCCGTGCACTGCGCCACCGCCGTGTACCGATTGCATTGCGCATTGCCAGCCATAACGTGATCCTGGTCGCCCTGGCCCTGGTGATCTATGCCTGCGTGATGGGCCTGCAGTTCAAGCAGGCCATGCACGAGCAGGCCGATGCGCTGGGCGAAAGCCTGACCACGCAGACCGCCACCTCCGCGACCGAGCTGCTGGTGTCCAACGACATCCTCAGCCTCAACGTGCTGCTCAACAACCTGACCAAGAACAAGCTGGTGGCCCACGCCGCCATCTACAGCGTGGACAACCGCATCCTCGCCGAGTCCGGTCAGCGGCCCAAGCACGGCCTGCTGGGCGAAGCCGAGGGCATGTACGAAAGCAAGATCACCTTTCAGGACGTGACCGCCGGGCAACTGCGCATCAGCCTGGACATGGATCAGTTCCAGCAGCCGATGACCATCAGCCTGCAAAGCATGGGCATCCTGAGTGCGATTCTGCTGGCACTGTCCCTGGCCCTGAGCCTGCGTCTGGGCCGGCACCTCTCCACGCCGCTGCTGCAACTGCGCGTGTGGCTGCGGCGGATCGACGAATACACGCCGGGAATCGAGCGTCAGGACGAGATCGGCGATCTTGCCCGCCAGTTACACGCCAGCTATGCCCCGGAGCCGGCCGAACCGGAGCCCGAACCGGAACCCGAGTTCGACGACGAGCCGGAATTCGAAGTGCGCAACCTGCGTGATCCGAGTTTCGACGAAAGCCGCCCGATGGCCGCGCACAAGCCTGCCCCACGCCATGTGGTCAGCACCGTTGAAGACGACGATGACGAAGATCCGTTCGCCGACCTGCGTGACGAGTCGCTGAGCGAAACCGCACAACCGGCCGTGCGCCGACCGACCCCGAGCGTGCCGCAACATACGGCGGTGCTGGCGGTGCAACTGGGCTCGCAGGAACAACTGCGCCGCTTGCCGCGTGCGCGCCTGGAAGAGTTGCAGGATCGCTATCGCGACTGTCTGGAACAGGCCGCTTCGCTGTATCAGGGCGAAATCGAAACCCTGAACGATGGCAGCACGCTGATGCTGTTCCACACCGAAGACAGCGGCGACGATTACCTGACCAATGCCATCTGCTGCGGCGAGCTGCTGCGGGCGCTGGGCCACCAGTTGCAGATCGAAGTCGCCGACAGCGGCATCACCCTGCAATTGCAGCTGGGCCTGACTCTTGGTGACGAACTGTTCGGTCTGAGCCAGATTGACCTGCTGTTGACCGACAGCGCTCAAGACGCCCTGGCGCTGTCGCAACACAGCCGCAACCTGCTGCTGGTGGAGCGCAAGATCGGTGACGACGCGCTGATCCGTCAGCGTGCGCGGATCCGGCCGATTGCCAGCCCTGAAGGCGCCTGCTGCGTGGAGCGTTTGATGGAGCCATATCCGTCGATGCTCGAGCGGCAACTGGCGCGGATGCATGAGCGTCGGGCCTGAGGCCTTGATGTAAAGAAGCCCGCAGATGATCACTCGTCTGCGGGCTTTTTTGTGTGTGGCGTTCTGGATTCTTTATGCACTCTCGACAGCCCCTCACCCTACCCTCTCCCTCCAAGCGGTCCGACGTTTCGGGAGGGTTCGGGTGAGGGGCTTTTGATCGTCCACGCAGAGCCCCAGACACAACAAAGCCCGCACAAGGCGGGCTCTGTCCTGACTCGTTCCAGCCTTAAAAGCGGAACACTTCCATATCGGTACGAATCGGCGAAGCCATCGGGATCTTCGGCTGCTTCTCGGCTTCCGCCGCCGGTGCTGCCGGCTTCGGTGCCGGTTTGCGTGGCGCTTCGGCAACCGGTGGCTGGTTGGCCAACGGCTTGAGCGCGACCGACAGTTGCTCGGCCAGACGCTGCAGCAGAATGCCTTGCGCCTGAACCTGGGAAGCCGTGCTGCCACTGTGCAGTTCTTGCAAGTGGACGATGCGGTTGTCACGCACCTGGCCACGACGGTCGAGCAGTCGCCACTGCGCGTCAAGAATCGCCGGCTGTTTTGCGCCGGAGTCCAGACGAGTGATGGTCAACAACACTTGAACATCGGGAGTGAACCCGGTGGTCGCCGGTGCCAGTACCACCCGCTGGCTGTCCAGACGACCGGCAACCTGACGCAGCAGCAATTGATCGATATCCGACGAAAGGCTACCAGCCCAGCGACCATCGACCGAGGCTTGCAGGCTGCCGTCCGGTTGACGCTGCAACAGGGTTTCCCGCTGCAGGTAATCGGCAACGATTACAGGACCCAGCAGAACTGCCATGCCTGAGCTTTGCGCAGGCTGAGCCGGACTTCCGCTGTCCAGCTGATACAGCGACACCGGCTGGTGAACGCTGCAACCCGCCAGGCCAAGAACGCCGGCGAGCAGGAAAATAAGGGGGCGCAGAGAAGTCATCATCCCGTCCAGGTGGCCGCCACAAGGCTGACCACAGTGAAAATACTCAGCAAATATGAAGAACGCTCGGCCACGCCGGCGCTTGGAAAGGCCATATCATCCGTGAATATGCGTTCCGACTCCAGCGCCAAAGCGGCGATCTACGGGTTAAATCGAAGATCGGACGCTCTAGAGAGGCGTTCTCACTCATTTTCTCCGCCGGAGAAATCAGTACGAACGCCCCCTGGCCGCTTAATTGAGGTTTTCGACGAGCAGCGCATCCACCCGCTGGAAGCCACGTGGCAGTTTGTTACCACGGCGACCACGCTCACCTTTGTAGTGTTCGAGGTCGTCGGCCTTCAGCGACAAGGTACGTTTTCCGGCCTGCAGCACCAAGGTGGCGCCTTCCGGAAGAACGGCGATGTCCGTGACATATTCTTCGCGACTGGCCACACGCTCACCGGAAATACCGATGATCTTGTTGCCTTTGCCCTTCCCTAATTGTGGCAGGTCGCTGATCTTGAAGATCAGCAGGCGACCCTCGGTCGTTACCGAGGCCAGCCAGTTGTGCTCGCGGTCGGCCACCGGACGCGGCGCGATCACCTTGGCGTTGTTCGGCAGGCTCAACAGCGCCTTGCCGGCCTTGTTCTTGGCCTGCAGGTCTTCACCTTTCACCACGAAACCGTAGCCGGCGTCAGAGGCGATCACGTACAGCGAGTCCTCTTCCGGCATCAGCACACATTCGAACGTTGCGCCCGGCGGCGGCGTCAGACGGCCGGTCAACGGCTCGCCCTGGCCTCGTGCCGATGGCAGGGTATGGGTGGCTAGCGAGTAACTGCGGCCCGTGGAGTCGATGACCACGGCCGACTGGTTCGAACGCCCCGCCGCCGAGGTCTTGAAGCCGTCGCCAGCCTTGTACGACAGGCCGGTGGCGTCGATATCGTGGCCCTTGGCCGAACGGATCCAGCCTTTTTCCGACAGCACGACGGTGACTTTCTCGTTCGGCAGCAGATCGTGCTCGGTCAGCGCCTTGGCTTCAGCGCGCTCGACGATTGGCGACCGACGGTCATCGCCGTAGGTTTCGGCGTCTTTCAGCAGCTCACTGCGAACCAGCTTCTTCAGCTTGGCTTCACTGCTCAGCAGCGCTTGCAGCTTGGCTTGTTCCTTGAGCAGTTCATCCTGCTCGTCGCGCAGCTTCATCTCTTCCAGTCGCGCCAACTGACGCAGACGGGTATCGAGGATGTAATCGGCCTGGATTTCGCTGAGGGCAAAACGCTCGATCAGTTTGGCTTTCGGCTGATCCTCGGTGCGGATGATGTGAATCACTTCATCCAGGTTGAGGTAGGCAATCAGCAAACCGTCCAACAGGTGCAGGCGGCGCTCGACCTTGTCGAGGCGGAATTGCAGCCGGCGACGCACGGTCAGCACGCGGAATTCCAGCCACTCCACCAGCAACGCACGGAGGTTTTTCAGCTGCGGCTTGCCGTCCAGACCGATGATGTTGACGTTGACCCGATACGTCGACTCCAGCTCGGTGCTGGCGAACAGGTGCTGCATCAACGCTTCGTGATCGACGCGGCTGTTGACCGGGATGATCACGATGCGGCACGGGTTCTCGTGATCGGATTCATCGCGCAGGTCGGCGATCTGCGGTGCTTTCGACGGCTTGGCCTGCATCAGCGCGGCGATCTGCTCCAGCACTTTGGCCCCGGAGACCTGGTGCGGCAGCGCGGTGATGATGATGTCGCCGTCCTCGACGTGGTACACGGCGCGCATGCGCACCGAGCCCTTGCCGGTTTCGTACATTTTCAGCAGGTCGGCGCGCGGAGTGATGATTTCCGCTTCGGTCGGGTAGTCCGGGCCCTGGATGTGTTCGCAAAGCTGTTCGACCGTGGCTTTCGGCTCGTCGAGCAGGCGCACGCACGCGGTGGCGACTTCGCGCAGGTTGTGCGGCGGCACATCGGTGGCCATGCCCACGGCGATACCGGTGGTGCCGTTGAGCAGGATGTTCGGCAAACGTGCCGGCAACACCAGCGGTTCCTGCAGGGTGCCGTCGAAGTTCGGGCCCCAGTCTGCGGTGCCCTGGCCCAGTTCGCTGAGCAGCACTTCGGAATAACGTGACAGCCGCGCTTCGGTGTAACGCATGGCGGCGAAGGATTTCGGATCGTCCGGCGCACCCCAGTTACCCTGGCCGTCCACCAGCGTGTAGCGATAGCTGAACGGCTGGGCCATCAGCACCATCGCTTCGTAGCACGCCGAGTCGCCGTGGGGGTGGAACTTGCCGAGCACGTCGCCGACGGTACGCGCCGACTTCTTGTGCTTGGAATCGGCATCCAGCCCCAGCTCGCTCATGGCGTAGACGATACGCCGCTGTACCGGTTTCAGACCGTCGCCGATATGCGGCAAGGCACGGTCCATGATCACGTACATGGAGTAGTTGAGGTAGGCATTTTCGGTGAAGTCAGCCAGCGACCGGCGTTCTACGCCATCTAAGCTGTCTGCAAGGTTGTCGCTCATGCGGGCCTCATCGGTTCGTTGTCTGGCGCAGCAGCATGGTGCCGCCGCGCTGAGTAAATTCAAGTTTGTTCAGGGCGCTCATGCCGAGCAGCACCTGATCGCCATGCAGGCCGGGCGCCACTAGTGCGCGGACATCCCGCAGCACGATGTCGCCCAGTTGCAGGCGGTCGATCCGGGTGCGATAGCCCTGGCTCAGGCCATTGGCCGTGCTCAGGGTCACACCGAAACCTTCTTCCAGCCGAAGGTTTTTCGCCACTTCGGCCGGGATTGCCACGTCGGTCGCGCCAGTGTCGAGCATGAACTCCACCGGCCGACCGTTGATCAGGCCGCTGGCGACAAAATGTCCCTGGGCGTTGCCGATCAGTTTCACTTCGATAAAGCCGTTACCCTGCTGCGAAGCCACTTCCACATTGGGATTGCGCTGACGCTCTTCCCACTGGCCGAAGAACCGCGTGGCCAGAAACAGCGCCGCGCACCAGGCCAGAATCATCAACACCCGACCGGCGCGCCTGCCCGGCGGTTGCTGGCTCATGGCTTGGCGCTCCAGCCACCCTCGGGCGCGGCGAATCGCCAGATGATCGGGCGGACCTCGCCATCGGCCCGGGGACCAAAATTGTTGTCGACGCCGATCCACGCACCTTGAGCATCGACCACAAGCGCCTCTTCCAGCCCGAAGTTCTGCGAATAACGACGATTGGCCTGCAACAACTCGGCCGCATACGACCAGCAAAGCTCGACCTTGGCCGTCAGCGCATCGCGACGACAGATCTGGTACGCGTTGCGCTCAAGGGTAAACAGTTTGCCGTTGAACAGGGACACGTCGGAAAAATCCCGATTGACCGGGCGGGCTTTCGGGAACTGCGGCGGTTGCATTTCCATCCCGCCCTCGCTGAGCAGCACGCAGCGCCCGTCACAATCCCAGACCGTCTGCTGACGCTTGATCATCAGCAAGCCACGGCTTTGCCGCTCCGCAGCCAGCCACATCTGATCGCCCGCCGGATTGATCGCCAGGCCTTCGAATATCGCGTTGAACTGCAGCAACATCCCGCTGGCCCGCGCCTCGCGGACCATCATCGGCGAGATTTTCAGCCACGACGACGGCCCCTGAGGCGGCACTTGCAGCACCGCTGCGTGGGCTTCGCTGACAATGTAGCGGTTGCCGGCGCTGTCGCAGGTGATGCCTTCGAAATCCAGATCGCCGCCCCGAATGAACGAAGCCGCCCAGGTGCGCGAGCTGATGCCCCACGGCAAGCCGCTGTCCGGCACTTTCGGCGGATCGATGCGCACGGCCGTGGCCTGCCAGACCCGGTCGCGGATATCGAGACGGTAGATCTGGTCATCGTCGCGATCCGAAACGGTCCACAGATCATTGCCACACAAGGCCAGCCCCGACAGGTTGCCGCCGCGCATGCCTTCGACCGGGTGCTCGGCGAGCACGCGCAGCTCTTGCGCAGGCTCTGCCGACACCGTCATCGAACCCAGCAGCAACGCACCCGCCAAGGCCCAGCCAAACCGCATCAGGCCAGAACCTCGGCGAGGTTGCCCTTGGATTCAAGCCAGGTCTTGCGGTCGCCGGCGCGTTTCTTCGCCAGCAGCATGTCCATTATTTCCGAGGTCTGGGCGAAGTCGTCCCCGAGGGTCAACTGCACCAGGCGCCGAGTGTTCGGGTCCATGGTGGTTTCACGCAGTTGCGGCGGGTTCATTTCACCCAGACCCTTGAATCGGGTGACCTGCGGCTTGCCGCGTTTCTTCTCGGCCACCAGACGGTCGAGGATCCCGTCGCGCTCGGCCTCGTCGAGGGCGTAGTAGATTTCTTTGCCCAGGTCGATGCGGTACAGCGGCGGCATCGCGACGTAGACGTGACCAGCGTCCACCAGCGGGCGGAAATGCTGGACGAACAAAGCGCAGAGCAAGGTCGCGATGTGCAGACCGTCGGAGTCGGCGTCAGCGAGGATGCAGATCTTGCCGTAGCGCAGCTGGCTCATGTCCTCGGCGCCCGGATCGACACCGATGGCCACGGCGATGTTGTGCACTTCCTGGCTGGCCAGCACTTCGCTGCCGTCGACTTCCCAGGTATTGAGGATCTTGCCGCGCAACGGCAGGATCGCCTGGAATTCCTTGTCCCGCGCTTGCTTGGCCGAACCGCCGGCGGAATCACCTTCCACCAGGAACAGCTCGGAACGCATCGGGTCCTGCCCCGCGCAATCGGCCAGTTTGCCCGGCAATGCCGGTCCCTGGGTGATGCGCTTGCGCTCGACTTTCTTGCTGGCCTTCAGACGACGGCCGGCGTTGCTGATCGCCAGCTCTGCCAGCGCCAGACCGGTTTCCGGGTTGGCGTTGAGCCACAGGCTGAACGCATCCTTGACCACGCCGGAGACAAATGCCGCCGCTTCACGGGACGACAGACGTTCCTTGGTCTGGCCGGAGAATTGCGGTTCCTGCATCTTCATCGACAGGACGAAAGCGATGCGCTCCCAGACGTCCTCCGGGGCCAGTTTGACGCCACGCGGCAGCAGGCTGCGGAATTCGCAGAACTCGCGCATCGCATCGAGCAGCCCCTGACGCAGACCGTTGACGTGGGTACCGCCCTGCTCCGTCGGAATCAGGTTGACGTAGCTTTCGGTGACCGAAGTACCGCCTTCAGGCAGCCACAGCAGGGCCCACTCGACCGCTTCCTTGGCGCCGGCCAGGTTGCCGCAGAACGGCGCGTCCGGCAGACGCTCGAATTCGCTGACCGCATCCACCAGATAGGAGCGCAGGCCGTCTTCGTAGTGCCACTCGACCTTTTCGCCGGTGCCTTTGTCTTCGAAGCTGATCAGCAGCCCCGGGCAGAGAACGGCCTTGGCCTTGAGCACGTGCTTGAGGCGGCTGATGGAGAATTTCGGCGAATCGAAGTATTTCGGGTCCGGCGCGAAGTACACGCTGGTCCCGGTATTGCGCTTGCCAACGGTGCCGATGACTTGCAGATCGGTGGCCTTGAAGCCATCGGCGAAGGTCATTTCGTATTCGTTGCCGTCACGTTTGACCCGCACCCGCACCTGGGTCGACAAGGCGTTGACCACGGAAATACCCACCCCGTGCAGACCGCCGGAGAACTGGTAGTTCTTGTTGGAAAACTTGCCGCCCGCATGGAGCTTGGTGAGGATCAGTTCGACGCCCGACACGCCCTCTTCCGGGTGAATGTCGACCGGCATGCCACGGCCGTCGTCGCAGACTTCCAGCGAATGGTCGGCGTGGAGGATGACCTGGATCGATTTGGCGTGGCCGGCCAGGGCTTCGTCGACACTGTTGTCGATGACTTCCTGGGCAAGGTGGTTCGGCCGACTGGTGTCGGTGTACATGCCGGGGCGCTTGCGCACCGGGTCGAGGCCCGAGAGGACTTCGATGGCGTCGGCGTTATAGGAGCTAGCGCTGGGAGTGGCCATAGGGTCTCGTCGTCAGTGATTCAATGAAAATGGGGCAAGACTTCACAGTGCGGTGAAATCGACTGCCTGATAGATATCGGCGCCAATCCCGGCAAAGCTGAGCAATGCCGGCAATTGTGTAACAAATCCCTGGAAACTGTGGTCGCCGCCAGCCTGGATGCGCAAGGCACAGGCCCGGTAATACTGCTGGGCAAGGCGATAATCCAGTGTTTCATCGCCGGTCTGCAACCATACCTGATAACGCTGCGGATCCTGTGGCGCCGGCACTTCCAGCTCGGCCAGGGCCGTCACGTGGTCGTGGGTCAGTTCCCAGGTCTCGTCGGTGTACAGGTTTTTCTGGGTGCCCAGGTATCCGTCGAACATCCGGTGCGGACTGACGGCCGGGTTGACCAGCAGGGCTTTCAGGCCATGGCGCTCGGCCAGGTGAGTCGCATAGTAGCCGCCGAGCGAACTTCCCACCAGCAACGGCCGGCCGAGTTCGGCAATTGCCTGTTCCAGCTGACCGATGGCTTCGCGCGGGTGGTGATGCAGCGCGGGGACACGCAGTTGATCGCTCAAACCCAGCCGCTCCATCACCTCGACCAGCTGACAGGCCTTTTTCGAAGCCGGCGCGCTGTTGAAACCATGGATATAGAGAATCGAACCGGACATTTGAGCTCCCTGGGCGTCGGCTGAAGATAGCGGAGTTTACAGGGAGTCGAGGGGTGTTGGGCCAGCACCCGAGGAAAACAGCGCTGTGCCCGTCAATCAGTAACCGTCGGAGCCGTAATCGACAGTGAACCGGAAATCAGTGACACGCTCCACGCCAGTCTCGATCCGCCCGTCCGGCAGCAATCGCAACCAGCGATACCCCGGCGCCTGTTCGCCAACCTTGAAATCTTCGCTGCCCGGCTCGAACTGGATGCAGGTCGACGGCGAGGCGATCAGCCTTACGCCGTTGCGTTCGCGGTCGATTTCCTGATGGACATGCCCCCACAGCACGGCGCGGGCCTGCGGGAAACGGTCGAGCACTTCGAAAAACGCTTCCGGATTGCGCAAGCCGATCGGCTCCATCCAGGCGCAACCGATCGACACCGGATGGTGGTGCAAGCACACCAGATGATGGCGATCCGGCGCTTCGCTCAGGGAGCTGGCGAGCAATTGCAGTTGGTCGTCCTGCAGATACCCCGGCACCGATCCGGGCACTGCCGAATCGAGCAGGGTCACGCGCCAGTTGCCGACATCCACCACGGACTCCAGCAACGCACTCTTGACCGTCGCCTGAGCCATGATCTGGGGTTCATCGTGGTTGCCGGGGATCCAGCGGGCCGGCGCATCGATCTGCGCCGTCATCTGGCGGAATTGCTGGTAGGACTCCAGCGTGCCGTCCTGGGACAAGTCGCCGCTGGCAACGATCAGGTCGATCCGCGGTTGCTGTTCGAGCACCAGCTCGATGACTTTTTGCAGACTCTCGCGGGTATTCATGCCCAGCAGCGTTCTGTCCGCCTCGGCGAACAGATGACTGTCAGAGAGCTGCACCAGCAACGCCGTGTCGGCGGTGGTCAAAGTCGATACGCTCGGCAAGGCGTTCTCCCCCGGGATCGCGGGACTGGATAGGTGCGGCAATTATGCGGGGGGACAGCGTAAAGAGAAACCGGCGAAACGGACGCAGTTCACAACTTGCGGTGGTTATCGGACCGCCGCGTATTCGTGTCCGCACGCCAGGCAGTGACTCAGCCATTCGCCCAGGAACAGATTGAGCTGGGCCTTTTCGTCCGGCTGATGCATCGCCGCATTCGGGTAAGGATAGACGCCGCGAAAACGTCGCGCATGCTCGGCGCTGATCACCTCGGCCATGCGCGCGTCGTGATAGACCTGCACTTCCAGTTGCGGCACCGGCAGCCACGGCAGGCTGTGTTCCTGGCGCACTTGCAGGGTCGTGGTGTACGGACAGGTCTGCAGCACCTCGAGCGCCAGAACGCCGAGCATCTGGTCGCCCTGGGTCACGGCAATGCGCCGGGCCTGCGGGTCGTTGCGCATGTCCGGCAACAGTCGCATGAGGCGCGCGTAGTTGGCCTCGCAGGCGGCTTGCAGCCCCACGAGGTCGACGCGGTAGCGATCGCGCAACTTGTTTACGACCATAGCCCCCTCACTTCGGCGCGGTTGAGCGCCAGCCACTGCAAGGCGATGATGCTCGCCGCATTGGCAATCTGTCCGTCGCGTACAGCCTGCAAGGCATCTTCGAAAGCCCAGACCGTGACGCGGATATCTTCGGCTTCTTCTTCCAGACCATGCAGGCCGCCTGCGCCTTCCGTGCTGCAACGCCCCAGGTACAGATGCACGAATTCGTTGCTGCCGCCCGGCGATGGAAAGTATTTGGTCATTGGCCACAGGGCCTTGATGTCCAGCCCAGCTTCCTCCTGCGCTTCGCGGTGAGCAACTTCTTCCGGCTGTTCATCCTTGTCGATCAGACCGGCGACCAGTTCCACCAGCCACGGGTTGTCGGCCTTGCCCATGGCGCCGACACGAAACTGCTCGATCAGCACCACTTCATCGCGCTGCGGATCGTAGGGCAGCATGCACACGGCATCATGGCGCACGAACACTTCACGATTGATTTCGCGGCTCATGCCACCGGCGAACAGTTCATGGCGCAAATGCACGCGATCGAGCTTGTAGAAGCCCTCGTAGCATTGCACCCGCTGCACGATATCGACGGCGGTTGGAATGGCATTGGCAAAATCGGTCATGGGCATCCTCGTCTACTGCAGATTCCAATACGAGGTTCGTCTTGCTAATGGCGACCTCGACTTCGCGCCATCCTAACGCGCCCGTGACATTTGATGCAGCCCCTTTACTGTCAGCGGGATGGACGGTGAAGGCGAAACCCACTCTAATTAGCTTAGTGGCGAACTGACCGCTTCGTTGAGAGTCGAAGCGGTAACTTTTTGCCTTCCCCTGCTTCAGAAAGGACGCCCATGTCGCTTTTCAAAATTGCCTCCGTGGCCGCCATCGCCCTGACCCTGGGCGCTTGCGCCAGCCTGTTCCAGCCCAACTACCGCACGCCGCTGGAAACCACCCGCGACGCCTCGGAAACGCTGAAACCCGGTTGTTCCAACCCGGATTGCCCATTGGTAAATATCGATACCTTGCGCTTCCCGGCAGAGCCTGCCTTGGATGGCATCATCGAAAAACGCCTGCTGCAAATGACCCGCACCGCACCGAACGCGCCGGTAGCACCAACGCTGGCAGCGTATCGCGAGCAATTCCTGGCCAACGCCGGCCCGCGCAACAGCAGCTATTTGCAGGCGAAAGTACGCGAGCAGCATGACGGTCTGGTGATCATCGAAACATCGAGCTACCTGGACACCGGCGGCGCCCACGGTACGCCGGGACGCGGCTTCATCAACTATTCGCGTCAGCAGCACAAAGTGCTGACCCTGGCGGACATGCTGCTGCCAGGTCAGGAAGAGGCGTTCTGGAAAGCGGCCCAAGTAGCGCACAACAGCTGGCTGATCAGCACCAAGCTCGATCAGGAACCGGAGTTCGTGAAGAGCTGGCCGTTCGTCAAAACCCCTAACGTGGCGCTGACCTACGGCGGCGTGATCCTCAAGTACGACGTGACCACCATCGCGCCTTATGCGCTGGGCCACGTCGAACTGAAAATCCCTTACCCGCGCCTGAATGGCATTCTCAAGCCCGAGCTGTTTCCCGGCCGTAACTGAAAGCCCGACCGAGCACGAGTTGCAGCAGCCCTGCCAGCACCAGCGCCGGCAGGGTCGCGCCGACATCCGGATACAGGTTGGCCAGCAAGTGATAGGTGCTGATGCCACCCAGCCAGGCCAATAGTGCCGGCCAGCGCAACGCGGCCGATGCCACCTGGGCACTGCGCTTGCGCAGGATGAAGTGATCCACCAGTACCACGCCGAACAGCGGTGCGAACACCGAACCGATCAGCAACAGGAAGTTCTGGTATTGCGCCAATGGCGCGAGCAAGGCGATCAGGGTGCAGATCACACCGATGGCCAACGCCAGATGCTCGACTTTCAGACGCAACAGAATCCCGCTGGAAACCGCCGCCGAGTGAATGTCGGCGAAAGCGTTTTCCGACTCATCCAGCAGAATCAGCAACAGCGGAATGCCCAGACCTGCGCCAGCCAGCGCCAGCAGCAGCGCGTTGACCTCACCGCTCGGCGCAAAGGCCAGGGTGTAGGCCACGCCCAGGCTCATCAGCCAGAAATTGCCGATGAAGAAACCGATCGCTGTGCCGCCGAATACGTTCTTCGCCCGCTGACCGAAGCGCGAGTAGTCGGCGATCAGCGGCAGCCACGACAGCGGCATCGCGATGGCGATATCGAAGCCCACGGCGAGCGGCATCGAGCCATCCCCGGCCTGTGCCCACAAGGCGGCGAGATCGGCCTTGGCAAACAGGTTCCAGGTCAGCCAGATGCACGCGCCCAGAATCAGCCAGATGCCCCACTTGCGCAGGATCTTGCGCACGAACGTCAACGGCCCGCTGACCGCCAGCAACGTCGCCAGCGCACCGAAGCACAGGGTCCACAACATCGGACTGGCCCACAGCGAACCTTCGCTGAATGCACGAGTGCCGAGCAGGCTGGCCGCATCGCGCATGACGATGATTTCGAAAGAACCCCAACCGATCAGTTGCAGCAGGTTGAGCAGCGCCGGCAGGCTCGCGCCTTTGCTGCCGAGGCTGAGTTTCAGCGCGGCCATCGACGACAGGCCGGTGTCGCTGCCGATCACGCCAACGGCGGCCAGCAACAAGACGCCGACCAGGGTGCCGAGGAAAATCGCCAGCAGCGCTCCCGACAGGCCCAGCCCCGGCGCCAGCAGTGCACCGGTCTGCAAGACCATCAGGCCGATGCCGAGGGAGAACCACAGGGAAAACAGATCGCGACCGCCAAATACACGCTGGCTGGCGGGCACGGCGAGGTCGGGGGAATAAGTACCGGGTTGAATGCTCAAGGGTGTTATCTCAGAGGGACATTTGTTGTTGTGTCGACCGTATTCGCGAGCAAGCTCGCTCCCACTTTGGAATGCATTCAAATGTGGGAGCGAGCTTGCTCGCGAAGGGGCCATTACAGGCCCCACCCTTTCAGGTCAGATCAAACCTTCTTGTACAGCTGACTGCCTTCCTTCCTGAACCGCTCGGCCTGTTCCGCCAGGCCCTGGGCGACATCCACGTCGACCGCGTCGATCCGCTGGTTGGCCGCGTATTCGCGGACTTCCTGAGTGATCTTCATCGAGCAGAATTTCGGCCCGCACATCGAACAGAAATGCGCGACCTTCGCCGAATCCTTCGGCAGGGTTTCATCGTGATACGAGCGGGCGGTGTCCGGATCCAGACCGAGGTTGAACTGGTCTTCCCAACGGAATTCGAAACGCGCCTTGCTCAAGGCGTTGTCGCGGATCTGTGCACCCGGATGCCCCTTGGCCAGGTCCGCTGCGTGAGCGGCGATCTTGTAGGTGATGATCCCGGTCTTCACGTCATCCTTGTTCGGCAAGCCCAGGTGTTCCTTCGGCGTCACGTAGCAGAGCATCGCGCAACCGAACCAGCCGATCATCGCCGCACCGATGCCGGAAGTGATGTGGTCGTAACCCGGTGCGATGTCGGTGGTCAGCGGACCGAGGGTATAGAACGGCGCCTCGTCGCAGCACTCCAGCTGCTTGTCCATGTTCTCTTTGATCAACTGCATCGGCACGTGACCCGGGCCTTCGATCATGCATTGCACGTCGTGCTTCCAGGCGATTTTGGTCAGCTCGCCGAGGGTTTCCAGTTCGCCGAACTGCGCTTCGTCGTTGGCGTCGGCAATCGAGCCCGGACGCAGGCCGTCGCCCAGCGAGAAGCTGACGTCGTAGGCCTTCATGATTTCGCAGATTTCCTCGAAGTGGGTGTAGAGGAAGTTCTCTTTGTGGTGCGCCAGGCACCACTTGGCCATGATCGAACCGCCACGGGAAACGATGCCGGTCACCCGCTTGGCGGTCAGCGGCACGTAACGCAGCAGCACGCCGGCGTGGATGGTGAAGTAGTCGACGCCCTGCTCCGCCTGCTCGATCAGCGTGTCGCGAAACAGCTCCCAGGTCAGGTCTTCGGCCACGCCATTGACCTTTTCCAGCGCCTGATAGATCGGTACGGTGCCGATCGGAACCGGCGAGTTGCGGATGATCCACTCGCGGGTTTCGTGAATGTGCTTGCCGGTGGACAAGTCCATCACGGTGTCCGAGCCCCAGCGAATGCCCCAGGTCAGTTTCGCCACTTCTTCTTCGATGGACGAACCCAGCGCGCTGTTGCCGATGTTGCCGTTGATCTTCACCAGGAAGTTACGGCCGATGATCATCGGTTCCAGTTCGACGTGGTTGATGTTGGCCGGAATGATCGCGCGGCCACGGGCGATTTCTTCGCGCACGAATTCAGGAGTGATTTCTTTCGGGATGCTCGCGCCGAAGCTGTGGCCGGCGTGCTGCTGATTCAGCAGGCCGGCAGCACGGGCTTCTTGCAGTTTCATGTTTTCGCGGATGGCGACGTATTCCATCTCGGCGGTAATGATCCCTTTGCGCGCGTAGTGCATCTGGCTGACGTTGGCCCCGGCCTTGGCACGGCGCGGGTTGTTGACGTGGGCGAAACGCAGCTTGGTCAGCTCCGGATCGGCCAGGCGCTCCTGACCGAAATTCGAGCTCAGGCCCGGCAGGCGCTCGGTGTCGCCACGGTCGTCGATCCATGCCGAACGCACGTCACCCAGACCTTTGCGCACATCGATCACCACGTTCGGGTCGGTGTACGGGCCCGAGGTGTCGTAGACGGTGACCGGCGCGTTGATTTCGCCGCCGAAGTCGGTGGGGGTCACATCGAGGGTGATTTCGCGCATCGGCACGCGGATGTCCGGGCGGGAGCCCTGAACGTAGACTTTTTGCGAACGGGTGAACGGTTGAACCGACTGTTCATCGACCTTGGCCGAGTCACTCAGGTTGATCGCGTTTTTAGATTTTGTAGTCATCACGGGCTCTCCAGACAGCATCCAGGCAGTGGATTGTCGGAGCAGAACCTGAAAGGCACGGACGCACCAGGACTGGTGCTGTGCCTCGTCGTCGAGCGTTCGATTGTCGAACAATTTCCCGGACGAAGCACAAGAGGACTCGCCGGGTGACGAGAAATCTTGTTCCCTACGCAGGCGCTAACCTGATCAGGTTCAACGGGATCCGAAATTATTCGATCTCAGCCTCATAGCAAGGCACCCCGACAAGAACCCGGCCAGTCTAGACACAACCGGCAAAGAACGCCAACACCGCTGCAAACACCATGATGAATGGCGCAATTGGCAGATTGTTGCCTGCCGCCTGCGCAACTACACTCGCTACGCCATGCTGCGCCTTGACGCTGCATGGGCCGCGCCTTACCTTTGGCGCCCGGATTATTTCCATAATATTCATGCTAGGGATCGCCTCATGCTGCGCAAACTCTCACTGGCTGTCGCCGTGTCTTGTGCGTCCACCGCAACGGTATGGGCAGCAGAAGCGCCTTTGTCGACCAGAACGGATCTGGTCAGCGTCTATCAGGAAGCCGTCGACAACAACGCCGACCTGGCCGCCGCCCGCGCCCAGTATGGTGCGCAGAAAGAAGTCGTGCCCCAGGCCCGCGCCGGGCTGCTGCCGAACCTGTCCGGTGGCGCCCAGGTGGCCAATGTGCGCACCGACATCGATCAGCCGTCGGCGGTCGCCAACCGCAGTGCCCAGTCGTATCAGGCGACCCTGGCGCAACCGCTGTTCCGCGCCGACCGCTGGTTCCAGTACCAGGCCGCCAAGGACGTCAACGAGCAGGCCGCGCTGCAACTTTCGGCCACCGAGCAGAACCTGATCCTGCAAACCGCCGAAAGCTACTTCAACGTGCTGCGCAGCCAGGACAACCTGGCCTCGACCAAGGCCGAAGAAGCCGCGTTCAAGCGCCAGCTCGACCAGTCCAACGAGCGCTTCGACGTGGGCCTGTCGGACAAGACCGACGTGCTGCAATCGCAAGCCAGTTACGACACCGCGCGCGCCAACCGGATCGTCGCCCAGCGTCAGGTCGATGATGCGTTCCAAGCGCTGGTCACCCTGACCAACCGTCAGTACAACTCGATCCAGGGCATCGTCCACACGTTGCCGATCCTGCCGCCGGCGCCGAACGACGCCAAGGCCTGGGTCGATACCGCCGCGAAACAGAACCTCAATCTGCTGGCCAGCAACTTCGCGGTCAGCTCTGCCGAACAGACTTTGAAACAGCGCAAGGCCGGCCACCTGCCGACCCTCGACGCCGTGGCGAAGTACGAGAAAGGCGACAACGATTCGTTTGGCTTCAGCAACCCGAATGCCTTCGGCACGCCGTATGGCGGCAACGTCGAACAGCGCACCCTGGCGTTGCAGGTGAACATCCCGCTCTACAGCGGCGGCCTGACCAGCTCCCAGGTACGTCAGTCTTATGCGCAGCTGGACCAGACCGAACAGCAACGTGAAGGCCTGCGCCGGCAGATCGTCGAAAACACCCGCAACCTGCACCGCGCGGTGAACACCGACGTCGAACAGGTACAGGCGCGCCGCCAGTCGATCATTTCCAACCAGAGCGCAGTGGAAGCCACGGAAATCGGTTATCAGGTGGGGACGCGCAACATCGTCGACGTGCTCGACGCCCAGCGTCAGCTCTACACTTCGGTGCGCAATTACAACAACACCCGCTACGACTACATCCTAGACAACCTGCGCCTGAAGCAGGCGGCGGGGACGTTGAACCCGGGCGACCTGCAGGATCTGACCCGCTACCTGAAAGCCGACTACAACCCGGACAAGGACTTCCTGCCACCGGATCTGGCCAAGGCTGCCGAAGCCCAGCTCAAGGCTCGGCCTTAAACAAAAAACGCAGCCCTGAGGCTGCGTTTTTTATGGGCGGTCGATCAACCTTCCCAGTCCATCGAGCAAGCGCTGCAACGCGCCCTGATTGCGGCGCATCACGCTCAGCCCGTTTTCTGCCATGCGCTGTGCGTCGCGCGGCAGTTCAAACAGACGCTGCACTTCTGTCGCCAGACCTTCAGCGTCATCCACCTCGGCCAATGCCCCGGCGCTGCGCAGTTGCGCGGCGATGTCGAGGAAGTTGAACAGGTGCGGGCCGCTGATCACCGGTTTCGCCAAGGCTGCCGGTTCGAGCAGATTGTGCCCGCCGTTGGGCACCAGGCTGCCGCCGACGAACGCGCTGTCAGCCAGGGCATAGAGAAACAGCAGCTCGCCCATGGTGTCGCCAAGCAGCACCGAAGTCTGCGCATCGACGCTCGCGCCAGTGGAGCGACGCACCGTGGCAAAGCCTTCACGCTGGCACAACTCGAACACCGAGTTGAAACGCTCCGGGTGACGCGGCACCAGAATCAGCAACGCATCGGGATGGTTGGTCAGCAATCGACGGTGAGCATTCAGCACCACTTCGTCTTCGCCTTCATGGGTGCTGGCGGCGATCCACACCGGGCGCTCCTGAGCCTGCCACTGGCTGCGCAGCTCAGCGGCGCGTTGCAGCAGTTGCGGGTCGATGGTCAGGTCGAACTTGATCGAGCCAGTGACTTCGACTGTCTCCGGGCGCGCACCGAGATCACGGAAGCGCTGGGCTTCGGCTTCGGTCTGCACGGCGAACAGGCTCATCTCGGCGAGCATCGGCGCGGTCAGTTTGCTGAACCGGCCATAGCCCTTGGCGGAACGCTCGGACAGTCGTCCATTGGCCAACGCCACTGGAATCCCGCGCTTGGCACATTGGTGAATGTGGTTGGGCCACAGTTCGGTTTCCATGATCACCGCCAGTTTCGGCTGCACGCGATCCAGAAAACGCGCGGCGGCACAGGGCAAGTCATACGGCAAATAGCAGTGCTGGATGCGTGGCTCGTTGGCGAACAGCGCATGGATACGTTCCGAACCGGTTGGCGTCATGCAGGTCACGGTGATCGGAAGCGTCGGATAGCGTTGCAGCAGTGCGCGGATCATCGGCGCGGCGGCGATGCTTTCGCCCACCGACACGGCGTGAACCCAGATACCACCGGGTTGCAGGGTCGGCATCCCGTAGGAGAAACGTTCGCCAATCCGTTGGGCATACGCCGGCGCCTTGCGTGAGCGCAGCCACAGCCGAATCGCCACCAATGGCAGCCCCAGGTAAAACAGCGCGGTGTAGAGAGATCTATTCATGGCGGCGGAGTTTATCGGCTTTTGCCGCCGATCGCCCGCAGGTGTATGGCAAATCGCTCCGCCAGCCAACGAGCTGCCGGCCCCAATGGTTCGTCGCGGCGCCAGACCAGTTCCACCACCAGTGCCGGCGGCGTCCATTCGCTGTCCAGCTCCACCATCAGGCCCTGATACGCCGAGTACTGCACCACATGGCGCGGCAGCCAGGCCCAGCCAAGGTCGCGCACCAGCCATTCGGCCATCACGTAGAAACTGTCGGCGCGCCACACCTGTGGGCTGGCCGGCTCGCTGCCGGGGTAGACGCTGGTCTGGGTCGACATCAGCAGCTGCCGATGCTGGGCCAGTTGCTGGCAATTGACCCGGGACTGCGCGGCCAGCGGATGATTGACGCCGCAGACCGTGACCATCTCCACGCTGCCCAGCACCCGGCGCTCCAGCGCTTCGGGAATTTCGTCGTGATAGAACAGCAGCCCGAGATCGGCCCGGCGCTCCACCAGTTTGCGTGAAACCTCGCCCTGGGCGGCGCTGGTCAGTTGCACCTCCAGACTCGGGAACTGCTCGGCCAGCGCACCGAAACTTTCCACCAGCGCCTGATAGGGCATTGCCTCGTCCTGCGCCACCCGCAATTGCGCCTCCTGCCCGCGCATCATGGCCACGGCCCGGCCGTTCAGGCGTTCGCACTGACGCAGCACTTCGCGCGCCTCCTCCAGCAATGCCTCCCCCGCCTCGGTCAGACTCGGCTGACGACCGCTGCTACGCTCGAACAGGCTGACTCCGAGATCGTCCTCCAGCATCGCAATCGCGCTGCTGATCGCCGACTGTGCCTTGCGCTGCTGACGCGCCACAGCGGAAAACGAACGCTGCTCGGCCACCGCAACGAACACCCGCAACTGCTCCAGATTCCACTGCATGCTCATTGACCAACCCATCTTTTAAACAGATAGGTAATGACTTTACCCCATCTGGTGAGTCACTAGAATGCCGCCTCAGAAAGCAACGCTTCACATGAGGAATTGAACATGAACGCTTACGTCTACCTGGCCATCGCCATCTGTGCCGAAGTGATCGCGACCGTTTCGATGAAAGCCGTCAAAGGCTTCAGCACGCCACTGCCACTGGTGCTGGTCATCGTCGGCTACGCCATCGCGTTCTGGATGCTGACCCTGGTGGTACGCAGCGTACCGGTGGGCGTGGCCTACGCGGTGTGGGCCGGCATGGGCATCGTGATGGTCAGCGTCGCGGCGCTGTTCATCTATGGGCAGAAGCTGGATCTCCCGGCGATGCTCGGGATGGCGCTGATCGTGCTCGGCGTGGTGGTGATTCAGCTGTTCTCGAAAACCGCCGGCCATTGAAACACTGACGAGCATCAAGCCATAAGCTGCAAGCTCGACCGATTTACAGCTTCGGGTTGCAGCTTGCAGCTTGAAGCTTGAAACTTGCGACTTCTTCAAACCCTGAGGTCGTTGCATGCCATCTCCAATTTCCACCGACGTGCTGATTGTCGGCGCGGGTGTCGCCGGTCTCTGGCTGAACGCGCGTCTGCGTCGCCAAGGTTTCTCGACCGTGCTGG
Organism: Pseudomonas sp. 1; assembly: GCF_056626735.1. Taxonomy (NCBI): domain Bacteria; kingdom Pseudomonadati; phylum Pseudomonadota; class Gammaproteobacteria; order Pseudomonadales; family Pseudomonadaceae; genus Pseudomonas; species Pseudomonas sp. 1. Next base: position 32,609 of record NZ_JBWXMQ010000026.1, on the reverse strand, counting down.
TGGAAAGCGCCAGCCTTGGTGGCGGACAGAGTGTGAAGTCCCAGGGCATCATCCACGGCGGCGCCAAATACGCGTTGCACGGGGCGCTCACCGGCGCCTCGGAAGCCATCGCCGACATGCCGCGTCGCTGGCGTGAAGCTCTGGCCGGCAACGGCGAACTGGATCTGACCGGCGTGCGCCTGCTGTCCGAAGCCCATTACCTGTGGTCGCCGGGCACCCTGGCCGGCAACCTCACCAGTTTCTTCGCCAGTAAAGCCGTGCGTGGCCGGGTCGATCAGGTCAAGGGCGATCAGCTGCCGCCGGCCCTGCAAGACAAACGCTTCAAGGGCAAGGTCTACCGCCTCGCCGAACTGGTGATCGATGTGCCGAGCCTGATCCAGCGTCTGGCCGACCTGTCCGGTGACGGTCTGCTGGCCGGACAAAACATCGAGCCGTTGCTGGAAAGCGGCGTGCTGGTTGGCCTGAAGGTCGACGGCCGTGAGATTCGTGCCCAGCGCATCGTCCTCAGCGCCGGTGCCGGTACAGCCGATCTGCTGACTGCTTTGGGCCTGACCCATCCGGCCATGCAACGCCGGCCGCTGCACATGATCATCGCCAAAGGCCCGGGCCTGAAGCCGCTGTATGCGCACTGCCTCGGTGGCGGCACCAAACCGCGCATCACCGTAACCACGCACCCGGCCGCCGACGGCCAGTGGGTCTGGTATCTGGGCGGCGACATTGCCGAATCCGAAGGCGTGGCCCGTGAACCGGCCGAACAAATCGCCACCGCCCAGAAAGAACTCGGTCAGCTATTGCCATGGATCGACCTGAGCACGGTGCAATGGGCCACCCTGCGCGTGGATCGCGCCGAACCGTTGCAAACCGGCCTGACCCGCCCGGACAACGCCTTCCTCGCTGAAGAAGGACGCCTGCTGGTCGGCTGGCCGACCAAACTGGCCCTGGCGCCGGACTTTGCTGACCGGGTGATGGCATCACTTCAACGCGACGGCATCCAGCCGAGCCATGCGACCCCGCTGCCAGAACTGCCAAAACCACCGATGGGCGTTCCCGCCTGGGAGCAACTGCTGCCATGAGCCTGCCGACCCTGCACGACCTGCATCGCCCGCTGGGCAGCACCGGCCTGCTGGTTTCGCCACTGGGCCTGGGCACCGTCAAACTCGGCCGCGACCAGGGCGTGAAATACCCCAACGGCTTCCAGATCCCCGATGACGACGCCGCGCGCATGCTGCTCAGGCAGGCTCGGGAACTGGGCATCAACCTGATCGACACCGCACCGGCCTATGGCCGCAGCGAAGAACGCCTCGGCCCACTGCTGCGTGGTGAGCGTCAGGACTGGGTGATTGTCAGCAAGGTCGGCGAAGAATTTGTCGACGGCCAATCGACCCATGATTTCAGCGCCGCTCACACCCGGATGTCGGTGGAGCGCAGCCTGCAACGTCTGGAAACGGATTTTATCGACCTGGTGCTGGTGCACTCCGACGGTAACGACCTGGCGATCCTCAACGACAGCGAAGTCTACGCAACCCTCGCGGCGCTGAAGGCCGAAGGCAAGATTCGCGGCTTCGGCTTCTCCGGCAAAACCGTCGACGGTGGCCTCAAGGCACTGGAGCAAGGCGATTGCGCAATGGTCACCTACAATCTGAACGAACAAAACGAGAAGGCGGTCATTGACTATGCTGCTGCCCACGGCAAAGCCATTCTGGTGAAAAAGGCGCTGGCCAGCGGTCATGTGTGCCTGAGTCCCGGTGTGGATCCGGTGCGCGCCAGCTTCGAGTTGCTGTTCGCCCAGCCCGGCGTGGCCAGTGCCATTGTCGGGACCATCAATCCGCTGCACCTCGCCCATAACGTTGCGACCGTTGCCCAGGTCCTTCGTGGTCACTGACGCCGCCTCGCGGCCTTAAGCAGGAGCCGACATGCCGCGTACGCTCATCAGAAAGAACCCGAGCAACTTCAAGACGCTGCCGCTGTTCGTCGAAGCCACGCCGGAAGGCCTGACCTATCAGAGCGTCGGCATGCCGCTGAATTTCACCCAGACCCTTCAGCGGCGTAAACCGGTCAACGTGGCTGACGCCGAGCGCTTTGCGCTGGAGCTGGCCAACCTGGGTGTTTCGGTGCGTCTGACCCTGCACTGGCAGAATCGCGATTACTGGGTGCTGGTGCGTCAGCGGCGGCAGGATCGCGGCGACGTCGTGCTCAAGTTGATTTCCGGTTACGTGCCAGCCCATGAACTGAATATTCCGCTGCACACGGCGATCCAGGAGATCGCCGAGGAATGCCTGCTGGAAACCCCGGAAGGCTGGCTCGGCGGGCGCTTCAACGACACCTGGCTGCCGGCGCCATACGCTTCGGCGCTGCATTATCGCGAGGCCCTGCCCTTTCGCCTGACGCCGCTGTCCGGTTCAGCCAGGCCGGTGCGCTGCGCCAATCTGCAATTGCTTGAACGGCCACGGGCTTACGTGCACTTGCCGACCGCGTCACTGCAATTGATCTACGACCTGCGGCTGGATGTACCCAAGGAAGCCAAGAGCCTCAGCCTGTTCCATGTCGATGAACGACTGGAAGGCGATCAACTGGTGGCCCGGCTGGACCGCAAGCGCCCCGATCTCTACCTGATGCCGCTCAAGGACGGCGCGCCCTTGGCCGAGTTGTATACCCTCAAGCGCGACAAGCTCCTGCCGGCCGGCACCCGCGGGCTTTATCTGGCCGAAAGCTTTGCGACCCAGACGGGCTGGGTCGTACGTGAAGAGCGGATTCGCTGGAAAGACTGGGTCGTGCAAAAGGGCCTGCAACCGGCGAAGCCGCCTCGCGCGGGACTCAAGCAATTGAGTCTGAAGGCGCTGCGTCTGGTTGGCATCGGCAAGAAACGCGCGAGCAAATAGCCGACTAGCGCCGACGATCCAGCCAGGTACGCAAGGTCGCGAAGAAATGGAAATAGCGGTTTTCACGCTTGCCCATGCCGCGCTTGGGCGAAAACGACTCTTCGGCAAAAGCGCCGGTGATTCGCACCCGAGAGGCTTGGGTCGGTAGCGTGCAGACTTTGGCACCGGCCTGCTGTAGTGCGTACTTGAGCAAGCGCTCGGAGTGCAGCTTTCTTCCCGTGGCTTTGCAGAATTGGAAAATGCGCTCGATCCGCTTGCCATAGGCGACATAGGTATCGCGCCCGCAAATGGCAAAGCGGTCGTTCAACCCGCCCCACCACTGCCAGTCCGGAATGTAGGCAAAGTGCCTCCGGGCCTCTGAATGATTGAACACATAGGCGGGCAGCGGATTGTGGAAGAAATTGTCCGGGCGCACGAACACGACGAAATCGGGATTGAAGGTTTCGATCATGCTGGTCACTGTGTGCAGTGAATTGAGCTGATAGATCAGGTTGCGCAGCGACGCATAGTCATCGGCCCAAGTATCGCCCTGCGCTTTGACCTGCTCGAAATCCCAACGCTCCAGTACCCCGTCAGTCGAAGTCAGGGCCCCGATCATCGGCTCGAATGGCTGATAGTTGTCAGCCCTCAACTCGCCTTTTTCGCCTGAGCGGAAGTTCTGTACTTCATCGATTTTGTACAAATGATAGAAGCACTGTACGTCGCTGCCCGCCGGAAACTGCGCCAGAACGTTCTGTTCAATGGAAGGGAAGCAAATCTGCGAATTTCTCGGGATCCCGAAAAAAGCGACGGCAATTTTCAACACTCAACAGCACCTTCTATTTTTGGCAAAAGAGCTTTTGCCACCAGTGACGCGGCTGCAAAGGCACCACAATGACGTCCGACTGCTGCAGCCAGTCGCGCTCGTAATCCCAGGCATGCCCACCCCACAGTTTCCCCGCTTCGTTGGAAAACCCCAGGGTCATGAGCTGATAGGAATAACCGGCGTGACCGCGCAACCAGTCTAAAACCACCAGCGTATTGAAACCGGTAGATGGCCCAACGTAGCGCTTGCCGCCCGGACGGTCGACGGGATAGTTCCACAGAGCCGGCAGCGGGATACGATCCCAATACATGGCCACCCGTGGCAACGGACACATCGGTGCGGCGCAGCCGACCAGCATGGTGAAACAACGCTCGCCCGCATGCTCGAACAACCGTTGCACGTCCGGGCCGTAAGGCAGACCAAAAAAATAGGCGTCCGGCGCGTTATAGCCATGCACGAAGACGTTCAAGCTGTGCTCGTTGAGCAGCGGCGCCTTGATGCAGGTGTTGAAACTGACGACGACGTCATTGGCGCTGATATTCAGCGCCTGAAAATCCGCCGCCGTGATGGCCGGATTATTCGCGATCAGGATGACCCGGTGCGCGCGGCTCAGGCATTCGCGCAATGGCTCAGGCAACGCGTCCAACACCGACTGGTCACCGCCGGGGAGCGCATCCAGCGCCATATGTTCATCCTTCATTCAGACCGGCACCTTCATGCCGAAACGCAGTTTCACCCAGAACCGCGTGAATGCTGACGGCGGCTGCCATGGGCGCATCTCGCGCTGTATTTCAGTGGCGAGGGCCTGGCCGACACGGGCGAAGGAATAGCGACTTTCTGCAAAGGCCTGACCATTGCTGGCAATACGCTGCGACAGCTCCGGATCGCCCTGTAACAGCTTGATCTTTTCCACCGCCTCGTCTTCGCTGCGATAGAACACGGTGTTGTGCATGTCTTCGAAGCCAAGCAACTTGTCTTCTTCGCCCTGACTCCAGGCCAGCAGCACACAACCGCAGGCCATGGCTTCGTAGTTCTTGATCATGAACTCGTTCATGCCGATGTCGGCGCTGACGAAAATCTTGATGCGATTGAGCGTTTCCAGGTATTCGGAGCCGGAGCGGGTGCGGGTCACCAGCATACCGGTACGCTGCGCCAGCGATTCGAGCAGTGCCTTGCGCTGGGCGTACTCGGTACTTTTCAGGCTGCCGAGAAAACCGATGGGAATGTCGCGCTCGGACCCGGTGTTGCGCAGCATCTGCTCGTCGTAACCCTTGGAGACGAACACCGTGTCGATGCCTTCAGCGAGCATCTTGCGTGCGACCACCGCCCCGGAAACCAGCGCCCGGCAACTCGGCAGGCGCTTGTAGAGACGCGAATAAACGCCACGATATTTACTGGCGGGCATGTAGTTCTGGTAGGCATCGTGTTCGAGAAAGACCAGCCCGGGAATGCACTTGAGCACCCGCAGTTGCGAGACCAGGCGCTTGACCCTGGAGAAGATAACGACACGATCAAAGGTCTGGTAATCAACCGAGGCCAAAAAAGGCCCCAGGTTCATCTGTTGCTGTTTGCTGAGCCGATAGATGACACATTCATCACAGTTCTGCTGCACGATGTCGTAGAGCCGGTCGAGAATGACCCGCTGTTCGTTCATCACCAGGAGCATGACTTTCATAGGTTAAATGACCACACGATGTAGGCAGGCAAGCGCAGCGGATTCAAACCTGCCAACATCAACGGAAACGGTTAGATCCCCAAGGCAAAATCCGTTCACACGCAGTCCAAAACAATAAAGTTCCATCTGATCAACGACTGCGGATTTTTTCGACAATCGCGGTGGTTGAACTGTTTTCCACCAGTCCCAGCACTTTCACGGTGCCGCCATAAGCCGTCACGATGTCGGCGCCGACCACCTGGTCAATCCCGTAATCCCCGCCCTTGACCAGCACGTCCGGCTTGACCTCACGCAGCAGGTTTTCTGGCGTGCCTTCAGGGAAGCTGATGACCCAGTCCACCGCCCCAAGCCCCGCCAGCACAGCCATGCGCCGATCGACACTGTTGATCGGACGGCCAGGCCCCTTGAGGCGGCTGACCGAAGCATCGTCGTTGACCGCGACAATCAAACGATCGCCTTGAGCCCGCGCCTGCTCCAGGTAGGTCACATGACCTGCATGGAGGATGTCGAAGCAGCCATTGGTGAAAACGATTTTTTCGTTGTGTGCACGGGCATCGGCCACCGCCAGCAGCAGTTGCTCCAGACCCAGCACGCCGCGCTCGGAACCTTCCTCACGCTGAATGGCACGACGCAGCTCCGGAGCGCTGATCGCCGCCGTACCGAGCTTACCAACGACGATGCCCGCCGCCAGGTTGGCCAGCGCCACCGCGTGTGGCAGTTCCTCACCGGCAGCAATCGCCGCCGCAAGGGTGGAAATCACCGTGTCGCCGGCACCGGTCACGTCGAACACTTCACGGGCCCGCGCAGGCAAATGCAAAGCCGGATGATCCGGACGCAGCAGTGTCATGCCGTGCTCGCCACGGGTCACCAGCAATGCGCCGAGATCCAGGTCGTGCATCAGCTTCGCGCCCTTGGTCACCAGCTCGTGCTCATCGGCGCAACCGCCGACGATTGCTTCGAACTCGCTGAGGTTCGGGGTGATCAGGCTCGCGCCCCGGTAGATCGAGAAATCCTTGCCCTTCGGGTCGGCCAGCACCGGGATGCCTTTGGCACGGGCGGCCTGGATCAGCGCCTGATGGTTTCTCAGGGCGCCTTTGCCGTAGTCGGACAGCACCAGCACCTTGATGCCTTCAAGCAGGTCATCGACCTGCGCGCCGAGGGCCAGGGCGTCGGTGGCGAACGGTTCTTCGAAGTCGATACGCAGCAATTGCTGGTGCCGGCTCATGACCCGCAGCTTGACGATGGTCGGCTGGTGCGCGATGCGCTGGAACAAGGCTCGCACGCCCGCACCCTTGAGGCTGTTGCTCAGGCTGTCGGCGGCTTCGTCGTCACCGGTCACACCGACCAGCGACGCCGGCGCACCCAGCGCAGCAATGTTCAAGGCAACGTTGGCGGCACCGCCCGGGCGGTCTTCGATTTGCTCGACTTTAACGACAGGAACCGGCGCCTCAGGGGAAATCCGTGAGGTACCGCCATGCCAGTAACGGTCGAGCATGACATCGCCGACCACCAAGACAGGGGCTTGATCGAATCGCGGCATGGACAACTTCATGGAGCAACCCACATACAAAATGAACAGGGGCGCGATATTAACACAGGGTCAAGGGCCGTCCGCCTCAATCTGAAAGGTCGCGCACCCAGAACAACTCGTGGCGCCGCACAGCCTTGCGGAAAAACTCATTACTGCCAGTGACAGGCCAGCGACGCCCCGCCAGTCCCTGCTGGATCCAGCGGCGCAATTGCCGTTTGAACACTTGCCCGCCCTGCAAGTCGTGCTCCATGGCTAACGCCATGGCCTTATCCAGTTGCACGTCCGGCGACAGCACCGGACTCCACAAGCGGTTGGCCGGCAATGGTTCGATGGCTGGCGGCAGCGCGATCCCGCCACCGGCAGGGCCCATTGGCCAGCGGTCGTTGTCATGCAAATGATTGGCGTACAGCAACATCGTCGTCGGCTTCCAGCTACTCAGGCCAACGGCCTCAAGCAGCGCTTGAGTCGAGGCGACGTGATCGCTGTGTGGATCCAGCTCGGGATGCGGCGTGACGACGACCTCTGGACGGTAATGCTTCAGAAGCGCCGTCAGGTCTTCGACAAGGTTCTGCCAAGTTGGCTGCCCGTCAACATCGGCGGGCAAGGTCAGCGGATTGTGACGGCGCACAGTGCGCACATCGCCTTCCTGCGACTCGAGGGAACCGAAAGCCGTGGCCGGCTCAGCGGCCATCGCAGGCAATTGCAGGCAGTAATAACCCAGCTGCACGCAACGTTCGGCCGGCACGCCACCCCACAGAGGAATCACCAGACTGTCCCAACTGCGCAAACGCCCCTTCAACCGCGCTGCGGCGGCCTGATCAAGGCCCATACGCTGGAAATCTTCAGCTTCGATCTCGCCTTGGGTCAGGGTGACGATGCTGACCTCTTCACTACGGCTGTAAAGACCGAATGCCGCAAGCTCGGCATCGTCGGCATGAGGTGCGATGACCATAACGCGCTGGCGGCTGTAATCAGGGTTCGCCATGACCCAAAGCGTGCCCATGGTACCCGCCGTGCAATATCGTCCGCGCAGGGTCAGCACGCCCTGCGCCAAAGCATCTGCCTGCCCGGAAAGGTTTAGGTAACGCCGCCCTTTCACCCCGCGCTCGAAGTCCTGGCGATCATCCCCCACCGCAACGTAGGGATCGAGCCAGCGACCCAGCCAGCCAGCCTTCAATTCAAGTTCGAGAATGAGTGTCTCGCCCGGCGCCAACGGCTCGCTCAGACGCACCACACCGCCGTCCAGACTGACAGTCTGTCGCGCGGTGTCCGCAGGAAAGTCGTATTGGTAGTCGTCGGACGGCCGGTAAAACAAGTGATCGGCAAACCACGCTTCGTGGGCAACCCAGGCCAGTACCAGCAACAGCGGCACCAGCGACCAGCCGACCAGAAAGCCGACCAGAAACAGCGCAACCACGAAGGCGATGAGGAACAGACGCTTGCCGCGTCGGTGTGCCTTGAGAAGCTGTTGCTTGCGAGCGCTCATCAATTCAGACCTTGTAGACCGGCACCGTGTGGCACCAGCGATCCTTGTACTCACGGTCGGCACGACCGAATGAATAACGCAAAGGCTTACCCAGTGCCTGCGCGTCTGCCCAGGCCTGCTGGGTATTGACGAAACTCAACACGCTACCGGGGCTGAACTCGCGACTCTGCGGGTCGACGCCACCATTGATGTATTCCAGCGAGACCCATTGCGGCGCTTCGACGCGGTACAAAACCTGAATGGCCACGGGTGCCGATTCGAGCATGACCACGGAACCGGTCATGAACTCACGCAACAGAGTGAATACCTCAACGAGCCCGGCCCTGCCAGGTACTTCGAAGCCCCAGCGGCGTTCGAACAGATCACTGTAAGTCTGCGCCTGCTGCGCCGCAGTAAAGTCCGACATCGGCACCAGCGAACCACCCGCCTCTTCCAGCAGGCGCTGTTCGCGACGCTGGTTGTAGCGAAATTTCTTCGAATACTCTTCCGGCAACCGGGCCAGGGCCAAGCCCTCCGGCTGCACTTTCAAGGTACTGATCTGCTCGGCATTGAGCTGGGACACATAGGCCATGCGCTGGCGAACCGGCACGACGACATCCGGCGCGATCGGCAGAATGATTTCCGCATTACCCATGTCGAGCAATCCGCGTTTGCCCTCGCGCTTGAGCACTTCCTTGGACAAGGCCACATGACGGCCCCAGCAAGGAATCGCAGCTACTACCTCGTCGCCAACGACCCAGCCCAGATAACGCAGTTCGATGCCCACGAACATCGACAGCCGCTCGACCACCTCGGGATGCGTGGCAAAGCTGCCGCCGAAGCGCTGCCAGGCGCGGGCGTAAGCATCCTGGTCTATCTCCGTCCAGCCACGCTCACGAATGCTGCGAAACACCTTCAGCATACGTTGGTCGCGTGGGCTGGCTGGAGCTCGTCACCTTCTTCAAACTCCTTGGCATGCAGACGGGAGTAATAGCCGTTCTGCTCCAGCAGTTGCGCATGGGTTCCGCGCTCGACGATCCGGCCTTCATCCATGACCAGAATCAGGTCGGCCTTCTCGATGGTGCTCAAGCGGTGAGCGATCACCAGGGTCGTGCGGTTTTGCACCACGTGATCCAGCGCCGCCTGAATATGCCGTTCCGACTCGGTATCGAGGGCAGACGTAGCCTCGTCGAGAATCAGCAGCGGCGCATCCTTGAGCAGCGCCCGGGCGATGGCAATGCGCTGGCGCTGGCCGCCAGACAGCAACACGCCGTTTTCACCGACCAGGGTTTCGTAACCTTCCGGCATCTTGATGATGAATTCATCGGCATAGGCCTCGGAGGCGGCCCGTTTGACCTCCTCAAACGGCGCACCCGCCAGGTCGCCATAAGCGATGTTGTTGGTCACCGTATCGTTGAACAGCGTGACCTGCTGGGTCACCAGCGCAATCTGGCGACGCAGACTGTGCAAGGTAAAGTCCTGCACACGGATGCCATCGAGCAGAATCTCGCCCTGTTCATGCTGATAGAAGCGTGGAATAAGACCGGCAAGCGTCGACTTGCCGCTGCCCGAACGCCCCACCAGCGCGACCATTTGCCCCGGTTCAACGACAAAACTGATGTCGTTGAGCACCTGCTTGTCGGTGTCCGGGTATTGGAAACTGAGGTTGCGCACTTCCAGACGCCCCTCAAGGCGATCCTGTTCGACCGTGCCCTCATCCACTTCAGCCGGTTCATCCAGTTGCTCGAAAATACTTTCGGCACCGGCTACGCCTTTCTGAATGGTCGAGCTGACTTCCGAGAGCTGGCGAATCGGTTTTGGCAACAAACCAGCCATAGTGATGTATGCCACCAGGTCCCCCGGTGAGGCATCGCCACGAAGGTACAGCACGAGGAACATGACCACGGCCATGGCGCTGTAAGTCACCAGTTGCAGCATCGGTGTGTAAACCGCGCCGGTCTTGGTCATTGTCAGTTGCTTGTCGGTGTTGCTCTGGCTGGCCTCGCGAAAGCGGGTCTTTTCATAGAGTTCGCCGCCGAAACTGCGCACAACGCGATAACCATGAATCGTCTCGGAGGCAACGTGCGTGACGTTGCCCATCGACACCTGGATCTTTTTGCTTTGCTTGCGGAATTTCTTGCTGGTGCTGTTCACCATGATGCCGATCACCGGCAGGATGGCCACCATCACCAGCGTAAGCTTCCAGTTCATCCACAACAGGGTGAAGAACAGGAAAATCACGGTCATGCCTTCGCGAATGACCACCTTGATCGCATCCGTTGCCGCGCCGGTGACCATGGTCACGTTGAAGGTAATCCGGGAAATCAGATGACCGGAGTTGTTCTTGTCAAAGAACCGGTTAGGCAACTCCAGCAGCTTGTTGAACAGCACCACCCGCAGGTCATGCACCAGTCCCAGGGAAACCCGGGCCAGGAAGAAGTTGCCAAGGTACGAACCCACGCCCTGTAACAGCGCGATGAGCACGATCATCAACGGCACGGTTTCGAGCAACTGCAATTTGCCCAGATAAGGGTTGCCTGGAAACAGACTGGCTTCAGGATTGGCCAGACCATCGACGAAATACTTGAGGATGTAAGCGAGCATCGGTTGAGTCGATGCGAAGATCAGAAACCCGACGATGCTCAGAAGAAAGAGGCCGGCATAAGGCCGCACGTAAGCCAAAAGGCGGAAATAGATCGCCAGCGTTGACTGGGCTTTCGGTTCAGGACTGCTCATGGTGATCCGCACAATTCAGTGAGGCGGGGATGATATCACACGCATTTTTACCCCGATAAACATGACTTCAAGCCAGCCCTTGATCAAGTCGGTTAAGATACGCCGCTAATGATGGGGAGCCCGATAATGCAATCGATTGATCACAGCACCTACGAGGCACTGCGCGCCGGTGCACACGTACTGGAAGCCGACGGCTCCGGTGACAAGGTGCTTCGATTGGCCGATGGATGCATGCTCAAGCTGTTCCGTCGCAAACGCCTGCTCAGTTCGGCACTGTTCTATCCGTACGCACAACGCTTTGCCGACAACACCAGAGCACTGGAACAGCGCGGCGTTCTTTGCCCAAAAGTCATCGCTGTATACCGCATCCCGAGTATCGAGCGCGACTGCGTTTATTACAGTCCACTGGCGGGCAAGACCGTGCGCCAGCTGCAAGGCTCCAGCGAAGGGACGGACACACTTAGATTTCAACTGGGCGCGTATTTCGCGCAATTGCACGAGAAAGGTGTGTACTTCCGATCGCTGCACTTCGGCAACGTCGTGCTGACCCCGGACAACCAATTGGGCCTGATCGATATCGCCGACCTGCGCTGCCAGAAGCGCGCACTCAGCGACAGCAAACGCCTGCGCAACTTCGCCCACTTGCTGCGTTACAAGGAAGACCGGCAATGGTTGCTGGGGGAAGACGCCGGCGATACGTTTATCGAGGGTTACCGGCAGGCCCTGCCGAGCAACCGGCAGGCACCTCTGATCTCGCGCCTGCGCCCGCTGCTGGGTTGAGCCTTAGCGGCCGATGACCACCACCGTGGCACCTTTGCGATTGGCGAAATGCTCGATGACGCGCAGCTTGTGCGCCGCCAGCCACTCGTTCAGCCATGGTTCGTCACCCTTTGCTTCAATGACGAAATAACGAAAGTCACTGGCATGAGCTGCCGACATGGCTTCTTCCTGAGTCAGAACAGGCATTACATAGCCGCGACCGGCGTAGTAGCTGATCCGCCCATCCTCGAAGTAAGTCGGCGCACCCGGCTCGACGTGGGAGGACATCCAGCGTCCCGCCTCGACATAGTGGGTTTTGCCGGCCCCAGTGGAAATGACGTTGGCCAGCATCACCAGCAACCCTACGATCACCAGCCCCTTGCCCCATCGCGGAAACTCGCGGACAAACGCTGCCAGCCCCATCGCCAGCACCGGCACAAACAGAAGATTCAGGAAGCTCAGGTAGCGTGTATTCATGAACTGCTGCTTGATGAAAAACAGCACCAGAACAAGCAGGTAACACAGCCCCGCCCAGGCGAAGGGACGGTAGTCGCGCCAGTAAATGCCCAGCACCACCCAGTTGCGACGCAATATGAACGGCACAGCAAAAGGCCCCATCAACTTCACGAAAGTGATGGTCATGGTCGCCAGGATGCCGAAGAAAATGATCCGCCCGGCTTCGTCCTGGGAGTACTTGTTGATGAGTGAATTGGCGAACTGGTCGCATAGCATCTGAAACGACGACAGCACGCCACGAGGTTCAATCATGTCCAGATAGAGCATCACGCGGGCAGACAGAAGCACGCCGGACACCGAGATCACCAACAGACCCAGGATCGGCAACAGTGAAAACTGGAAGAATTGCAGGCGCCGAGTCGAAGACCAGAGATTGGGCAGTTGCCACAATCCCAATGCCACCACCATCAGTAACGCCTCCAGGCGAAACAACGCCGCCGCGACAATCGCCAGATGAATGAGAGCAGCACGCAACCAGCCGCCTCGCGTCTGCCAGCGAAACGCGAGCCACAGCGCAAGCGTGCAAAAAAACCAGAAACCGCACTCACGAATGATGTCGTTACGAAAGGCATTGACCGCAGGCATTGCCAGCACCACCAGACAAGCCCAGCGAGTGATGTGGGGGGTACGCTGGCGGATGCAATCAACCATCAACGCGCTGGTGCCGGCAAAAAACAGTCCGCACCAGAGATAGGCACTCAGCTCCAGTGGCAGATGAAGGACGGCATGGGTGCCCGCCAGAAGAAAGGAAAACCAGGGCCAATCGAACGCTGCCCACGCCACATTGGGCCCATGTTCGGTGACTTGCTGCGCAATATCGATGTACAGCGCCGCATCACGCCCGACGGTTGCAGTACCCATGACTGCGATCAACGAGAGCAGAACACTGCCCCAAAATGCCAGCCAAACTGGGTATTCGTCGATGATTCTGGAGACTCGAGTTCCCACTTTACTGCCCGTACCTTTCACCCAGCCACCTCATCGACACTCGTTACCAGGGACGCGCCAGTTCACCGCGAACCATTTACCGAAACAGCAACCGCAAAGCCTTGCGAGTGTATGACCAGCGCGAGAACGTGCGCCAGTCTGCACGCAACGCCTGAAAATAGAACCCTTTGGCCAGAGCGTATTCGCCGTGAGAGTAACAATCACGAAACAACGACAGGCAGCGCTGCGCCAGAAACGCCTGACGAAGGTCAAGCATCTCTTCAGGCATGCGTCGACTGGAGAACACTTCACTCACAACCTGCTCTGTACCGGCGGCAAGGCTTTGACGCAAATTATGTCGCATGCTGTCAGCATGCTTGTAGATAAGGGCCAGAGGCTTGTCCAGAACGCTGCACGGGAAACGCGCCAGCACTTGGGCAAACACTGGCAGATCCTCGACGTTGCGCAAATGCTCAGGATACGTGCCAGGAACGAACACTTCGCGATGCATCGCGCAGGCCCCGTTGGAAATCGACACGGTCTTGTCCAGCAGGTAGCCCTGTAATCGCTGCCGGGGGGTTAAAGGCAGAGGCTTGGCTGGCTGCAGGCTGTGCCTGCCATCAGCAAACACCGACCAATGGGCACCAATGACCATCATGGTTTGAGGGTTACTGGCAATATGCTCCGAAAGCGCAGCCAGCGCGCCGGGCGCCATTTCGTCGTCGGAGTCGAGGAAAATCAGATATTGCCCGCTCGTCTCCTCAAGCCCGCGATTGCGCACGGTAGACAACCCGCCATTGCTTTTGCGCAACGCACGAAAACGCCCGCCATGCTCGAGCAGAAGCCTCTCCACTACCTCAGGCGTCTCATCCGTCGACCCATCGTCGATGACCAACAGATCCGCCGCAGCCTCATCCAACTGCGCCAACACCGACTCCACTGCACGAGGCAGCGTTCGTGCGTAGTTGTAAACCGGAATAACGACGCTGATCAGTGTCTCAGTCAAGACCGTATCCCTTCACACCCTCTTTAACGACCAGAATATCTTCCATGATCAGGTACTGCAGATCCGAGCCGAAGAACATGTTCAGGGCATCGGTCGGCGAGCAGATCATCGGTTCACCACGGCGGTTGAGCGAGGTGTTCAGGGACACGCCGTTGCCGGTCAGCACTTCCAGCGCCTTCATCATGTCGTAGTAGCGCGGGTTGTATTCGCGCTTGAGCACCTGGGCCCGGGACGTACCGTCTTCGTGGACGACTTCCGGCACGCGGGTCTTCCACTCTTCCGCCACTTCGAAGGTGAAGGTCATGAACGGCGCCGGGTGATCGATCTTGATCATCTGTGGCGCAACGGTGTCGAGCATCGACGGGCAGAAAGGCCTCCAGCGCTCGCGGAACTTGATCTGGTGGTTGATGCGATCAGCCACGCCAGCCACGCTCGGGCAACCGATGATCGAACGACCACCCAGTGCACGCGGACCGAATTCCATGCGGCCCTGGAACCAGGCCACCGGGTTGCCATCGACCATGATTTTGGCAATCTGCTCCGGCATGTTGTCGAGCTTGCGCCAGGTCGGCTTGTTCTCGTGACGGGCGCACGCGGCGATCACGTCTTCGTTGCTGTACGACGGGCCGAGGTAGACGTGTTCCATCTTCTCGACCGGCACGCCACGGGCGTTCGACACATAGGCTGCTGCGCCGACTGCAGTGCCGGCATCGCCGGAAGCAGGCTGCACGAACAGCTCCTTGACGTCGTCACGGGCGATGATTTTCTGGTTGAGCTTGACGTTCAACGCACAGCCACCGGCGTAGGCCAGCTTGCCGGTTTCCTTGAGCACGTCGCCCAGGTAGTAGTCGATCATCTGCAGCGCGATTTTTTCGAACAGCGCCTGAATGCTGGCGGCGTAGTGGATGTACGGCTCGTCGGCGATGTCGCCCTCGCGCTTCGGACCCAGCCACTCGATCAGCTTCGGCGAGAAGTAGTAACCCTTGCCCTTCTCTTTATAGCGACGCAGGCCGATCACGTTGGCGTAGTCAGTGTTGATCACCAGCTCGCCGTTCTCGAACGAGGCCAGACGCGAGAAATCGTATTTGCTGGCGTCGCCGTATGGCGCCATGCCCATGACCTTGAACTCACCGTCGAGCATGTCGAAACCGAGGAACTCGGTGATCGCGCCATACAGGCCGCCAAGGGAGTCCGGATCGAAGAATTCCTTGATCTTGTGGATCTTGCCGTTTTCGCCATAACCGAAGAAGGTCGTGGCGTACTCGCCCTTGCCGTCGATGCCGAGGATCGCGGTTTTCTCTTTGAAACCCGAGCAGTGGTAGGCGCTGGAAGCGTGGGCCAGGTGGTGTTCCACCGGTTCGATCTTGATTTTCTTCGGATCGAAGCCCAGTTGCTCCAGGCACCAGACGATCTTGTTGCGATAGCGCTTGTAGCGACGGTTGCCCATCAGGATCGCGTCGAGCGCGCGATCCGGGGCGTACCAGTAACGTTTGGCGTATTGCCAGCGAGCCTTGCCGAAAATGCTGATCGGGGCGAACGGAATCGCGACCACGTCAACGTCGGACGGCTTGATGCCAGCCTGCTCCAGGCAGAACTTCGCCGATTCGTAGGGCATGCGGTTCTTTGCATGTTTATCGCGTACGAAGCGCTCTTCCTCAGCCGCCGCGACCAGCTTGCCGTCGATGTACAAGGCTGCTGAAGGATCATGGCTAAGGGCGCCGGACAGGCCAAGAATCGTCAATGCCACAGGGGTCTAGCCTCTTTAGTCTGCATTCAGGCGCGATGCGCCTTGAAAAATGATGTGCCCCCGCACCGGGCGAGAGACAGCTAAAGGGCGGGATTATAGCTTAAAAGCGCCGACAAACCTCTAGCGGAACTGGCCGGCCGGTGCGTTGACACTCAAGCAGCGTCGACATAGACTCCAGCACAAATGGACTGGGAGATCCCGGTCGGCGCTAATGCCTCGGTGAGATCATCGGGGCTTTTCGCTTTCTGGGGATGGGAAAAGCTTCAAACCCCAATTCTCGAAACCCTCTCCAACTTTGCTCCGCCCCCCGCTGCAATAGAACTTGCGCTTAAGCACGTCAAAAGCACGGTTTCCCTGACCCGCCCTCAAAAAACTCATGCCAATGGGCCTCGCAACAAGATCGGCTAGCTGCAGGCCGGTGGAGTTCACCTGTTTGGTTGCAAAAACGATGTCTAACGGCAGTTGAATACCCCATCGATTCGCCCCACCACACATCCTGCGAAACTCCAACTCAAGCTCGTTATCCTCTCGCTTTCCTCGACGCTCGAAAATCACATGCGTCAGCGCCCCCTGCTGATTCTTCTCTTGCAAAAACTCGTAGAGCGTTTCCAGACAAAAGCCGAGAGCAAGGTGATAAGGATTGTGTCCCGTGCCTTGTTTTTCGCGGAGGGAAGCCTTGTCTACGACGCAACTGATCAAAACAAAGTTGCTGGCTTCAATGATGCAAGTCAGCTCCTCAAGAAAAGCATTTTTGTGATCTCTGGACATGAAGAGACCAGAAAACGATCCTTTTTCTTTACGAATTTCGAGTTCATGCAGACCGATCAGATCGTGCCCCATATGTGCAAACTTGAATTTCTGTAGAGCAGGAATGACTTTCTCGCAGTAATGCCTTTTATGAAAGGCACAAAACGCGAGCACGAAGACTGGATAGTTGGGATCCAGTGTCTGCATTCCGTGATCACCGCTCTCATCGACATAAACGATGATATCGCTGTATTCACTGATTGGGGACAACGTGATTACCCACGGCCTGATCGCCAATAAACACCGACATTCCCGTCCACCGCCTGGCGATAGATCGTATACGGCAGGCAAGCCGTGTCGAAGACGCCGGACAGAGTCAGGTCAAGCAGGAAGACCGGCACCAGAATGCCGGTAGGATCGGGCGGCGCGTGCAGCAGACAGAAATCATGGGCGAGTTCACTGTAGATTCGCGGAATTAACTGACAGTAAGTTTTCTGTTTGCGCAGACAGCGCGTGGCGGCTTCGTCGCCCCGCAACACCGTAACGGCGGTGCCACAGCCGGACAGCGCCAGGGAAAATGCCCCGATAGCGATAGAGGTTTCGATGGTCAAGATTTGCCCTCCGGGTACGTCGGGACAAACTAGCACCGGGGTTTTGCGAGGGGTAGTTCATGGGTTCTGGCAAGGCTGTAGGAGAAATCACAAGGATTTGTCACCACGAACCTCGCCAGATTTTTATTACAGAAATGTCTTATGCTCAGGCGAAAACAATCACGCAGCGTCCAATGCATCCTTGGGCAAACGCTGATCAATCACCCGATACAACGCACTGCTCTCGGGCCAGTTGCGCATGAAGCGCGCGCGATCCCGGGCATAGGCCGGAGCAAAGCTGCCCGCCGAGCCGTGCTGGCACATCGAATCCAGATCGATCAGCGCCCAGCGATCTTCCTGCCAGAACAGGTTGTGTCCCTTGAAGTCGCCATGGCTGATGCGCTCGGCAATCAACCGCGCAAACAACTGATCCAGCGCCTGCAACTCGGCTTCCGGCGCCTCGCCGCTTTCGACGTACGGCGCAAAGCGCTCGATGATGTCCGGCCCGGCCAGGTATTCGGTGATCAGATACGCCTTGCTGCGCAACCAGAAAAACCGGGTTTCCAGCACCGCCAGCGGTTTGGGCGTGGCGATGCCGAGGAATGCCAGGCGATTGCCTTCGCGCCAGGAATGCCAGGCGCGGCTCGGACGCCAGAAGCGCTTGAGCCAATGGGCAAAATTCTTGATGTTGTAACGCTTGATCACCAGCGCACGCCCGGCAACCTCGACCTTGCCGACACTGGCCGCGCCACCGGTCTTGTACAGATGGCCCTGATCGAGCAGGGCATCGGCCTGCTCCAGCACCGGCAGCATCGCGGGCTCTTCCTCACGGCGAATCGAGCGCAGACCAAATGCACCACGCTTGACGCTGAACAGCGTGCATTCACGACCGACCTTGATCAGGTAGTCCTTCAAGCGCCAGGCGCGCACCTTGTCGATCTGCTTTTGCAGGGCTTCCAGCGGCAGCGCGTGTTCGCTGTTGCTCAGCAGGTAATACACCAGCAATTCTTCGGTGAACGGCTCGAGCGACTTGGGCAACTGAGCGAAGAACACCCCGAGATTTTCCAGCACTTTCTGCCGGGACAACGGCTGGCCGGCGGTTTCCACACAGATGCCGGCACCATCGATCAGATACAGCTGGCCGCCATGGCGCAGCAGATTGTCCAGGTGCAGGTCTTCCTGCCACAGGCCTTTGCCGTGCAACTGACCGATGGCGCCCAGGGCCTCGGCCAGCACCGCCGATTGCTCGTCGGCCAGCACCGGCAAGGATTCGACCTTGTTCCAGGCATCGCCCAGGCTTTCGGCGCCTTCGAGGAACTCGAACAGCAGCCAGCCGCCCTCACCATCCTTCAGCCCATCGGCCAGCAGCAACGGCGTGGTCATGCCCTGAGCGGCGAGCAGTTTCACACCTTCCAGTTCACGCTGAAAGTGCCGCGCAGCCTTATTGCCGACCAGCAACTTGGCCAGCACCGGACGCCCGCGCCACACACCGGCACCCACATAACGCTGACCCGGCAACACCCGCAGCAGACTGAGCAATTGCAAATCGGCAGCGCCCGCCGCATCGGCCAGCGACACCGTCAGCGGCAGGCTCGGCGTGCGCCCGGCGTTTTTCAAGTCCGACAGCTGCATCAACGGGTCTCCTTGTGACTGCGCCGCGCGGTCAGTCGCGTGATCCAGCTGTCGACCAGCGAGCTGTCTGTCGATTGATCGAGATACGCCGCCAGCAGCTCACGCAATTGCGCTTCGCTCCACTCTGGCGCACGACGCTGCAGCGGCTCCAGATCCTTGACCCGGTCACGCATACCGAACCACAGGGGCCGGTTTTTTTCCAGGTCGATCAACTGCGCCTGATAGCCATCGCCTTCGGCGCGCAAGAATATGTGCTTGGGATAGAAGCAGCCGTGCACCTGACGCATACCATGAAGATGACGCGCCAACAGGCCACAAGACTTGAGAATCGCCGATTGCTGCGCGGCATCGAGGTCCGACCAGCGCTTCAACAACGAGTCGAGATCGTCCCAGCCATCCAGCGCGCGGGTCAGCAGGATCGCACGGACCTCGCCATTGACCTTGCGCTCACCGAAGAACGCCGCCTGCAACGCCGGAATACCAAGTTTGTTGTAACGACTGATGTTGCGAAATTCCCGGGCGAACGTCGGCTCGCCGAACGGCGCGTGCAACGTGCGGGTCAGGTAATTGCACTGGCGCTTGAGGTAATAGGCATGCCCTTCCAGCTCCAGACGGAACACGCTGCTCCAGCCGCCACCGTCGGTGTTGGGCTCATCCACGGCCTCGAGTTGCTTGGACCACAGCGCATCGAACGTGCCGAGACCGTGGCGCTCCAGCAGCGCACGGTCTTCAGTGGCCAGAAAATCAGTCATTCGCGTCCCTCGAAAAATCTCACCACGTGGCGAATCCGTTGCTTGTCGGCGGCATTCAGCCGATCACGTCCACGATATTGCAGGTAGAAGCGCAGGCGCTGGGTGTTCGACAGGTGATACTTGGCCACCTTGTCGAGACAGGCCAGATCCTTGGTGATCCGGTACTTGAGCCAGAAGCCGCGCCAGAAATCGCCGTTCGGGCAGTCAATCAGATACAGCTGCGCCTGATCGTCGATCAGCAGATTGCGCCACTTCAGATCGTTATGGGTGAAGCGGTGGTCGTGCATGACGCGGGTATAACCGGCCAATTGCCGGCTGACGCCGTCGACCCAGGCACGATCCTTGAGCTTGGGATCGTTGCGTTCGGCCAGCGCCGACAGATCTTCGGTGCGCGGCAGTTCACGGGTGATCATCGCCCCGCGATCGTAAGCCATGCCATTGCGCTCCAGGCCCCACGCCACTACTTCGGCGGTAGGAATGCCCCACTTGGCGAAGCGTTTGAGGTTCTGCCATTCCATCTTCACCCGGGGTTTGCCCAGATAACGCCGCAAGCCTTTGCCGGCGCCGACGTAGCGCTTGACGTAATAGTTGACGCCATTGAACTGCACGCGAATGACCTCGGACAATGGATCGCGGGTCAGGCGCTCGCCTTGAAGGGCAAAGACCGCTTCGAGGCTACCGAAATGCTGCGCAAGCTCACTGTACTCAGGCTCCAGATTCCAACCCGCCATCAGAGCGCATCCCCGTAACGTTGCTTGCGCGCATAGAGCTTGTTGGCCTTGCCTTCGAGCCAGCTCAGCAACGGCGCTTCTTCGGCCAGGATCTGGCGCAGCGGTTGCTGGAAGTAACCCTTGAGGAAACGCAGCTTGTCACGTCGGGTCAGGCCGATGTCCAGCGCGGAAAAGTACAACGCCGCCAGATCCTTGTTGCGCCAGCGCCGGGTGATCGCCGGACGGGTCTGGGCACGGTGCAGGTCGATCACCGAGAGTTTGAAATCTTCGGGAGTCACCGGTTTGTCGGTGTGCAGCAGAAAGTGGCAGATGTAGCAGTCGCGGTGATTGACGCCGGCGCGATGCATCATGCCGGTCATGCGCGCAACCTCGGCGATCAGCGCCCGCTTGAGTTTCGGCTGCGGCGGTTGCTTGACCCAGTCGATGCTGAAGTCTTCAAGGCTGATGGTCGGCGCCAGCTCTTCGGTGACGATGAACGAGTGCTGATCCGCCGGGTTGCTGCCCTTTTCGCCATACGCGACGGCGGTCATGGTCGGCACGCCGACTTCCTGCAAACGCTGGATGGCTTTCCATTCCTGACCCGCGCCGAGCACCGGCAGTTTGGCGGTCAGCAGGTTCTTGAAGATCTCGCCCCAACCGATGCCCCGGTGGATCTTGACGAAAAAGCCATTGCCGTCGACTTCCGTGCGCAACGTCCGGCGGGCTTCCAGCTCGCGGTACACCTCGCCCTGCAAGCCCTCGACTTCCACGAACGCATCGCGGCCAGCCCACAGGCTCTTGAACGGTTCAGCCAGCATCAACTTCATTTAAGCGTGCTCCGCCAGAATCACATCGGCCGCGTGCTGCGGCATGCTGTACAGGTCGGCCGTCTCGGCGAAGGCCAGACCGTTGCGGCTCCAGGCCGCCCGTGCAGCGTCGTCGTTCAACATGTCAGTCAGGTATTGCGTCAGTTGTGCCTGATCGAACGGTTCGTCCAGCACTCGCCCGGCATCGGCCTCGGCGATGTAATGGGCATAACCGCAGACCGCGCTGACCAGCACCGGCAACCCGGCGACCAGCGCTTCAAGCAATACCGTGCCGGTGTTTTCGTTGTACGCCGGGTGGATCAACAAGTCGGCGCCGAGCAGGAAACGCGGGATATCGCTACGCCCCTTGAGGAACGTCACGTTGTCGCCCAGACCCAGTGTTGCACTCTGCATCTGGAACAATTTGGGGTCATCCTGGCCGATTACAAACAGCCGGGTGCGTTTCTTCAGCTCGGCAGGCAGTGCGGCCAGCGCTTTCAGGCTGCGATCGACGCCCTTGGTCTTGAACCCGGAGCCGATCTGCACCAGCAGCAGCTCGTCGTCCTTGAGGTTGAATTCGGCGCGGAAACCGGCGCGAATCTCATCGGCATCCGCCGGACGGCGGCGATCCTGGGCGATGCCCGGCGGCAGCAGATGGAAGCGTTCCAGCGGCGTGTCGTAATGCTTGATGAACAGCGGTTGCTGCACTTCGGAAATCATCAACACTTCGGTCTTCGCGTCTTTGGCGAACACCGCGCGCTCGTACTCGGCGAAGTGGCGGTAGCGGCCCCAGCGGCGATACAGGGAATTGCGCAGGTTCTGCGCCTTGTCTTCGAAGCAGCCGTCGGCGGCGTAGTAGACGTCCAGCCCCGGCATCTTGTTGAAGCCGATCAGGCGATCCACCGGGCGCCTGGCCAGGTCCGCTGCCATCCAGGCGCTGAGCTTTTCATTGCGGCGGTGGTTGAAGAACGCCTTGACCGGCGCCACCAGCACTTCGAAGCCGGGCGGCACGTCGCCTTCCCAGATCAGGGTGTAGACGCGGATCTGGTGTCCGCGCTTCTGGCATTCGAGAGCGATGCGCATGAAATCGCGCTGCAAACCGCCGAACGGGAAATATTTGTACAGGACAAAAGCCAATTGCATCAGCGCAGCTCCTCAGCCATCAACAACGTGCTCAGTCGGCTGGCCACACGCTCGGGATTCAGACGCGTGAAGCACAGGGGCCACTCGCGTTTCAGGTCAAACTGACGGGCATCCTGCGCGGTCGGTTGATACGTACATTTCTTTTGCAGGCACGGCGCGCACGGGAAATCGCTGCCCAGGTGAATCTGCAGCTTGCCGTAGGCGCCGGTCAGGCCCGGGTTGGTCGGGCCGAACAGCGAAATCGTCGGCACATCCAGTGCCGCGGCCAGATGGCCGAGACCGGTGTCCACCGCAACGCAGGCCTGGGCCCCGGCCAGCACCTTGCCGACCCCGGCCAGGTTCAGCTTCGGCAGCACTTCGGCATGTTTGAAACCGGCGGCGATACGCTCGGCCCGTGCCTTTTCCAGCGGGTTGCCCCACGGCAGCCTGATGCCGACGCCGAGGTAGCCGACCCGTTCGGTCAGCTCGCGCCAGTAGGCTTCCGGCCAGTGCTTGGTGTCCCAGGTGGTGCCGTGGAGGAACACCACGTAAGCATTCTTGCGCGGCAACTCGACCAGACGCTCGACGTTGAGACCGTAATCGCCCAGGCCTTTGGGCAAGTCGTAACCCAAGGCGATAGCGAACAACTGACGCACGCGCTCGACGGCGTGCTGACCACGGGCCACCGCCAGTTTGCGGTCATAAAAGCGCGCGGCAATCGGCTCGCGGGCCGAGCCCTTGTCGAGACCAGCCACCGGGGCTTTGACATAGCGGGTCAGCCAGGCGCTTTTCAGCAGGCCCTGAGCGTCGATCACCAAGTCATATTTGTTCGCCCGAACGGACTGCTTGAAGCGTTTCCACTCACCGCTCTTGATGGTTTGCCAGATGTTTTTGCGCCAGCGACGGATCGCCACCGGAATCACTTTGCCTACGGCCGGGTGCCAGGTCGGAATCTCGGCGAAACCTTCTTCCACCACCCAGTCGAACTTGATCCCGGGAATGGCCCGGGCGGCATCGGTCAGCGCCGGCAACGCGTGAATCACGTCGCCCAGCGATGAAGTCTTGATCAGCAATACCCGCAAGTTAATGAACCTCGACCACAGAGCCCTGCAAACGCTGCAAGGCATCGTTGACCGCGTCCGGCATCAGCTGGCGCAGGCAGTTGTAATGGCCGAAGCGGCAGGTGCGGTCGAAGCAAGGGCTGCAATCGAGGCCCAGACGGACGATTTCCACATGCTCGGCCAACGGCGGGGTGAAACCCGGCGAGGTCGACCCGTAGACCGCCACCAAAGGACGATTCAGCGCAGCGGCCACGTGCATCAGGCCGGAATCGTTGGAGACGACCGAGTCGGCGCAGGACATCAGGTCGATGGCCTCGGCCAGCGAAGTGCCGCCGCTGAGGTTCACGGACTCTTCGCGCAAGCCCGGAATCAACCGCGCGCGGATGTCTTCGCCCACGGCGTGATCGTTCTTCGAGCCGAACAGCCAGACCTGCCAGCCTTCGCGAATCCGCGCCTCGGCGACCTTGGCGTAATGCTCGGACGGCCAGCGTTTGGCTTCACCGAATTCGGCGCCGGGGCACAACACCAGCACCGGGCGGTCGAGGGTCAGACCGAACTTGGCCAATGCAGCCTCGCGGGTCACCGGATCGATTTGCAGACTCGGACGCGGATAGGGTTTCGGCAGTTCGGCATTCGGTTCAAAGGCCAGCGCCATGAAACGCTCGATCATCAGCGGATAACGTTCTTTATCCAGCGTGCGCACATCATTGAGCAGGCCGTAGCGGAATTCGCCGCGCCAGCCGGTGCGTTTCGGGATGCCGGCGAAGAACGGCACCAGCGCCGACTTCAGCGAGTTCGGCAGCAGGATCGCCTGGTCGTACTGGCCTGCCAGGGATTTGCCAATCCGCCGACGGGTCGCCAGCTCCAGCGCGCCGTGGCCGAGCGGGAAGCTCAAGGCCTTGCGCACTTCGGGCATGCGTTCGAGGATCGGCCGGCTCCACTCCGGGGCCAGCACGTCGATTTCGCACTGCGGGTGGCGCTGCTTGAGACACTGAAACAGTGTCTGCGCCATCACCATGTCACCGACCCAACTGGGCCCAACGATCAGAATTTTCATGTGGTTTCCATAAACGAACCGGGGAGGCTTTACGCCTCCCCGTCTCGAGAATCAGCTTAGCCCCAGCTCATGCCAGATCCGCATCACCTGCCGCCGTTCGTCCGCGAACTGATCGCCCGGTATCACCCCGGCGTCCTTCTGCAAGGCCTGCCGGTGGGCGGCGGAACGATAGGCCTTGTAGGCCTCGCGCAACAGGCTGGCGTCTTCGGCAGGCATCAGCCCCTCGTGCTCCAGCTCTTCCAGAATGCGGATATTGTCCGTCCAGCGCAGCAACGGCGGGTGGGTCTGCGACCACGCCAGGGCCGCGTATTGCACCATAAATTCAATATCGACGATACCTCCGGCGTCCTGCTTGAGGTCGAACGGCGCCGTGGCCTCGAAGGCATTCGCCCCGGTGCCGGCGGCGGTGCTCTTGCTGCCGAGGTTGTCGCGCATCTTGGCACGCATCTCGCTCACTTCCTGTTGCAGCTTCGTCAGATCCCGCGCCTTGCCCAGCACCTGGGCCCGGACGTTCTCGAAGGCCTGCCCGACATCCTTGCTGCCCACCAGCACCCGCGCCCGCACCAGGGCCTGATGCTCCCAGGTCCAGGCTTCATTTTCCTGATAGCGCGCAAACGCGCCGAGCGAACTGACCAGCAGCCCCGACGCCCCGGAAGGACGCAGACGCATGTCCACTTCGTACAACTGACCGGAGTTGGTCTGCGCCGTCAGCAGGTGGATGATCCGCTGGCCGAGCCGGGTGAAGAACTGCGCGCCATCGATGGGCTTCGGCCCATCGGTTTCGGCCTGCTGGTCGCCATCGTGGATGAACACCAGATCCAGATCCGAACCATGCCCCAACTCGATCCCGCCGACTTTCCCATAACCGACAATGATGAAGCCGGGATCGCACAGCGTGCCATCGGTGCGCAGTGGCGTGCCGTACTTGGCCACGGTCTGGCGCCAAGCCAGGGCCAGCACTTGCTCCAGAATCGCCTCGGCCAGCCAGGTCAGGTAATCGCTGACTTTCATCAACGGCAAACTGCCGGCGATTTCCGAGGCGGCGACGCGCAAGCGGTGCGCCAGCTTGAAATGACGCAGGGCTTCCATCTGTTGTTCGAGGTCGTCTTCCGGGATCCGGGTCAGGCGCTCACGCAACTCGGCGGCCAGTTCCGGCGCCAGCGGCGGTTTGAACAGGCGACCTTCGTTGAGCAGTTCATCGAGCAACAGAGGGAAACGGGTGATCTGCTCGGCGATCCACGGGCTCGCGGCACATAGCGTCAGCAAGCGACGCAGCGCACCGGGGTTTTCCGTCAGCAAGACCAAATAAGCCGAGCGCCGGGCCACGGCCTCGACCAGCGGCAGAACGCGCTCCAGCACCAGATCGGGACTTTCGTGTTCCACCGCCTGAGCCAGCAGGCGCGGAATAAAGGCGTCGAGACGCTCGCGCCCCAGACGTTGCATCGCCCGCAACTGCGGGCTGGCACGCAGGCTCGCCAATGCTTTCAAGGCCTTGGTTGCGTCGGCGAAACCGCCCTCTTCCAGCTGGCGACAGGCCGCCTCTTCGTCCTGAGCCTCTTCCCACAGCGGCAGCCATTCACCGCCGACCACCACTTCGCTCTCGGCGCCTTCGTCCTCATCGGGATCGGCGATCACTTGCGCGAAGTGCCAGGCCACGCGGCCGCGCCAGAACATCAGCTTCTCGTGGAACGCCTCCCAGTCGGCGAACCCGAGCATGAACGCGATACGCGCCTGATCCTGAGCGCTGTCCGGCAGCATCTGGGTCTGACGGTCGGCAATCGCCTGGATCGCGTGTTCGGTGTAACGCAGGAATTCGTAACCTTCGCGCAGTTCGCTGATGACCGCCGGCGGCAGATAGCCCTGCCCTTCGAGCGTGCCCAACACCTTTAATAGAGGGCGCTGTTGCAGACTCAGGTCGCGTCCGCCGTGAATCAGTTGAAAGGCCTGGGCAATGAACTCGACCTCACGGATACCACCGGAGCCAAGCTTGATGTTGTCGGCCATGCCCTTGCGCCGCACTTCCTGCTGGATCAACTGCTTCATGGTGCGCAGCGCTTCGATCGCCGAGAAGTCCAGATAGCGACGGTAAACGAACGGCCGCAGCATCTCCTGCAACTGCTCACCCGCCACCTGATCGCCAGCCACCACCCGCGACTTGATCATCGCGTAGCGTTCCCAGTCGCGGCCTTGGTCCTGGTAATACTGCTCCAGTGCATTGAAGCTCAGCACCAGCGCGCCGGACGAGCCGTACGGGCGCAGGCGCATGTCGACGCGGAACACGAAACCGTCGACGGTGATCGGGTCGAGAGCCTTGATCAGGCGCTGGCCGAGACGGATGAAAAACTCCTGATTATCCAGCGGGCGCTTGACGCCGACGGTTTCGCCGCCTTCGGGGTAGGCGAAGATCAAGTCAATGTCCGAAGACAGGTTCAGCTCGACCGCGCCAAGCTTGCCCATGCCGAGGATGACCATCTGCTGCGGTTCGCCGCTGCGCCGGCCGGTCGGCGTGCCGAACTGGTCGCAATGGCGGCGGTACAACCATTGATAGGCTTGATCGATGCTGGCGTCGGCCATGTCCGAGAGGTCGCGGCAGGTCTGCACCAGATCGGCCTGGCGATTGAGGTCGCGCCAGATGATCCGCACCTGATGCCGGGTGCGCTGACGGCGCAAGACGCGGCCCAGTTCATCTTCGGTCTGTGCGCTGCTGACCGCAGCCGCAATCTGCCCGCACAACTCACCGGGGGCGAACGGCCGGTCCAGCTCGCCGGACTGCACCAGCGACAACAACATCAAAGGGTCACGAACGCTCTGTTCAATGACAAAATCGCTGGCGGCGCTGACGCGGGCGAACTGCGCCCAGCGTTCCGGCGTCCAGGACGAGAAGCCGTGATCGTCTTCCAGCTGACCGACAGCCGCACGGAACGACTGCTCCGATCGGCTGACCAACGGCAGGAGAATGGCGGGCAGTTCGGCAAGCGCGGGCAGGGTCATGGTCTATCCTTGATCGGCGTGTAAATGGCCGCTTGTAGTGATGATTGAAAAACCGCTACGCGAAGGACTGTCGAACAAAAGTGAGAAATAGCTGAAATTTCTTTTTCTTTGGCAGCCAACATCAAACTTTCACCTTTTTCGGATGGCTAAAGACCAACCTTAACGATTATTCTCACAACGCAGTCGGAGGCCACAAGCCTTTCATCTGTAGTTTTACTACTCGTCTATACATTCGAAAGGCTGAAATGCCGGATGATTTGTAGTAAAACTACACGCCGCCGGAACAACCTGTCGGCAATCCAAGAATTTTAAATCGTCTGCCCACAAGGCCAGTCGCAAACTCAGGCAACCGATTCTGGAAGCCTTTCCGCCCTGGAGCAAGCCATGCAAGACCTCGATCCCGTCGAAACCCAGGAATGGCTGGACGCCCTGGAATCGGTTCTCGACAAAGAAGGCGAAGACCGTGCTCACTATCTGATGACCCGTATGGGTGAACTGGCGACCCGCAGCGGTTCGCAGCTCCCTTACGCCATCACCACGCCTTACCGCAACACGATCCCCGTTACCCACGAAGCACGCATGCCTGGCGACCTGTTCATGGAACGCCGCATTCGCTCGCTGGTACGCTGGAACGCGATGGCCATGGTAATGCGTACGAACCTGAAAGATTCTGACCTGGGTGGTCACATCTCCAGCTTCGCTTCCAGTGCGACCCTGTACGACATCGGCTTCAACTACTTCTTCCAGGCCCCGACCGATGAACACGGCGGCGACCTGATCTACTTCCAGGGCCATACCTCGCCAGGCGTTTACGCCCGTGCGTTCATGGAAGGCCGCATCACCGAAGACCAGATGAACAACTTCCGCCAGGAAGTCGACGGTCAGGGCCTGTCGTCCTACCCGCACCCTTGGCTGATGCCTGACTTCTGGCAGTTCCCGACCGTTTCGATGGGTCTGGGCCCGATCCAGGCGATCTACCAGGCTCGCTTCATGAAGTACCTGGAACACCGCGGTTTCATCCAGCCGGGCAAACAGAAAGTCTGGTGCTTCCTGGGCGACGGCGAGTGCGACGAGCCGGAATCCCTGGGCGCCATCTCCCTGGCCGGCCGCGAGAAGCTGGACAACCTGATCTTCGTCATCAACTGCAACCTGCAGCGCCTCGACGGCCCGGTTCGCGGCAACGGCAAGATCATCCAGGAACTCGAAGGCGTGTTCCGCGGTGCCCAGTGGAACGTCAACAAAGTCATCTGGGGCCGTTTCTGGGACCCACTGCTGGCCAAGGACGTCGACGGCATCCTGCAACGTCGCATGGACGAAGTCATCGACGGCGAGTACCAGAACTACAAGGCCAAAGACGGCGCGTTCGTTCGCGAGCACTTCTTCAACACGCCTGAACTCAAGGCGATGGTTGCCGACCTGTCCGACGACGAGATCTGGAAACTCAACCGTGGCGGCCACGACCCGTACAAGGTCTACGCGGCGTACCACCAGGCGGTCAACCACAAGGACCAGCCTACCGTCATTCTGGCCAAGACCATCAAGGGTTATGGCACCGGTGCCGGCGAAGCGAAAAACACCGCGCACAACACCAAGAAAGTCGACGTCGAAAGCCTGAAACACTTCCGTGACCGTTTCGACATCCCGGTCAAGGATGCCGACCTGGAACACCTGCCGTTCTTCAAGCCGGAAGAAGGCAGCGCCGAAGCCCGTTATCTGGCCGAGCGTCGTGCCGCACTGGGCGGTTTCGTTCCGCAGCGTCGTGCGCAGAGCTTCAGCGTGCCGACTCCGGACCTGGACACCCTCAAGGCAATCCTCGACGGTTCCGGCGACCGCGAAATTTCCACCACCATGGCCTTCGTGCGGATCCTCGCGCAGCTGGTCAAGGACAAGGAAATCGGCCCGCGCATCGTTCCGATCATCCCGGACGAAGCCCGTACCTTCGGCATGGAAGGCATGTTCCGTCAGCTGGGCATCTACTCGTCCGTCGGCCAGCTCTACGAGCCAGTCGATAAAGACCAGGTGATGTTCTACAAGGAAGACCAGAAAGGTCAGATCCTTGAAGAAGGCATCAACGAAGCGGGCGCCATGAGCTCCTTCATCGCTGCCGGTACTTCGTACTCCAGCCACAACCAGCCAATGCTGCCGTTCTACATCTTCTACTCGATGTTCGGCTTCCAGCGTATCGGCGACCTGGCCTGGGCTGCCGGCGACAGCCGCACCCGTGGCTTCCTGATCGGCGGCACCGCCGGCCGCACCACCCTGAACGGTGAAGGCCTGCAGCACGAAGACGGTCACAGCCACCTGCTGGCTGCCACCATCCCGAACTGCCGCACCTACGATCCGACCTACGGCTACGAGCTGGCGGTGATCATTCAGGACGGCATGAAGAAGATGACTGAAGAGCAACAGGACATCTTCTATTACATCACCGTGATGAACGAGTCGTACCAGCAGCCAGCCATGCCGGCCGGTGCCGAAGAAGGCATCAAGAAAGGCATGTACCTGCTCGAAGAAGACACCCGCGACGCGGCGCACCACGTACAGCTGATGGGCTCCGGCACCATCCTGCGTGAAGTCCGTGAAGCGGCGAAGATCCTGCGTGAAGAGTTCAACATCGGTGCCGACGTATGGAGCGTTACCAGCTTCAACGAACTGCGTCGCGACGGCCTGGCCGTAGAGCGCAGCAACCGTCTGAAACCAGGCCAGAAGCCTAAGCGCAGCTACGTCGAAGAGTGCCTGAGCGGCCGTAAAGGTCCGGTCATCGCCTCTACCGACTACATGAAACTGTTCGCCGAGCAGATCCGTCAGTGGGTACCGTCCAAGGAATTCAAAGTCCTGG
Source organism: Pseudomonas sp. 1 (assembly GCF_056626735.1). Classification (NCBI taxonomy): domain Bacteria; kingdom Pseudomonadati; phylum Pseudomonadota; class Gammaproteobacteria; order Pseudomonadales; family Pseudomonadaceae; genus Pseudomonas; species Pseudomonas sp. 1. The sequence continues at coordinate 2,256 of NZ_JBWXMQ010000026.1, read as the reverse complement.
GCACCGACGGTTTCGGCCGCAGCGACAGCCGCAAGAAACTGCGTCATTTCTTCGAAGTCGACCGTCATTTCGTGGTGTTGGCAGCCCTGGAAGCACTGGCTGACCGTGGTGATATCGAACCTAAAGTCGTGGCCGAGGCCATTACCAAGTTCGGTATCGACCCGGAAAAACGCAACCCACTGGACTGCTGAGGAGAAACTCTGTGAGCGAACTCATTCGCGTACCTGACATCGGCAGCGGTGAAGGTGAAGTAATCGAACTGTTTGTGAAGGTCGGCGACCGTATCGAAGCCGACCAGAGCATCCTGACTCTGGAATCGGATAAGGCCAGCATGGAAGTGCCGGCCCCGAAGGCCGGTGTCATCAAGAGCCTGAAAGTGAAGTTGGGTGATCGCCTGAAAGAAGGCGACGAACTGCTGGAACTGGAAGTCGAGGGCGCCGCGCAAGCGGCCCCTGCTCCGGCTGCCGCTCCCGCCGCCAAGGCTGAAGCTGCACCGGCTGCCGCGCCTGCTGCTGCCGCGCCAGCCGCTGCCCCTGCTGCCGCTTCGGTTCAACAAGTGCACGTGCCGGACATCGGCTCGTCGGGCAAGGCCCAGATCATCGAGATCCAGGTCAAGGTCGGCGACAAGGTCGAGGCTGATCAGTCGCTGATCACCCTGGAATCCGACAAGGCAAGCATGGAAATCCCGTCGCCTGCCGCTGGCGTGGTCAAGGCCATCAGCGTCAAGTTGAACGACGAAGTCGGCACCGGCGACCTGATTCTGGATCTGGAAGTGGCGGGTGCTGCGGCCCCTGCTGCCGCCGCTCCGGCCCAGGCTGCTGCTCCAGCCGCTGCCGCAGCGCCGGCGCCTGCCGCCGCGCCAGCCGCACCGGTTGCCGACAGCGTTCAGGACATCCACGTTCCGGACATCGGTTCGGCCGGCAAGGCCAAGATCATCGAAGTATTGGTCAAGGCTGGCGACAGCGTTGAAGCCGATCAGTCGCTGATCACCCTTGAATCCGACAAGGCGAGCATGGAAATCCCGTCGCCTGCCGCTGGCGTGGTGGAAAGCGTTTCCATCAAGCTGGACGACGAAGTCGGCACCGGCGATCTGATCCTCAAGCTGAAAGTCAAAGGCGCCGCTCCGGCTGCTGCCCCGGCTCCAGCTGCCGCCGCTGCTCCGAGCGCTCCGGCGCCAGCCGCTGCTGCTCCGGCTGCCGCTGCACCTGCTGCCGCCGCTCCGGTTGCTGCTCCAGCCAAGCCGGGTGCGAAAGTTCACGCCGGCCCTGCCGTGCGTCAACTGGCTCGCGAATTCGGCGTCGAGCTGAGCGCTGTCGGCGCCAGCGGTCCGCACGGTCGCATCCTGAAAGAAGACGTTCAGACTTACGTCAAAGCCATGATGCAGAAGGCCAAGGAAGCACCGGCCGCTGCCGCTGGCGCAACCGGTGGCGCGGGCATCCCGCCGATTCCGGCCGTCGACTTCAGCCGCTTCGGCGAAATCGAAGAAGTGCCGATGACCCGCCTGATGCAGGTCGGCGCTGCCAACCTGCACCGCAGCTGGCTGAACGTGCCGCACGTGACGCAATTCGACTCGGCGGATATCACCGAGCTGGAAGCGTTCCGCACCGCACAGAAAGCTGTCGCAGAGAAGGCCGGCGTCAAGCTGACCATCCTGCCGCTGCTGCTCAAGTCCTGCGCCCACCTGCTCAAGGAACTGCCGGACTTCAACAGCTCGCTGGCCCCAAGCGGCAAGGCGATCATCCGCAAGAAATACGTGAACATCGGCTTCGCCGTCGACACCCCGGATGGCCTGCTGGTACCGGTCATCAAGAACGTCGACCAGAAGAGCCTGCTGCAACTGGCCGCCGAGGCCGCTTCCCTGGCTGAGAAAGCCCGGACCAAGAAGCTCTCGTCGGACGAGATGCAAGGCGCCTGCTTCACCATTTCCAGCCTCGGCCACATTGGCGGCACCGGCTTCACGCCGATCGTTAACGCGCCGGAAGTGGCGATCCTCGGTGTTTCCAAGGCAACCATCCAGCCAGTCTGGGACGGCAAAGCCTTCCAGCCGAAACTGATGCTGCCACTGTCGCTGTCCTACGATCACCGTGTGATCAACGGCGCCGCTGCTGCACGCTTCACCAAGCGTCTGAGCGACCTGCTGGCGGACATCCGCACCATCCTGCTGTAAAGCGCTCGGCCCTCCGGCAACGGAGGGCCGAGCGTGTCCCACGTTTTCGAGCGCCACACGCTCGTACCTCAACCCCGTCAGTTTGGCGG
>NZ_JBWXMQ010000025.1:0-68628 GCF_056626735.1 Pseudomonas sp. 1 | reverse complement strand
TTGAACCTGGGCCTGAACCGTGTGCTGGAAGGCTTCGACCTGTCGGGCGAGAAAATCCCCGACCTGGATGAACTGTTCCAGCGCCTGCCCAAAGCACTGCGCCTGCGCCTGTTCGACGCGGCGAAAACCAGCGGCGTGACCTTCACCGTCGCCAGCCCCGCAGAGCAGTCCGCGCTGCAAACGGCGATCAAGGAAGTTCTGCGCGAACGCGAATACCTCATGACCCTCAACCGTGAGCGCAATCAGATCACCCACAACAAGAATCGCCAAGGACACAAAACCCCAAGGGCGATGGAGTTGCAGGAAGAAATCGTCCGGGTGCGGGCGCAGTTGACCCGGATCGAAGCGCAACTGGCGGGGGCGCTGAGCCCGATTGCCGAACTGCCGGACCAATCGGCCCGGCTCTACGGCGCGACGCCTGCAAGGGCAGGGGTGACGGTGGTGTTTCCGCCGGCGCAGCAGCAGGAGCTGCGTGGGTTGTTGGGGAATATTCGGGCGGGATTGGGCGGGGTGTCGGCGGGGAGTCTGGTGAAGACGGAAGGGATGGGGTTGGTGGTGGTTTTGGTGCAGGTGGTGAATTTGGTGGGGGTAATCAAAGAGCTGTCCACTCAGATCAAGAACAAGCGAGCGTGGGGTTCGCTTTATGGCGCTCTCGCAACAACTGGCGCGGCCGGGTTTACAGCGGCGCAAAGCTTGGCGGATACGGCTTTGAAAGCTCGTAGCACGGCACTTGTTGCTGGGTTGCAGGGCGTTGCTTTGGAGCACGTACATGTGCAGATGGGGAAATTGCATGTTGGGCTGGGCGCCTTCACCTATGGTTTTGGGTTGGTGTCATCAGCGATCAGTCTGAATAACCAGTACCAAAATTGGCAGCAAGCGGTTCGTAGCGGAAGCCAAAATGCGCAGCAAACAGCTTCATTGGCTATCTTGGGGGCCGGGGGAATGGTGGCGGTAAATGCCTATGGTTTGAGTAATACTGTCCACGCCACATTCAAGGTGCTAACCGCACCGAATAAAGCGGCCAGAACAGCCGCTTGGTCGGCTGCTGGTACACGCCTTTCCACTGTGTTTTTCCGCTTCAATCTGGCCGGGGCCTTGTTCACTGTGTTGGAACTGAGCGGCACCTGGCTATTCAATCGCTACAACCTCAGCGCTCACGACAAGTGGCTGAAAATCACACCCTGGAGCCGGGATGCCGAGATGCGCGGTGACCACTCGCTCGAGGACTACCAAAGTTATCTGGCCTTTCTGATCCACGCGCCTTACGCACAACTGGGTCCCAGCCTGTATGACTCCTGGCTGAAGAACCTGCTGTTCAAAGCCAGACCCAGCGATATCCATCTCGTGCTACCCAAGCTGACGTTGGGTGATCTTTTGCCGCCTTTGGGTGGGAACGCTACTCACCTCCTGGGCGTCGGAGCCCACCGCATTTCGATGCCGCTTCACAGTCGCGGAACCCCACGAGAGCGCAAGGATGTGGTCAGCGAAGAAGTCCTCCGCAGCCTGCGCATCGTCAAGTCTTCAGCGGAAGGCTTGGTGCTCTGCCTGCAGTACCCGGTAGATCCCGATTCCGAATTCACCCCGGCGAAAGAAACGCTGGAGCTGGCCATCTGTATTCAAAACCTGAATGACAAAGGTGAATGGACATCCCGCACCCGTGTCATTCATATCGACCCAAGGGGAGAGGGGCACTTTGCAGTGGTTGCTCCGCAGCTCGTGAAAGAAAAACCACCGGTTTTGCTGGTTGAAACCCAATTTCTGGAGCAGGCAGACCATGCCGAATAATCACGTCGAACCGGTAGTTATTCCGCAAGTCGAGACACCTAGAGCGGCAGGAGACATCGAGCCGTTCCCGAGCGGTAAAGTCACCTATCTGGCACCCTTACCTTTGCCATCACCGATTCCACCTTACGGCCCACATATCGGTGAGCTGAACGATTGTTACATGGACTTTGGCCTGGGATCTCCACAGGTATTTTCATGGCAAGTCATTCTGGGTGGGCCACTAAGCGTCGCTTTTTCAGCTGCGTTCCTGCTCCCCCTGATTGGCGGATCTATGTTCTTTTTATTTGGTAATGGCTGGGATGATGTCTCTCATGCTATCCAGGGGCTTTTCGATGTAGGGAAAGGGGTTTCGGTTTTTGTAGGGTGTTTGATGCTTGTAATCGGCCTCGGCGTCTGGCACCACAACCACAAAAAACGCGCCTCAATCATCCCGACTCGCTTCAACCGCCAACGCCGCGAAGTCTGCTTCATGCCCGAAGGCGCCACCGAACCGGTCTTCGTCCCCTGGGAATCCCTCTCCGCCTGGATCATCGAAGCCCAGGGCGCCACCCAATACGGCATTCACCGCCAGTACGGCATGGGCATCGGCTTCTACGAAGGCGAAACCCTCACCAGCCTCGAATTCCAATGCGCCGGCCTGCCACTCGCGATCAGCCATTGGGAAGCCATTCGCGGCTACATGGAATACGAAATCCACGACCTCAAATCGATCCAGGATCTGCAAGACCTGCAAGGCCCCGACGACCCACCCCACGAAGGCCTGCACACCTTCCGCAACGCCCGAGCGCGCATGCATCAGCAGATCCGCGACGGCTCTCGTTCGCGGCTGTCGGGTTTCTTCTGGTACCTCTATCACGTCATGACCTTGTGGACGATTCCCAATCGCCTCGTCGAATGGGAAGTGCGGCGTCTCGAAAGGATCGGCAAGCAAGCACTGCCCGAGGCCATGCGCCAATGGTCGGAGCCGCTGCCGAAAGAGCAGTGGGCCAAGCCGAGTGAAGAGCTGCTGCGGCTGAGTGAGCAGGTACGTCAACTGCAAAAGCGCCAGCCGCATCGGCCGATCACCGAGATCTTTGCCGAGGTGCAGCGCACGGCATCTACGGGTAAGCGCCGCGCATGAATTGTTTTTCCAAACAGCGAACGGGGGCCGAATTCACGCCAGCGAAGGAAACTCCGGAATTGGCCGTCAGTATTCAGAACTTGAACGACAAAGGTGAATGGACATCGCGCACCCGTGTCATTCATATCGATCCTAGGGGAGAGGGGCATTTTGCGGTGGTTGCTCCGCAACTGGTGAACGAGAAACCACCGGTTTTGCTAGTTGAAACCCAATTTCTGGAGCAGGCCGCTCATGCTGAATAATCACGTCGAGCCGGGAGTTATTCCGCAAGTCGAGACACCTCGAAAAGCAGGAGAAGTTGAGCCGATTCCGGGCGGTAAGGTCACCTATCTCGCACCGCTACCTTTGCCAACACCAATGCCTCCCTATGGACCTCATATCGGGAGCCTGAATGACGCATACATGGACTTTGGCCTCGGATCTCCACAGGTATTTTCATGGCAAGTCATTTTGGGAGGCCCTTTCAGCGTTGCATGCATGATCGCCTTTATATTTCCCTTAATAGGCGGGTTCCTGTTTTTTTTATTTGGCATGGGATGGGAGGACATAACTCATGCAATAAACGGGATTTTTCACGAGGCCTATGGAAAAGCATTTCTTGCCCTTTTCTGGGGACTACTTATCGGCCTCGGCGTCTGGCACCACAACCACAAAAAACGCGCCTCAATCATCCCGACCCGCTTCAACCGCCAACGCCGCGAAGTCTGCTTCATGCCCGAAGGCGCCACTGATCCGGTCTTCGTCCCCTGGGAATCCCTCTCCGCCTGGATCATCGAAGCCCAGGGCGCCACCCAATACGGCATTCACCGCCAGTACGGCATGGGCATCGGCTTCTACCACGGCGAAACCCTCACCAGCCTTGAATTCCAATGCGCCGGCCTGCCCCTCGCGATCAGCCATTGGGAGGCCATTCGCGGCTACATGGAATACGAAATCCACGACCTCAAATCGATCCAGGATCTGCAAGACCTGCAAGGCCCCGACGACCCGCTCCACGAAGGCCTGCACACCTTCCGCAATGCCCGAGCGCGCATGCATCAGCAGATCCGCGACGGCTCTCGTTCTCGGTTGTCGGGTTTCTTCTGGTACCTCTATCACGTCATGACCTTGTGGACGATTCCCAATCGACTCGTCGAATGGGAAGTGCGCCGTTTCCAAAGGATCGGCAAACAGGCACTACCCGAGGCCATGCGCCAATGGTCGGAGCCGCTGCCGAAAGAGCAGTGGGCCAAACCGAGTGAAGAGTTGCTGCGGCTGAGCGAGCAGGTACGTCAACTGCAAAAGCGCCAGCCGCATCGGCCGATCACCGAGATTTTTGCCGAGGTGCAGCGTATGGCATCGACCAACGGTCGCCAAGCATGAGTGGATGTTATCGATGGCGAGGTTGCCCGGTGGCTTAGCCACCACCGGTCAAGGCGTCCGATCTGTTCAACAGCCGGATGGGGTTTCCCGCCGACCAGGCCTGAATGTCCTCGATCATCTGTGAAAAGAACAACTCATAGTTCTGACGGCTGACATACCCGACATGGGGCGTGGCCAGCACGTTGTCGAGGGTGCGAAACGGGTGCAGGGCCGGCAGCGGTTCCTGATCGAACACGTCCAGGGCCGCACCGGCGATGCGCTGTTTCTGCAAGGCCTTGATCAGCGCCGCTTCGTCGACAATCGGCCCGCGCGCGGTGTTCACCAGCAGCGCGGTCGGCTTCATCCAGCCCAGTGCCTGGGCATCGACGAGACCCCGGCTGCGGTCGCTGAGCACCAGGTGCACCGACAGCACGTCAGCCTGTTCGAACAGCTGTTGCTTGCTGACATAGGTGACGCCGGCCTGTTCGGCGCGCTCGGCGGTGAGGTTTTCGCTCCAGGCGATGACGCGCATGCCGAACACCTGACCGAACTGCGCCACCCGCTGGCCGATGCTGCCGAGCCCGAGAATGCCGAGGGTCTTGCCGTGCAGGTCTCCACCCAGCCCTTGCTGCCACTGGCCGGCGCGCAAGGCGTTGGCTTCGTTCACCAGATTGCGGGTGGCGGCCATGATCAGCGCCCAGGTCAGTTCCGGCGCCGCGTGCTTATAGCTGTCGGTGCCGCAGACCTTGATCCCGAGCCGGGCGGCGGCCGGCATGTCCAGCGCCGCGTTGCGCATGCCGCCGGTGACCAGCAGCTTCAGGTTCGGCAAGCGCTTGAGCAGGTCCTCATCGAAGCGCGTGCGTTCACGCATCACGCAGATCACTTCGTATGGGCCCAGACGCTCGGCCAGTGTGGCGTTGTCCGCCGGGTAGTCATGGACAAAGGTCACTTTGCCGAGACTGGCGAGCACCGACCAGTCGACTACGCCCCGCGCGACGTCCTGCCAGTCATCGATCACCGCAATCTGCACCGCCATCAGCGTTACCTCTTCAACGAACGGGATTGGTTTTGTCCAGCCAGCCCAGCAGTGCCTGGTGGAACTTCGCCGGCTCTTCCATCTGCGGGGCGTGGCCCATGCCGGGGAACTCCACCAGCGTGGACTGAGGAATCAGTTTGGCAACCTGCTTGCCCAGCACCTCGTAGTGACCGATTTTGGCCTTCACTTCCGGCGGCGCGATGTCCTTGCCGATGGCGGTTGTGTCGGAAGTGCCGATCAGCAGCAGGGTCGGCATCTTCAGGTCCTTGAACTCGTAGTACACCGGCTGGGTGAAGATCATGTCGTAGATCAGCGCCGAGTTCCATGCGACCTGAGTCTTGCCCGGGCCGTTACTCAGCCCGGCGAGCATGTCGACCCAGCGGTCGAATTCGGGTTTCCAGCGCCCGTCGTAATAGGTCGTGCGTTCATAGTCACGAATGCCTTGGGCGGTGACTTTCAATTCGCGCTGATACCACTGATCGACGCTGCGATAGGGAACGCCGAGGGCTTTCCAGTCTTCCAGGCCGATCGGATTGACCAGCGCCAGTTGCTCGACCTGATCCGGGTATTGCAGCGCATAACGGGTGGCAAGCATGCCGCCGGTGGAGTGGCCGAGCAGAGTGGCTTTCTGGATGCCCAGGGCCTTGAGCAGTTGCTGGGTATTGGCCGCCAGTTGCTGGAAGGTGTACTGGTAGTGATCGGGTTTGCTGGAGGTGCAGAAACCGATCTGATCCGGGGCAACCACCCGGTAGCCGGCTTCGCTCAAGGCCTGGATCGAACTGTCCCAGGTCGCGCCGCAGAAATTCTTGCCGTGCATCAGGACCACGGTGCGCCCGTTGGCCTTGCCGTGGGCGGCGACGTCCATGTAACCCATCTGCAGTGACTTGCCCTGAGACTGAAAGGCAAAGTGTTTGAGGGTGTAGGGATAATCGAAACCTTGCAGTTCCGGGCCGTATTGCGGGCCTTCGGCGTGAGCAAGCAGGGGCAGGGCGGCGGTCAGCAACAGGCCGGGCAGCCAGCGGGTCAGCGACACAGACATAGGACAACTCCATAAGAAATCGGCCGAGGCTGGAACGGCCGGATTAGGGCGACGTTAAACACAGGCAATGTCCGGGCCCGATCGTTCAACCGAGCCAGCCCAGGGTGAGCATCGCCAGCACCCCGTAGCGGGCGCCTTTGGCGATAGTGACGATTAACAGGAATCGTCCAAGAGGTTCGCGCATGACCCCGGCGATCAACGTCAGCGGATCGCCGATGACCGGCAACCAACTGAACAGCAGCGACCAGTGACCATAGCGCTGATAGTGAACCCGGGCGCGTTCCATATGTTTGCGGCTGACAGGAAACCAGCGCCGGTCCTGAAACCGTTCCAGCCCGCGCCCCAGCCACCAGTTCACCAGCGAACCGAGGACGTTGCCCAGCGTCGCCACCGCCAGCAGGCCCCAAAGCCAGTAACGATCGCTGACCAGCAACCCGACCAGCACGGCTTCCGATTGCAGCGGCAACAGGGTTGCTGCACCAAACGCGGCCAGGAACAGCCCGAGATAACCCGCCGTCATCAATGGGCCGGGTAATCCGCCACCACGACATCGGCGCCGTCTTTCTTCAGGCCGATCACTTGATACGCATCGCTCATGCCGTCCATTTCCATGCCAGGCGAACCCATCGGCATACCCGGTGCAGCAACGCCAAGCAGGTCGTCGCGCTTGCTCAGGGCCAGCACCTGTTCCGCCGGAACATGGCCTTCGACGAATTTGCCGTTGATGATCGCCGTGTGGCAGGACGCCAGACGCGGCGGTACGCCGTGTTGTTGCTTGAAGCTGCTCATGTCGGATTCGACGTGGTCTTCGACCTTGAAGCCATTGGCTTCCAGGTGGCTGATCCACTTCTTGCAGCAGCCGCAGTTGGCGTCGCGGTGGACTTCGATCGGGATGAGGTCGGCGGCTTGCGCCAGGGAGGAGATAAACAATGCGCTCAGGGCGGCCAGACGCAGATGGTTTCGCATGGGGGGCTCTCGGCTCAAAGGAGAAACGGTCAAAAAAGGAAGGCATTTTGACCGGTTTTTCCTGCCGGGCATCAACGGAGTGTTTCCAAGTGATACGAGGCAGGCCTGCCAACATGATCGTAGATCAAAGCTGACAGGCCGCTGAGCACAAGATGACAAAACTGTCAGCGCACCTTGAAACGCCCCATGATCGCGCTTACCCGGCTGTTGGCTTCCAGCAGCTGGCGGGTGTTGAGTTCGCTGGCCTGGCCGCTTTCTACCAGTTCATCAACCATGTGGCGGATCTGCACCATGCTGCGGTTGATCTCTTCGGTGACCGCACTTTGCTGTTCGGCGGCGGTGGCGATCTGAGTGCTGAGGCTGTTGATGTGGCTGACTGCACCGGCCATTTCGTCCAGCCCGCTGTTGACCCGGGTGGTGGCATCGGCGGCCGACTGGCAGCTGGCCTGGGTGTTTTCCATGGCGCTGACCGACGAGCTCACGCCTTGGGTCAGGCGGGTCAACATCTCGTTGATTTCCGAGGTACTGGCCTGCGTGCGGGCGGCGAGGGCACGGACTTCGTCCGCCACCACCGCAAAACCGCGACCCTGTTCACCAGCCCGTGCCGCTTCGATCGCAGCGTTGAGCGCCAGCAGGTTGGTCTGGCCGGCGATGGCGCCAATCACACCAAGGATTTCGGTGATGCGCTGGGCGTCCTGCTGCATGCTTTCTACCTTGTGGGTGGCGCTGGCCACCTCGTCGATCAACGCAACCACGCTGCCGGACGCTTCACCGACCACGATGCGCGAACGGTCGGCGTTTTCGTTGGCGCGCTGGGTGAAGGCGGCGGTTTCGGCGGCATTTTGCGCGACACTTTCGGCGGTCGAGCTCATTTCGTTGATCGCGGTAACCGTCTGATCGGTTTCCGAAGCGTGACGCAGCAGAATCTGGCTGGTGTGCGCCGAGGTGCGTTGCAGGTTGTCGAGGCTCGAAGCCATGGCGCCGGTAGCCTGGGTGACTTCGCCGATCATGTTTTGCAGGTAGGCGATGAAGGTGTTGACCGAATGCCCGATGGCGCCGAGTTCGTCTTCAGCGCGGATGGTGATGCGCCGGGTCAGGTCGGCATCGCCGCTGGACAGCGAATCGATATTGGCTTTCAGCGCTTTCATGCGCGAAACCAGTTGGCGGATCGCGTAGACCTGCAACAGCACCAGCAGAATCACCAGCGGAATCTGCAACAGGCTCAGACTGCTGAGCACGTCGTCACGCTGGGCGGTGAGCATTTTGGTGGGCAGCGCGGTGGCGAGGAACCACGGGGTGCCTTCGATCGGACGCATGAAGAACGTGCTGGCTTCACCGTGGTTGTCGAATTCGACGCGCTGCGCCTGCTCGCGGTTTTGCAATCCGGCCTTGACTTGGCTGGCGAAGGTGGAGCCGCCGGCCAGTTCGCTGATGTTTTTCAGCACGATCGGCCCGCTGATGCGCGAACTGTTGCTGATGATCTTGCCGTCGGCCTCGACAATCAGCATTTCGGCGTTGAGGTCTTTTTCCTTGCGCGCCACCAGATCGTTGAAGAAGCCCAGGGTCACGTCGATGGTCGAGACGCCCCAGGCGCTGCCGTTTTTCTGAATGGCCATGGCGCAGTTGGTGCGTGGTTCGGCGCTGGCGTCATCTTTATAGGCAGCAGCCCAGGCACACTGGCCGCGCGGGGTCTGCATGCCGCCCTTGTACCAGCTCTGGTCGTAATAGTTGGGGGCCGCGTCGCTGTTCCAGAAGGTGTTCACCGCCAGTTTGCCGGAGGCATCACGGTGCCAGAACGTACTGAACTTGTTGCGACCGGCCTCACGCTGACCGGGCAACGGCCAGATGCCGCCGCCGAATACTTTCAGTTCACCGTATTGATCCACCAGCCCCGGCAACACGGTGTCGATGGCTGCGCTGTCGAGCAACGGGATGGTCTGGGTGATGCTGCGCTGTTGCGCCTGGACCTTGTTCAATTCGCCCTGGATCTGCTCGGCCACTTCCGCAATGCGGTTGAGCACGACTTGTTCTTCGGTATGGCGCAGCTTGGGCGCGACCAGTTGGCTGATGCCAACCACCGTCAGAACTGACAACAGCAGAATGAACAGAACCAGAAACAGCGTGTAGCGAGCCTGAATGGTGCGGAATGCGGGCATGGAAACCGGTCCTTGAGCAGGGATTCTTATTGTGGGCAGGGAAAAAAACAGCGCGGGTTTCCTAACGTATCGTCGGGTCCTCGGGAAGCTTTAGGTACTTTCGTCCTAAAAAAAGCGATCCCGACCAAAGGAACATATCGGGCCTGATACACAAGAACTAACCGGGCCGAACATTAGAGCAATAAACCCACTTTAATCACCTTGTCATGATCGCTCTCGTCCCGTATTTCCGGGCGGTTTACGGTTTGTATCGTGAATGTACAAAAATTGTAAAAAAGTGCAGAAAGGAGTTGGTGCCACTAGTTTGCCGGCCGATACTCCGGGCAACTCAAAAGTGGTTCAACAAGGAATTTTTCATGTTTTCTTCGCAAGGAGCCTGCGCATGACTATCGGATATACCGGTGCCTGGCAACCCAAGGCGGGTTTGCTGGTTCGAGATACAGCAAGCTCGAGCAAACCGGTTTCTCAAAGCGTGAAGGTCAAGCAGATGCTGGCCCTGGTCGGCAACGATCCCACCGTGATCAATACGGCGGAAATGGACAAGCAGGGTCTGCACAAGAACATCAAGGGTTTCGATCCGACCAATGTTTCGGCCAAGCAACTGGGCAGCCTGAGCGCAATGCTGCGTAGCCGCGGCCTGATTTCCGAAATCACGTCCATGACCTTGCTCAATGCAGGCGACAAGTTCGATCGCTTCGGCATCCAGAAAGACCCGGACGCCAAGTTCAATGCGCTGGAGTATTTCGCCACGCAACTCGATACCATCCAGAACAACAATCTCAAGGGCAACAAGTACGCGAATACGTTGATCCCCGAGTACAAGAAAGCCATTTATGTACTGCAGAGCCTGCAGACTTACGGTCAGGGCGGGGAGCGCAAGCCTCCTACCGATCAAGGTGTAAAAGCCAAGGCCTGAAAGACAGGGCCCACTCCGGTAACGGGGTGGGCCCTTTCGTTTATATGCGGCGTTTATGGGCGGCTGCCACTTCTGCGATGACAGGCCGGCGGTGCGATCTGCCGCTGCATATCGTCATGCAATCGCTGCATTTGCGGGCAATGCAAGGACAGGGATTTGGGCTGGAATCCCCGATGAAACAACGCCAGCCATCCTGCTCCTCTGTCATCGGGCGCCAGTCCGCTGAACACGAAGCCTATCGTCGACAGCCGGTGCCAGGCCTTGTCGAAACCCTGCGCCAGCCTGAGTCTGATCGATATCAGCCAATGGTCGGGCAGTTGCTGCAATTCTTTGAGCAAACTGTCGTCCACTTCTTTGAAAACCCCGTCATATCGCCCCCAGCGCGGCTCAAGCTGCGCCGGCGCGCCGATCCACGGCGACACGTTCAACCGCGTTCCGAACACGTCGCACAGCTGTTGCATGAACTCACGGCATTCATCCGGCCAGGTCAATGCCGGCAGCGGGCGCTGATAACCATCGACGGGGGCGTAACCCAATACCAGCGATTCCGTCACGGCGTCGCCAAAGGGCGAAGGCGCATGATCGGGCAATAAGCCGGTGTTGTGAAACCCAAGACCGGCGGCCATTTTCTGCGTGTAGGGGTGATGGGTCATTTGCTTGATCGTGACGCCCTGATAACCCAACGCTTGCGCATGGATCAGCAAGTGCCGGCCCAGTTCAGTGGCGACGTTCTGCCCACGGATCTGCGGATCCACCACGCTCAGCGCCAGCTCGGTGATGGACGATTCCTTGTCGAGAATCAGCGTGGAGTGGCCCGCCACCCGATTGTCGGACACCGCCACCAACGAATGCCAGTGGCCGTCGGCGTGGTTCTGGCTGATCAACCGGGGCAGGTAAACATGCGGCTGAGCGTAATGATCGCCATAGATCTTCCTGAACAGGCGACTGACCGCCGCAGCGTCACTGGTGCGATAACTTCGCAGGGTGATGGAATCCATCAGCAACGCTCCTGGTTATGGCCGTTGTAGACACGACGGTCCAGCACACGCTGACGTTTGCCGGAGCGTGGATGACGTTCCAGTTCCTGCGTCGTGCAGCAGCGAATCCGCAGCGCAAGCTGGTGATCGGCGCTCAGTTGCTCGATCAACGGATAGTCTTCGAGCAAGGCGCGATGCAGTGTCTGGTCGGCTTCAGCGATTGCCGGTGACAGAGCGTCCGGTGCCCAGTGCAGACGCAGAATATCCGTCGCACCCTCCTGCTCGATCACCAGTTGCCATTCGTCGCTGCCGGTGATGCGCCACACTGTCTCGCCGATCGATTGCGGCAGCAGGGTCAGGATACCCACGCGCACCCGCTGGCTGTCGGCGCAGCGGCCCATCAATGCGAACTTGCGCCGGGGCGTGCCGGACGGTTCGCACCAGCATGCACGGTCACCGACCGGGTAGCGGATCAACGGCATCAACCGGCGTGTGAGGTTGGTCATCACCAGTCGTCCGGACCGGCCGCATTCTTCGATCACTTCGCCGCTGTTCTCGTCGAGGATTTCCAGCAGTGCGTGACCTTCAGGAACCCGATGTTCACCCAGGGCACAGTCGCGATGACTGGCACCGATGAAGCCGGCGTCGACGCTGGCGTAGCCGATGGACGCCACTCGGGCGTTGGGAAACACTCGCTCAAGCCGTCGCAACTGGGCGTCAAACAGGCTTTCACCGGCGTAAAGCAGGGCGGTGATGTGCTCGAGAGTCCGGCCCTGTTGTTCGAGCCAGGCTGCGAAGGTCAGCAGATGGGCGGGCAGGCCCGCCAGCACGTTGATCCGGTGCCGGGCAATCGCATCGCTCAGCAGGATCGAGTCGACATGGCCGGTAAAGGGAAACTCGACAACCTCGGTTTGCACATGCGCCAGGGCATCGTGGGTAAAGATGAAACTGGCATACAGGTCACCGACAAAAAACAGGTTGGCGACCCGGTCCCCGGCGTTCAGTTGCGCGCCGAGGCTGCGACCGAAGTCTGTTACCAGCGTCCGCCATTCCTCGCGCCGGAACAGTGAAAACTTGCCGGCGCTGGTGGTGCCTCCGGTCTTGAACACCAGCGCGTCAGTCAGCGGCGCTGTCAGGGCAGGCCAATGGTCGAGGTCATGACTGCCTTTCCAGTATTCCCCGGGGTCAATCACCGGCAGTTGTTCCAGTGATGTGACCGGCCGGGAAAGTTCGGCGAAGTGACGCGCATAAAAGCCGGAATACTGTCGAGCAAACGTGACCAGCTCTTGCCATTCAAACCGTGTGTTCATGTTCGGTTCCTTGCGTGTCTGTGCAGGGACCAACGCCCCGATTGTCGATCAGCAACGGCGTCTTGCCGCTGTGTTTGTTGCGGGTGAACCCGTCGCTGCCGCAAACCTCTACCTCGACGGTCAGCAGCCCGGTCTGGATGAGCGTGGCCAGCGTCGGGTAATCCAGCAGGCGACGCTGAACATCATCGGATAGCCTCGGGCTGCGAAAACGCATGCGCTCCAGTCCGTCCGGGGCATGCTCGAGGATCAGCTGGAACTCGGTCTCCAGGTGCTCTGCCAGTTGCGACAGACAGATGAAGTCGGTGCCGATGCGGATCAACTTGCCGTGACGTTGCAGCAGCTCGAAGCGCGGCGTAGGCAGCCCGCAGTCACACATGCCGGGGAGCCAGCGACCGCTGTCACCGACGTCGTAGCGCTGAACGTCCTGGCCTTCGCGCTCAATGGAGGTAAACACCAGGCGCCCGGTTTCATTACCGGTCACCGCACGATCCGACTCGAAATCGACGATCTCCAGGTGCTGGATATCGCTCATCAGATGGAACACCCCATCGCCGGTGGCCGGGCAGGCATGGCCGAGCGGTCCGGCGTCGACGCTGCCGTAAATGGCCGAGCGGATCAGCCTGACGCCGCAGCTGCGCATCAGGGCGAGGCTTTGTTCACCGGGATGTTCGCCGCCGAGGAAGACTTTTTCGATCCCGCCATAGGTACGCAGTCGTGCCTGCTCGTTGAGGAACAGACGGTGCAGGGTGCTGGGCATGCCGACCAGTACGGTGACGCGCTGATCGATGATGACCTGCGCGATCTCGCGGTAATCGTCATCGGCCGGAGCCCCCATCGGCAGGTGCGTGGCACCCAGCAGTTCCAGCACCTTGGAGAAACTGAAGAAACCGCCATACAGCCCCCCACTGAAGAACAGGTTCATTACCCGGTCGCAACTCGGGTCGAGCCCCGCCGCGAACAACCCGTCAGCGCTGGCGCGCATCTGTCGATCGAAATCGCGGTAGCTGTAACCGGCCAGCGCCGGGGTGCCGCTGCTGCCACCCGAGCGGAAATACAAGCGGGCCGCCGGATGGATAGGACGGCTGACGAAGGTCTCCTTGCTCATGATCGGCAGATTGGCCACGCGGGGTGGCGCCGGCAGCGGATCGAGCGTGGCGCAGGTCGTCAGTGCCGTCGTCGACAGGCTGACCGACACGCGCCGGCTCAAGCGTTGCAGGGCATACACGCCGTCGTGGGGCTCGCCTTCGTAACCATCGTGAATCGCCTGCACCGGGGTAATCCGTGTGACGCCGGCGGCAATCAGCGTCCGGGCCAGTCCGGCCATTTCGTGATCGGCACACATCAGTCCGGCGCTTTGCAATACGTTTCGCCAAGGCAGTAGCGCCTCGGTGACCCGCGGACGTGGCACAGGCTTGAGCAGCAGACTGCGAAACAGCGGCGAGGGGCCCAGTTGCCGGTCGTGGTTCCAGATGACGCGCCAGTCCGGCGCCTGCCAGACCTGTCCGCTGGCCCCGCCAAAGCTCTGAGCCAGTCGCGCCATCGCGGTTCGGGTGGTGATTTGCGAAGCCTCCTGAATTGAAGGTTGCAAGGCCGGCCAGTGTCGGGATCGACGTTCGAATGCCTCGGCCATGCCATTGCCGATCGAGCGCAAGACGTTCTCGTCGTCACTGTCCACCAGCAGCCATTGCGGACTGGAACAAGCCTGCTGGTCGAGGCGGCAGACTTCATCGGCCACGGCGTCCAGCGCTTGTGGCGAGACCGCTGCCGGTGTCAGGTAGATGAAACTGATGCGGTGGCCCCAGTCGATCCAGCGACATCCAGGCGCGAGTTGCTGGCGGATGGCTTGCAGCGCGGACTCGCCGCCCCACGCCGACACTCCGTTGGCCTGTTGGCACAATTCACCGATCCGGGCCGTGCTGGCCGGAACGACTGCAACATGCCCGGCGATCTGGCCGGTGGCATCGCACTGCGCCAATCCATGCAGCAATTGCGCGGTCATCCCCTGATCGCTGCTGCTGGGCCGCAACCAGTTGACGTTGCCGGCCAGCAGTCCCTCGATCACCGCGCAGAACGCCAGCAACGGCGAGTTGCCGGGAGTGATGTGGACCACCAGGCCCAGCGGACTCCAGCGTTCAAAGCGCGGCTGGCGATAATCGAGGCGACGCAGGCTGGCCGGTTGTGCGCCGAGTTCGCGCTCAAGCTTGCAGCGCAGCGCAGCGGGTTGGCAGAACTCGATCAGTAACTGACGTTGTTCAGCGTCGAGCGGAAAGGGCAGATCCGGGTCTTGCAGGCGTCTGGCAAAGGTAGCCGCCGTGTTAAGGACCGTCGCCGTGTCCAGCGGCGTGACCAGCCGTTGTGGCAAGTCCGGATAAAGCTTTTCCAATGCGAGGTCGAAGGTGTAGTCGTCGTGAAGTTGTCCGTTGATCAGGTACATATCAGTGCTTCCCCAGCAGTTCAGACGCGGCCATGGCGCAGCTTCGGCCGGCGGTGGTGGCCGCCCGGCCATGCAGTTCGAACCAGTCCACTGGCAGCCCGCAGCCGCAACTGTCGCCGGAATGCAGGGTGGCGAGGTCACTCATGACCACCGCGTGCGCCGGACTCGATGAAATGTAAGGCGAGACAAAACTCAGCAAGCCTTGACGGCCATACGGCAGCAGCGAGAAGTCGGCGGGATCACGTACCAAGACCTTCGAATAGACCGGTACGTGGAAGTGGTGGTCAGCGCACTCGAGGTACGGCACTGCATGCTCGACCGCGCCGTAACCGTCACGGCAGCGGGACACCTCGATGCCCAATTGGCGGTGGATCCGCTCGTACAGTTGCCGGCGGGGAATCTCTTGCGCCGCCTGGGTTTTCCAGCCGCCGCCAAACAGCGCCAGCGAACCTTCTGCCAGTTGCAGATCGGCCACCCCGGTGGCCTGCATGCGTTGCAGGGTCTGCCAGAGAAATGCGGGGAAA
The DNA here is from genome assembly GCF_056626735.1 of Pseudomonas sp. 1. NCBI lineage: Bacteria > Pseudomonadati > Pseudomonadota > Gammaproteobacteria > Pseudomonadales > Pseudomonadaceae > Pseudomonas > Pseudomonas sp. 1. The sequence goes on along the minus strand of NZ_JBWXMQ010000025.1, from coordinate 53,024 downwards.
CCGAAGATTCGTACCGGCAAGCCTTCCTCGGCGAAGGACTGCAAGGCGGCGATTACGCCAAAGCTGTCGAATTCATGGCCGTTGCCCGTACGGCGCAGTGCATAGGCCACGCGGTTGACGGGGGCGAAGCGGCACAGGAACTGATCGGTGAAGGACGTTCCCAGGCTGATGCGTCCTTCGGGTTCATAGCTCAGCAGCAGGTAGTTGCACGGCGTGTCCGGGGTGGCCCAGGCATAGTGCCGGAAGATTCGTTCGACCATGTTCTGGGCTGCGCTCAGGCTGCGTTCGTCATATCGCATGCGGCTTTTCTCGCCGCTGGTGCCGGAGGAGGTGAGCTCCCGAGCGTCCGCTGCGGTGGAGCTGAGCAAAGCCTGGCGCTTGAAGTAACTGGCGAAAACCGGCGGGAGTCGCGACCAGTCATCGAGGTGATCCAGATCGCCCACGGTCAGGCCATTGGCGTTCAGCCAGTGTTCGTAGCCGGGTGTGTGCTGGCAGTGAAACCGGCTGATCTCGGCCATGGCCTGGCTGAACAGTCCGTCCGGCACGGAATCCGGGCAATAGGGTTGCGTCAACGCGCAGAGCGCGTCGCTGTGGGGGAGGTGGTTCATCAGGCGTCCTTTTCTTTATGTTGAAGAGGCGGAGTCTGTCGGGGCATGTGGCAGAAACCGGTACAGCAAAGGCAGGCTGAGCAAACCGCCCAGCGCCGCCAGAATGGCGAAGGATTCCAGACGGTTGCCGCCGCCGGTGGCAGCAATCAGCGAGCCACCGACACCCATCACGGCAATCGAAATCATGCCGATCGCAGCGGAGACCAGTCCTTTGCTGTCATCGCTGGAAAACAGAGCCAGCCGGTACAGCGCGGCGTTGCTCATGCCAAGCCCGACGGCATACAGCGCAAGACCGGTCATCAATCCGGCAAGGGAAAGGCCGGTCAGTGCGGTGGCTATCAAGGTCAGCAACCCCAGGCAGAACGGCCAGAGCGCCAGACGAATCAATTGCGGCAGATCCCGCGAACTGAGCAGTCTGTCGAGGATCAGATTGCCGACGATCACCGCCGAGAACACCGGAATTTGCCACAGCGCATATTCGCGGGTCGTCAGGCCCAGCAACTGAACCAGCAACAGCGGCGCGAGACCGATCCAGGCAATCAGCGGCAGGCTCATCAGACCCAGGGTAAGGCAGATGCCGACGAACCGGTGATTGCGCAGCAGCGCCACGTAACGGGTCCTGATCTGGCGGAAGGAGAAGGGGATCGGCGCTTGTTGACCGCCATCGTGGCGGACAACGCCGATCGTCTCCGGCATGCAGGTATACAGTCCGATCCAGGTCAGTGTCGCGATCAGGCCCAGGCCGAGAAACAGCTCGCGCCAGCTCAGCCACTCCAGCAGCAGACTGCCGAGCAGCGGACCGAGCAGGGGCGAAAGCAGGGCGACGTTGCCCAGCAGTGCCATCAGTCGCACGGCATCGGCCTCGCAGAAGACTTCCTGAAGGGCGGGATAACTGACCGCCACGACAAATCCCAGGCCCATGCCTTGCAACAGTCGCAGGGCGTTGAACACTTCGATGCCGGGCGTGGCGACGGCCGCCGCACAGGTCATGCCGAACAGCGCACAACCGGCGAGCAACAGCGGGCGCCGGCCAAACCGGTCGGACAAAGGCCCGATCAGCCATTGCAGGCAGACGCCGCCGATCAGATAGAGATTGAACGCATTGGGAATGTGAGCCGCATCGGCTTCCAGATCCCGGGTGACGGTCAGCATGGCCGGCATGACCATGTCGCTGGCCATGTAGGTCAGCCATTCGAACAGCGTGATGGCGAGACAGAAGCCGAGCGCCTGGAGTGGCGGGAGGGGAATGAGAGTTCGTTGCATGCGCTTTCACGATCGTCGAGAGGTAGCGCAAGAGTAGGGAGGAGCGGGGAATGTCCCTAAGCCATTGGTGTGACGGTATATGACGAGGTTGTGCGTAATGTTACGGAGGGCAGCATTCCTACTTGAGGAGGCGAAGACTCCTATACCGGTAATCGCCGATCCATAAAAAACGCCCACATTCCTGCGGGCAATTCTCCTGACGCTTAAATCCGTTGTTGCATTTGAACGGATGGACGCTGGCATCCTTTCCGCGAGATTGACTTAACGATGGTAGTAATAGCCCGGGCCAGGCGCGTAGTGGCGATGATCGCCATGCCAGCCGCCGTGGGGAAAGATGATGCAGCCGCTCAGGGCGAGCAGTGCAAGGACAGGAATCAGCCAGGTGATTCGACGCAGCATTTCAAAGATCCTCATGGTTGACGCCGCTTGAAGCCAAAGCTCTTCATCGGCTGTAACATGAGACCCCGTTAACGGCGGCGCATCCCCGTCAAACGGTATGCGCATGGCATCAACGCCGATACAAACCCGATACATTCCAACGGTTCAGGAACCTGTAATGACCCATAAGCAACGCTTGATATATTCGATTCTGATCGCTGTCGCCGTACTGCTGATCATGCTCGGCCTGTCCTGGCTGCAAAACGCCGGCAAGCTCAGCGAGCAAACGTTCCAGTACATCGCCATCGGTGTGGCGGTAGTGGTCGTGGTGATCAACGGCGTGATGCGCCGCAAGGTCAAGCCCTGACGGCGTCTGCCGCGTGCATCAATCGCTGTTGAGCACGGCGGCAGCCTGGGGATGGAGGCTGTAGCTCTTGTCGTCGTTGAACGTGATCACGCCTTCGGCGCACAGGCGCTTGAGTACTTCGCGCACGCTGAGAAAGGACAACGGAATGTCCAGATCCAGCAGTTGGCTATGCACGCCACGCACACCCAGGCGACGGTCGTCCTCGGCGGCGACCAGCAAGGTGTCGATGACTTTGAGGCGAATCAGGCTGGTGCGCAGGCCGAAGCTTTTAAGCAGCAAACGGATGCGTTCATTGCCGTGACGCTCGACCCGTTGCCCGAATACGTCGGCGTGCGAACCCATGGGCGCTCCTTTGGGGGTCTGGCTACCTTCCGATGGTAGTGGCGGGTTGTACATGCGATTACTCCTTTCAGAGCCTGATCAGGAAAGGTTTCTTGTGCTCTCTCTAAACAAGACGTTTCAGCTCGACAAATCATGAAGCGAAAAATGTAGAAATTTTGTCGTCGTTTCGTCTTTTCCCCGTGATCACGGCGCCAAACGGGTGTGTGACCGACTAAATTTTTTTCCGCGGCTTCGTTTTCTGAACAGGCTCATTGCGCGTGACGCGTGGGTGATTTCAGAGCGAGCCGGGCCCGACGTGTTCACGGTGGCGGGTGGTTCGCTCTTCGGCATTTCGATCAGGAGCGAGCGTGACTATTTCCAGGCAATTCACCGGACTGACCCTTGCCGGCCTGTTTCTCGGGCTGAGTCTGTCGGCGCAGGCGTTCAGCCCTTCCGCTTCCGGGCAGGCCGGCGCCGATATCCGTCGCACAGGTTATGGCGTACCGCACATCCGCGCGGAAAACGAACGCGGACTCGGTTTCGGCATCGGTTATGCCTATGCGCAGGACAACCTGTGCCTGCTGGCCAACGAGATCGTGACGGTCAACGGCGAGCGGTCACGGTACTTCGGGCCGGAGCAACTGACGGTCGAGGAGCGCGAGAACCGCGTCAGCGATCTGTTCTTCCAATGGCTCAACACACCCCAGGCAGTGAATGCCTTCTGGCAGGCGCAGCCGGTCGAAGTGCGTGATCTGGTGGAAGGTTATGCCGCCGGCTACAACCGTTATCTGGCCGAGCGCCGCCAGCAGGGGCTGCCGCAACAGTGCCAGGGTGAATGGGTGCGCGATATCGCCGCCGAAGACCTCGTGAAGCTGACCCGGCGTCTGCTGGTCGAGGGCGGTGTCGGGCAGTTCGCCGAAGCTTTGGCGGGTGCAACACCGCCGCAGTCCACAGCGCAGATCGAAAACGATGCACGGGCTTACCAACTGGCGGACACGCGGCTGCAACGCTTCGCCCTGGACCGCGGCAGCAACGCCGTGGCGGTGGGCAGCGAGCGCTCGTTCAATGGTCGCGGGATGCTGCTGGCCAACCCGCATTTCCCGTGGGTCGGCGGCATGCGTTTTTATCAGATGCACCTGACCATCCCCGGCAAACTGGATGTGATGGGCGCGGCGCTGCCGGGCTTGCCGATGATCAACATCGGCTTCAACCAGCACCTGGCCTGGACCCACACCGTCGACTCGTCCAAACACTTCACCCTGTATCGCCTGCAACTCGATCCGAAGGACCCGACCCGTTACCTGCTCGATGGCCAATCGTTGCCGCTGAACAAGCGGACGGTGACGGTGCAGGTCAAGCAGGCGGACGGGCAGGTGACGCCGGTATCGCGCGATATCTACAGTTCGCAGTTCGGCCCGATCGTGCAGTGGCCGGGCAGGCTCGACTGGGACAACGAGTACGCCTACAGCCTGCGCGATGCCAACCTCGAAAATGACCGGGTGCTGAAGCAGTGGTACGCCATGAACCGCGCCGGCAATCTCAGGGATCTGCAGGATTCGGTGCACACGATCCAGGGCATCCCGTGGGTCAACACGCTGGCCGTGGATGACAAGGGCCAGACGCTGTACATGAACCTGTCGGTGGTGCCGAACGTCAGTGCCGACAAACTGGCCAAGTGCAGCGACCCGCGCATCGGCCTGCAAATGATCGTGCTCGACGGCTCCAACAGCGCCTGCGCCTGGGACATCGACCCGCAAGCCGCGCAAAAGGGCATTTACGCCTCCAGCCAGTTGCCGCAGCTGTTGCGCAAGGACTTCGTCCAGCACTCCAACGACTCGGCCTGGCTGGCCAACCCGGCGCAACCGCTGACCGGTTTCTCGCCGCTGATCAGTCAGGAAGGGCAGCCTCTGGGCCTGCGCTCGCGCTTTGCGCTGGATCGTCTGGCGACGCTGGACAAGAAAGGCCCGCTGTCGGTGCAGGACCTGCAACACATGGTGATGGACGATCAGGTGTTCCTGGCAACTCAGGTGATGCCGGATCTGTTCAAGTTCTGTGCCTCGCAGTCTGAGGCGGCGTTGAAATCGGTGTGCAGCAGTCTGAAAGCGTGGGACGGGCGGGCGAATCTGGACTCGGGCATCGGCCTGGTGCATTTCCAGAGCATCATGCAAGCGATGCAGGAATCGCCGCAGGCCTGGCGCGTGGCGTTCGATCCGAAGGACGCGCAGCACACACCGCGCGGGCTGGCCGTCGAAAATCCCGACGTGGCCAAGGCGTTGCGCGAGGCCATGCTGGCGTCGGCCGAGTCGGCGACCAAAATGGGTCTGACCGAGAAAACCCGTTGGGGCGACGTGCAGGTGGTCAGCAGTGGTAGCCAGCAAACCCCGATTCACGGTGGCCCGGGCACGCTGGGCATCTACAACGCCATCCAGAGCGTGCCCCGTGAAGACGGCAAGCTGGAAGTGGTCAGTGGCACCAGTTATCTGCAAGTCGTGACGTTCGATGACAAGGGGCCGCATGCCCAGGGCCTGCTCGCGTTCTCGCTGTCCAGCGATCCGGCATCGAAATACGCCCGTGACCAGACCGAGGCGTTCTCGAAGAAACAGTGGAGCGTGTTGCCGTTCACCGAACAGCAGATCAAGGCCGATCCGCAGTATCAGGTACAGACCGTACGCGATGATCTGGAAAAAGCAGGGAAAGTCGCGGCGCAGTAGTCAGCCGTCCGAGGGACTGACACCGTAAAAGCAGAAGGCCGCTCCCTCACGGGAACGGCCTTCAGTTTTTTCGTGGTTGTTGCGGCATCGGATTGATCACCGGGTTGCCTTCCTTGTTGCGGGTCAGGAACACCGGCAACACCTTTGGCATCGAGCTGGCGAAACTGTTCAGCTCCTTGATGTTGTAAATGCCGCCCACCCGGATCGCGCCGGTTGCGCTGTCGGCGAGCATCAAGGGTTTGTCCAGGTAGCGGTTGATCATCGGCAGCGCTTCGTTCAGCGACAGGTTGTCGAGAATCAGTTTGCCGCTGCGCCAGGCCAGAGAAGTGTCATTGGCATAGGTCTGGCTGATTTGCGGCGTGAAGTCGCCGTGCCTGTAGCGGGCCTGCATGGAAGGGCCGAGGCGCAAGCCATCGCCCGACAGTTGAGTATTGCTGGTGACCAGTACGGAACCCTCGATCAGGTTCACCTTCACCTGATCTTCGTACATCCAGACGTTGAAACGGGTGCCGGTGACGCGGATCTTGCCTTCTGCGGCCCTGACGATGAACGGATGGCTCAGGTCATGGCTGACTTCGAAGAAGGCTTCACCCTTTTTCAGGGTGACGCGACGCTCGTCCTTGTAATTGCTGTAGGTCAGCTCGGTGTTGAGGTTCAGCTCGACCTGACTGCCGTCAGCCAGCGTGACATGGCGCACATTATCGGTGGCAGCGAAGTGTTGATAGCTGTCGGGCAGCCAACCCAGATTCCATCCGGTCCAGGCCGCCAGCGGCAGCGCCAGAGCGCAAACGGCGGCGGCTACTGCGTATTGGCGCCACGTCCGGGCCGGCGCAGTCTTCGGTACAACCACCGCAGGCTCGGGGCGCGGCAAATGCTCGGCGACATCCCAGATCTCCAGCATCGCCTCATACTCGAATGCGTGAAGCGGATGTGCATCGCGCCACTGTTCGAACGCCTGCCACTCTTCAGCGGTGCAGTCGACGGCGTGCAGACGCATGCACCAATGCGCGGCGGCATCGGTGATGGCATCGTATTCGGCTTCCGAGAGGGTGTTCTGGGTCATTGACTCTTCCTGATTTCGCGCATTCTAACCTTGAGGGGAAGGCGCCGAGAACAACCGTCATGGCATTTACCCATCAAACGTTGAACTTTTTTCCGCTCAGGCGCCCCAAAAACCAGGACGTCCCATGAACCCTATCCATGAATGGAGTGAAAAAATGATCAAAAGAACCTTGGCCGCTTTCGTCGCCACCGCCAGTCTCCTGAGTGCAGGCGCGGCGCTGGCCGACCGTCCGGGCGCTGGATGGATCACTATCGAAAAGGCTATCGAAATCGTTAAAACCAAGGCCGGTTATGTCGAGGTCTACGAGATCGAGGCCGACAACAACGGCTATTGGAAAGGGGAAGGGCGCAAGGCGGACGGCGTGGTGTACGAGTTCCGTATCGATGGCGCGTCGGGCAATGTCTTGCGTGATCAGAAAGACTGATCCTGAGGCCGTTGCCGGAATGCGCAGGTGATGAGCCTGCGCATTTTTTTTGGATCAAGGGGACGGCACAACCTCCAGCTGCCGGCCGACTTCGCAGATCAGCTGCGCTATCGAATCGGCGTTGTGCAAGATGACACCGACGCGGGCATCTGAAGACTGCCGATCCAGGAACGCATCGCGCGCCTCGCTCATGGTGGCGCTGCCTGTCTGCCTGAAAATCTCCGCCGCCGTGGTCTGTTTCTCCGCAATTCTGTCCAGGTCGATCCAGGCCGCTTGATTCGGGCTCCACTCTGCAAACAGTTGTGCACGGGGCGTGGCCAGTGACAGCGCGGTTCTTCGTTCGTCCTGCAGATGATTGAGCAATCTTTCACCGTCGGGGGTAGCGGAAGATATCAGGTCACAGAAAGGCTCACGCGCCCTGACCGTCGCGATGTCCCACGCATTGCTCAGTTGATGGGCCAACTCATGTATCAGGGTTGCGGCTTGTGCATGGCCGTCAATATCAAAACCAGATGCAGTGACGGGAACATAGTCCCCCAGATCCTGATTGAAAAAATGCTGGGTGAAATGGACTTTGTTCTTCAGGTCGCCATCGAGGACAAACGCAATCACGTCGTGAAACCATCTGGTTGAGCCGACGATGAAGCGGTCAGTGTTGAGCAGGTCGTCTGCCGGATCTACCAGAGCCTTGCAGATGGGCAGGATCGCGGCGTTTATCCTGGACAGGATCTGCGTCGTGACGCGTGGGACATCAAAGAACTCCATGAGAAACCGGTTGACCCGCCCACCGGGCACGACGTTGATGTCCAGAATGGCCAGATTGTGCAGGCAGTTGAATGCGTAATCCCGCGCCACCGCCACTGCATGTCCCAGTATCCGGGCTTTTTCAGGGTATCTTCGACTGATCTCTTCCATGCCGTGCGCTTCGATGTTGAGCATCATGCGGCGCAGGTGCGTGTACTTATTGTGCACGATCATTCTGGAATAGGCCTTGCCGTAATGAACGGTCTGACCCTCGGTGATCCGGACTGTCCGTGAGTCGGTCTTGCGCAGCAATGGGCCGCGAACGTCATCCTTTGCCAATTGCCAGTCCGCTCCGTTTTTGACGACCCGGTATACCTTGCCGTCCACTGCGGCATAGCTACGGTTGTTGGATGTCTTCTGGTACACGCCCTGAGTCGCGCTGTAGGTCAGATCCTTGAGTGCGACGTCCATTGCTTCGAAAGGCTGCAGGAGGGTGCGTTGAGGTGAAGTCGTTTCGATTTCCGACAGATTCGGAGCCACAGGCTTTTCGATCTTCTGCGTGCCGGAGGCGATCGTCTGCTGACCGACATCGGCGCCAACCGCCTGTTCAGCGGGCGTTTCGGACAGCATCCCGACGGTCACCATTTGTTCGGCGCCATCGATAAACGACTTCAGCGCCTTCTTCCAGTGATGATTCTGCAAGGACTCGGCCGAATCCTTGAAGGCATCGTAGGCTTGCCAGAGAAAGCGTCCGCAGGCGAGTTTGCCCGGCAGCACGTCCGCGACCTGTCGGATGCCGTCGCTGAACAGGGCTTTGGCGTTTTCCCAGTCAGACTGCCCGTCGCTGTCGTTCTGCGAGTCGAGCATCTGTTTCAACAGATCGAGATTGTCCTGATACAGACGTTCCAGCAGGTTGCCGGCAATCGGGCGGTAGTCCAGCGTCATTTCGCTGATCTGTCCCAGGGTGCTGGCAAACAGACCGCGGAAAATCGCTCGCTGGGGTTGCGGCAGGCGACGAAGCAGCAGGTTTTGCAGCAAACCCGGCATGTTCAGCGCGCTGATCAGACTTTCTTCATCGGGAAATTCGTGAAAGGCCTGCTCGGTGTAGGGGCTGTAAAGCAGCCGAGGCCCCTTGTGCCCGGTGCCGGGGGCCAACACATACAGTCCGCATGCTTCGACTGCAGCGGCGCCGACTGTCTTTATCAGCGACAGCGGGCACACTATGGCTTGTGCACCGGACACGGCAGCACGGGCGATGGCATCTGGCATGTCCAGGGCCTGGCGGATGTAACTGAATGCCGTTTCTGACAAATGCTGCTGCAGTTTCAGCGCGTGAGCATGCTGCAACAACTGCCAGGGCAATTGACGGAAGAAAGTCTGCTGCCGCGCGAGGCCGGCAGTCGTATTCGTCGCCAGTGCCTGCCTGACCTTTTCGCTGTAGGTGTCAGGAATCTCGAGCGATAGCAGCAGTTGCGTCACTGCACTTTGATCGAGCCCCTTGGGCAACGCGTTGGCGGTTGTCGATGCCACCTTGAAACCGGTGCCTTGGGCGATATTGATGTGATTGAGGGCAAACTCGAGAAGATTGCGGGCCGGTCCGGCCAGGGCCAGGTTCGGCGTTATCCGGATGTGGCGAGGGTTGAGCCCGGTATCCGGGAATCGCCCTTCGAGCAATGACGTCAACGTCTTTTCGACATGGCTGACCAGAGTCGGCACACCGCTCAGGTAATCCTTGTCGTCGACGACGCTCTGGCGCCACTGCTCCAGGAGTTCGACGTGCAGTTTCTGTTCGGCGAGCGACGCCATGCCGAGCCAGGCAGGATAAGTTTGCCGGGAGACGATTGCCCGGGCATGAGCCGTTGCGAGCTTCAGGTTGGTGTGAAAAGTCGACTCACCCAGCGTTGTCAGCGCCTTGTCGCGCTTTGCCGGATCCTTCACGCGGGTGCGCACCTGCTCGCAGCGCCCGAGAAAATGCTCGGTCGCCGATTGCATGCGGTTATGCAGCACGTTGTGTTCGATGAACTGAAAAGGCCCCAGGGTATAACGCTGATGCAGCTGAAACTGTGCAGGCAGAATATTTTCCAGCAGCGACAGGCGTTGCACCTTGTGCAGCAAGCGTTGCTCGAGCTTTTGCCGGGCAATTGCAACGGAGTCGAATACTTCAAGCCCGAGTGCAGGTGTCCACAACACTGCACGACCGGAGTGCTGGACGTCGAGACCGCCACGCTCGGTCATCAGCAGGCAGTGGGCGAGTGGCAGCAGCTTCTGCTGGTCGCCAGACCGTAGGGTGAGCCCATAGGCGTCGGGGCGAAAACCCTGCAGCGCCTGGCGTTGCGCGCGGGTCGGCTGGTCTGGATTGCACACGGCATCGACGATCGCCCGTACCGAGGCTGGCAGTGTGCCGTTCAATGCTCGCAGCCGGGCTTCGCCAGTTACCCCGATAGACCAGGCATGCGCCAGGGTTGCCTTCAGGTTTTCGAGAAACGACCGCTGAGCCTCCTGAGTGGCCATGGGTTGGGTCTTGAGTGTCTGGCGAAGCGGCGCTTCAACGCTGCTGAACGTCTTGATCGCGGCGCGCGCCTTTTCCGCCAGAACCATGGACGGCTGTTGATTGCCTGAAAGTACCGGGTGCGTGCTCCAGCGTCCTGCGCTGTCGAGCTCGAGCAAACGCGCATGAATCATCGAGCGGATGTCCAGGCTCTTATCGAACAGGGCGTGCAGATTCACCGCGCCATCGCTGTGGCGAAACACTTGCAGGGCGTATTCGATGTTTTGCCGCTGCTTGGTGATGATCCATTCGAAGAGGATCTTGAAGACTTCTCCGACGATCCGCTCTCCCGATACCTGCGGCTGGTCGAAACCGAGAAACCGGTTGCGCTCTTCCAGGCTGAGCAGGCCGTAAAGCTCGTCTTCATGGCCCTTGGCAATGAACTTGCTCTGCAACGTCTGTTTCAGGTCGTTGTAATCGGCGAGCACTTGCAGACCCTGCACCGGGGTGTAAAGAAAGGCCTGGCTGGCGCTGATCATCAGCGACCCCGCCAGTTCGACGTAATTGGCTTCGTGCTCCCAAAGACGCACGGTTTCGGTGACGGGGCGCTGCGGGCCTTGTGCATCGTGCGACATCAACTGATGCAGTGCGCTGAACTGAGTTGCATCGAGAATGCCGTTTTCGCGTTTTCTCATCCATTCGCTGAGCGCCTGGTCCTCCAGAACGTTGGCGAAGAACGCGCGTCGCGTCGAACCGTCGGCAGAAGCCGCGTCCCAATAGTGTTCCAGCTGCCGGAAAAGCAGCGCCGGCAACTTTCCGGACGCGCTGGTGACAGCCTCTTCCCATTGCGCCTGATCGCCTGTGGCGGCCGATCTGTCGGGGTGGGAGAACTCTCGCAACGCAGTGGTCGGCCATTGTTGATGCCGGTAATGCAACAGCACTGCATCGCTCAGGCTCATGGAGTCGAGCCAGTGTCTTGTCAGCGCGGTGTCATCGTCCTGGGTGTAGAAACCGACGCGGGTACGGTTTTGCTGCAAGCTGCCGAAATGCGGTTTGAGCAATTCATCAAGGATGTTTTCCAGCAGGTGACTGAGCGTCGGCAGCTTTTCCAGCTCCGCCCGCATGGCCTGTGCATTCAGAATCTGCGCCTGCTGGATGGCCGTGGTGTTTTCATCAAATACATCGCCATCGATGATGCTGAAGGTCACCGTGATGTTGTCGGCATCGAACAGCCGCTTGCGTTGCGGCAAAGACAGGAACGCAAACAGACTGGCCTGGTCATCGGCATTGTTCAGGCGCCGCTCGAGCTGTTGTCTCAATTCGACGCGGTCACGGTATTTTTTCAGGCCGTCGAATACGGTGTAGAGGATCAGGGCGTTATCGACGGGCGTCTCGCCAAGAACGAACGCACCCGGCAACGGCAGAGGTATTTCACTGCCAACATTGAGCAGGATGCGCTCGGCGCGCATCGGCGGGGTCTGCTGGCTGCGCAAACTGCTGGAGGAGAGCCTGGCATGGGCGAGCCATTTGAATTCGGATTCGGACAGACCGTGGGCCTTGCCCAGTTCGGTCCATCGTCCGGGGGCGTCGAAGACTTCGGGGAACAACAACGGCTGAATGAGGGCTGACATGATTGAGTCTCGATGAGGGGCGCATGCTGGCGGGCGCCGGTGGGTCGAGACGCAAGGCTAGGGCGGGTGAAGGCGACGAGGGTGGTAGATAAATATTGCGGGGTTGACAGGCAACCGGCCAGCCGTGGTTAATCCTCAGGCGGGTTGTTTGTTCGCTGTTGTTCCCTCCAATAATTACTCTGGAGCTTCAGATGTCTGCGCCACACGATCATGCGGTCTCGTCCACGGTTTCGCTGGACGAGCTGACTCAATTGCTGGAAACGATTTTCACCCGTCACGGCACCTCGGCCGAAGTCGCCAGAACGCTGGCCGCCAATTGCGCCAACGCCGAGCGGGACGGTGCTCACAGTCACGGCGTATTCCGGATTCCCGGATATGTCTCTACGCTCAACAGCGGCTGGGTCAACGGCAAGGCTGTGCCAAAGGTCGAGGATGTGGCTTCAGGTTTCGTCAGCGTCGATGCCGGCAACGGTTTTGCTCAACCTGCGCTGGCGGCGGCCCGTGCATTGCTGGTTGAAAAGGCCCGCAGTGCCGGGATCGCCCTATTGGCGATCCGCAATTCCCATCACTTTGCCGCGCTGTGGCCGGACGTCGAGCCTTTTGCCGACGAGGGCCTGGTGGCGCTGAGCGTGGTCAACAGCATGACCTGCGTGGTACCCCACGGCGCCGACCGGCCACTGTTCGGCACCAACCCGATTGCCTTTGCCGCTCCACGGGCCGACGGCGCGCCGATCGTCTTCGATCTGGCCACCAGCGCCATCGCCCATGGCGACGTGCAGATCGCCGCGCGCAAGGGCGAGAAACTGCCCGCGGGCATGGGCGTCGACAGCCTCGGTCAGCCGACCTGCGACCCGAAAGCGATTCTGGAAGGCGGCGCATTGCTGCCGTTCGGCGGGCACAAGGGCTCGGCGCTGTCGATGATGGTGGAGTTGCTCGCCGCCGCGCTGACCGGCGGCAATTTTTCGTTCGAATTCGACTGGAAGAACCATCCGGGCGCCAAGACGCCATGGACTGGCCAACTGCTGATCGTGATCGACCCGAGCAAGACCTCCGGGCAAAGCTTCGCCGAACGCAGTCAGGAACTCGTGCGGCAGATGCACGGGGTAGGGCTCAAGCGCTTGCCGGGAGATCGGCGGCATTTGCAGCGGGCCAAGTCATTGGCCAAAGGAATCGAACTGGATCAGCAGACCCTGTCACAGTTGCGAGAACTGGCCGGCGAATGAGTGTTTGCCGGACATGAAAAAGGCGAGCCACCGAGGGCTCGCCTTTTTTGATCGCGCTCAGCGGCGACCGAGCAGCAATCCGACCACCAGACCGAAACCGGCGGAAATCGCCACGGTCTGCCACGGGTGCCCGCCGATGTAACTCTCGGTGGCGTCTACCGCGGGTTTGGTGCGGTCACGCACGTTGGTGACCGAATCCAGGGCCAGCTGCAACTTCTGGGCGATTTGACCGCGCAGGGTCTCCGCTTCTTCGCCGACCAGCGAGGCACTGCTCTTGAGCAGTTTTTCCGACTCTTCGATCAGCGCCTGAAGTTCGCTGAAGGCCTGGTCCTTGATTTGGTCTTCGGCGGCTTGAACGGCGGTTTTCCGGGCCATTGGGTGACTCCTTGCAGGTGAATGGACAGTGAACAATGGAGTGTGGCGTGTCTTGAAAAGTTGCAGCGATTTTCCATTCGGAGCAAAAACCTGCGTCAGAGGTTTCCGCCCAGCGTGTAAGATGTCGCCATTTCATGCAGCAGGTAATTCCCGATGAGTTTCAATCTGGCCGATAAATCCCTCGCAGAGCGCGCTGCGCTGGAAGACGAGAAATCCCGACTGTTCGAACTCTGGCAGAACAATCTGGGCAAAGCCAAGGGCGAAGCCGCGCGGTTGTTCGGCGAGCGCTCCAAGCGCAAGGGCAAATGGGCTGAATTCGTGCGCGCAGAACTGGACGGCATGTCGCCGCCAGAGTTCGCCAACATGGTGCGCAGTGAAGTCAATCGCCTGATGGCGGCCAACAAGTAATCACTCGGCCCCGAAACTGGCGGCAATCGCTTCGCGTACCGTCAGCACCACCGGATCGATCTGGGTGCTGGTGCGCCAGCCCAGTTCGATCGGATAACGCGGCAACGCCAATGGGCAGGGCAGCAACGCCAGCCCGCTCAGCGAGGCAATGGCCTGCGCCGCGTGAGTTGGAATGGTCGCCACGGCATCGCTGCCCTTGAGCAGGTGCGGCAACGCCGCGAAGTGCGTGGTCGAGGCGCAGACCCGGCGACTGCGGCCCAGCGCCGCCAGCCCTTCATCGGTGATCCCGATAAAACCGCCCGACGACACCAGAAGGTGCTCGCGGGTGACGAATTCCTCCAGATCGATCTGCTGCTGGCCCGGCGTCAGACTCGCCGGATCCACCAGGCACGCGTAACCCCCTTCGCCCAGCACCTGACGACTGAGCAGCCGCTCGGCAAACCCGCCGGCGGTGATCGCCAGATCGATGCTGCGCTCCATCAGCGCCCGGGCGACGATCTGGCTGTGGGTCTGGCGGAAGATCAGCCGCAGTCTCGGTGCGCGGCGGGCGATTTCCTCGATCAGACGGCGGCCGTAAGCGATTTCGAAATCGTCGGAGAGGCCCACGGTGACCGAGCGTCCGTCGTAGTGATTGGCGGTCGGATCGACCATTGCCAGGCTTTGCCGGCATTTGTTCAGGGCATCGCTGACGACTGGTTTCAACTGATTGGCCTTGAGGGTTGGCGCCAGACCCCGGCCAGTGCGCACGAACAACTGATCGCCATACACCTCACGCAACCGCCGCAACGCTGCGCTGACCGCTGACTGGGTCACGCCCAGACGTAACGCTGCGCGGCTGGCGCTGGACTCTTCATGTAGCGCTTCGAAAACTTTCAGCAGGTTGAGGTCGACGGTCGCGATATTCATATGGTTCATATCAATCAGCAGTGGATCGGTCTTTATTCATGATCCCGTGGCGCTGGAGAATGAGCAACACCTGAACTTCACGGAGTGACCGCCATGCCCAAATCAATCGTTGCCGCCCTGCAGATCGGCGCCTTGCCCGGTGGCAAGGCTGAAACCCTGGAACAGATCCTGAGCTGGGAAAGCGCAATCATCGAATCCGGCGCCGCGCTGGTGGTGATGCCCGAAGCGTTGCTTGGCGGTTACCCGAAAGGCGAGGGCTTCGGCACCCAGCTGGGTTATCGCTTGCCGGAAGGCCGCGAAGCCTTCGCCCGTTATTTCGCCAACGCCATTGATGTGCCGGGCGCGGAAACCGAAGCGCTGGCCGGGCTGTCGGCGCGCACCGGGGCCAACCTGGTGATCGGCGTGATCGAACGGGCCGGCAGCACCTTGCATTGCACTGCGCTGTATTTCGACCCGCAGGCCGGTCTGGTGGCCAAGCACCGCAAACTGATGCCGACCGGCACCGAACGGCTGATCTGGGGCAAGGGCGACGGTTCGACGCTGCCGGTGCTCGATACACAGGTCGGCAAGCTCGGTGCGGTGATTTGCTGGGAAAACATGATGCCGCTGCTGCGCACGGCGATGTACGCCAAGGGCATCGAGGTCTGGTGTGCGCCGACTGTGGACGAGCGCGAGATGTGGCAGGTCAGCATGCGCCACATTGCCCATGAAGGGCGCTGCTTTGTGGTCAGCGCTTGTCAGGTGCAGGCCTCGCCGAATGAACTGGGCGTAGAAATCGCCAACTGGCCGGGGGATCGACCGCTGATCGCCGGCGGCAGCGTGATCGTCGGGCCGATGGGCGACGTATTGGCCGGGCCGTTACGCGGCGAGGCCGGCTTGCTCACCGCCGAGATCGATACCGATGAACTGGTGCGGGCCCGCTATGACTACGACGTGGTCGGCCACTATGCACGACCGGATGTGTTCGAGCTGAGCGTGGATGAGCGCGCCAAACCCGGTGTTCGCTTCACCGCTTGAGGCGTTGCCGTTGCCACTCCTCACGGGTGATTTCCCAGATTTCCCGTGGGAAGCGGCCGCTGACGAAGTCATCCTCGTCGGTGCGGATCAAGCGCATGCCGGTGCGCTCCGAGAGCTTGCGCGAACCAAGGTTCGGCGCGGCTTTCGGCACGCGCATCAACGGTTGATCGAGGGTTTCGAACCAGTAGCGGGTCACGGCTTCGCTGGCTTCGGTCATCAAACCCTGGCCCTGCCAGGCCGGGGCGAGCCAGAACCCGCGATGGTTGTCCGGCTCGTCCATCAGGCTGATGTTGCCGATCAATTGCTCACGTGCCGACTTGAGACGAATCGTCCAGTGCCACTCTTTGCCCGCCGCAATGGCAGGCAGCGCAATGTCGCGCAGGTAGGTGAGGGCGCCGTCGTCCGGATACGGCCAGGGCACGAAGACGTTCAGATAACGCACCACTTCCCAATGGGGAAATTGCTGCTGGATGGTTTCGGCATCCGCGAGTTCAAGCGGGCGCAGAATCAGCCGTTCGGTGTACAGCGTGGGCGTATCTTGCATAAACCAGCGACTTCCATGTTGTTGACGGTGAGCGCTGCAGGCTACCGCATCTTTACCAGGTTGCGGCACTGGCTCGCGGCAGGCTGAGCTTGCCGCTGTCGACAAAACGCATGGTGCCGAAAACGCCGCCCGCCAGTTTGCCGCGCAGCACGTAAGGCAGGTTGTCGAGGGATTGCGTCTGGCTCAGGCCCAGGGTCTGGCGCAATACCGAGAACGCCGAAATGCTCACCGGGACGCTGACAATGGTTTCGGAAAACCGTGGAATCGAACCGCTCTGATCGCTCACACCCGACGCCAGGGAATGCCCGTTCACGTCAAGATCCAGCGCGATGCCGTTGTAGTCGATGGCGGTTTCATTGGGATTCTGCACCCGCAGCTTGATCGCGAAGCGCACTTCCAGATCCTGGCTCGGCAGCGGTTCGAGGCCGACCACGTTGATGTTCACCGGGTCGCGGTTGGGGAACAGCGCACAGGCGCTGAGGGAGAGCAGAAGCAGGGACAGGATGACGGCATGGATACGGCGCATTGATGCTCTCTCATTGAAAAAGGGCTGAACCGCTGCCGGTATCAGCCCTTTTTCATCGAGCGGACAAGGTCAACGGTTCAAGTGTGCGACAGCGGCCTTTGATGCGGGTTCAGCTTTGGCCGGCAGGTCGGGGTTTTCCATGACCTGAAGGATAGAGGCTTCCGGGTCGAAGTCATCTTCTTCCAGTTCGATGAATTCTTCCGGCAGGAAGATGTTCAGCACGATCGCACACAGCGCGCCAACGGTGATCGGCGATTCGAAGATGTTGCGCAGCGCCTGCGGCAGTTCACGCAGCACTTCCGGCACGGCGGCAATGCCAAGGCCCATGCCGACGGAAATTGCCACAATCAGCATGTTGCGCCGATGCAGGCCGGCTTCGGCGAGGATCTTGATCCCGGCCACGGCCACGGTGCCGAACATCACCAGTTCGGCGCCGCCGAGCACCGGTTTCGGCATCAGTTGCAGCACCGCGCCGATCATCGGGAACAGCCCCAGCACCACCAACAGCCCGGCGATGAAGAACGCCACGTAACGGCTGGCAACGCCGGTGAGCTGAATCACCCCGTTGTTCTGGGCGAAGGTCACCATCGGCATGCTGTTGAACACCGCGGCCATGGCCGAGTTGAGGCCGTCGGCCAGCAGCCCGGACTTGATCCGGCGGATGTACAGCGGGCCTTTGACCGGTTGCCGGGA
This sequence comes from Pseudomonas sp. 1, assembly GCF_056626735.1. Lineage (NCBI taxonomy): Bacteria > Pseudomonadati > Pseudomonadota > Gammaproteobacteria > Pseudomonadales > Pseudomonadaceae > Pseudomonas > Pseudomonas sp. 1. The sequence goes on along the minus strand of NZ_JBWXMQ010000025.1, from coordinate 35,334 downwards.
AATCATCGAGTTGGCAGTCAGGTCACCGGCGGCTTCCAGCGGCGACACCAGGAAAATCACCGCCACCGGCACGAACGCCACCCAGTCGAAGTTGAAACCGTACTTGAACGGCACCGGCACGCTGACCACTGGTACTTCCGGCAGGTTGGCAAAATCCACGGCGCCCATCAGCCACGCCACCACGTAGCCGAGGGTCAGACCGATGACGATCGCACCCAGGCGCAGGAATGGCACGTCGACCCTGTTCAACACCACGATGGTGGCAAGTACCAGCGCCGCCAGGAACACATGGCTGCCCGCGCCCAGATCCGCCGCGCCGAAGCCGCCGGCAATGTCGGTCATCGCCACTTTGATCAGCGACAGGCCCATCAGGGTGATGATGGTGCCGGTCACCACCGGGGTGATCAGCATGCGCAGCTTGCCGATGAACTGGCTCAGTACCACTTCGATGAAGGCAGCGAAGAAGCACACGCCGAAGATCGTCGAGAGGATCTCATCGGTGCCGCCGCCCCGGGCCTTGACCATGAAACCGGCGCTGAGAATCACGCTGATAAAGGAAAAACTCGTGCCTTGCAGGCACAACAGCCCCGAACCGACCGGGCCGAAGCGTTTGGCCTGAACGAAGGTGCCGAGGCCCGAGACAAACAGCGCCATGCTGATCAGGTATGGAATTTCGCTTTGCAGACCGAGGGCGCCGCCCATGATCAGGGTCGGGGTGATGATGCCGACGAAGCTGGCCAGCACATGTTGCAGGGCGGCAAACACCGTTGCGGTGAAGTGCGGACGGTCGTTGAGGCCGTAGATCAGATCGTTGTTGCGCGGGACTTTTTCAGAGACGGTCATGGTGGTTTGCGTGCCGCAATGCGGGGCCGGGTCGGAAAATGGGTGCGCAGGATGCCGCAAGCGAGGGGCGAGGGCAACGCATGATCGTTCCCACGCTCTGCGTGGGAATGCAGCCGGAGACGCTCAGCGTTCCAAAAAATGATCAGGTTCGACCAAAGGCTGACAGCAGGTCTTCTTCAAAAGCCTTCTGCGCATCTCCCGGCACCTGCGCCCGATGCCGGGCCAGATGGAACGCCACGTCAAAGCTCAACTCGCCTTCGCGCACCGGGCGCAACAGGCCTTTGTCCTGCCATTGGCGGGCGTAATGGTTCGGCAGATAACCGACGTGTTTGCCGGACAAAATGAAGGCGAGGGTGCCTTCGACCTGTTCCGAACGCGCCGAACAGACCTTGCCCTGAAACGGCTCGTCACTGCGCAGAAACCGGTAGGGGTGATCGACCCGGTCGCAGGCCTGCAGCGCCGCTTCATCGGGAGCATCGTTGGTGAACAGCGGATGGCCCGGCGCGCAGTACAGATGCTGTGTTTCGCTGAACAGTTCGCGGTAGTCGAACGCGCTCTGCACCTGGGAGAAGTAACCAATGGCCAGGTCCAGCCGCTGTTGCAGCAACAGACGCTCCATTTCGCCGGGCATGGCGCTGATCAGCTCGATGCGCACCGATTCGTCCCGCTCGCGAAAGCGCCGGATCGCCTCGGCCACCCGTTGCAGCACCGAGTGATCGACCGCCTCCGAGAGGCCCAGCCGCACTTCACCGATCAGGCGCCCGGCGACGCCGTTGGATTGATGGCGGAAGGTTTCGATCGAGTCGAACAGGCTGCGAGCGGCAATCAGCAGTTGCTCGCCTTTGGGAGTGAGGCTGAAACCGCCCTTGCCCCGGTTGCACACCCGATAGCCAAGGCGCGTCTCTAGTTTGGCCATTTGCTGGCTGATGCTCGACTGGCTCAGGCCCAGCTCACCCTGCGCGGCGCTGAAACCGTTGGATTCGACCACTCCGAGAAACAGCCGCAGAAGCTGAAGATCGACATCGTGGAGCTGGCCGAGCATCACATTACTCCTGGATAAAGTCAGGTTAACAAACTTGATATTTCTCGAATGTATCCGACGGCGCATCCTGCCACCACTTCCTTCGGTCAGGTGTTCGTCATGGCTCCCGTCTTCAAGCTGTGTTTGCCCGCTTTGTTGCTTACCGTCTCCATCGCTGTCCAGGCGGAAGAAAAAACGCTCAATCTTTACAGTTGGGCCGATTACGTGGCGCCGGAAACCCTGCAGCGCTTCGAAAAGGAAACCGGCATTCACGTGCGCTACGACACTTTCGATACCTCAGAGGTGCTCGAGACCAAACTACTGACCGGCGGCAGCGGTTATGACGTGGTGGTGCCTTCGTCCAGCGTACTGGCCCGTGGTCTCGCGGCGGGAGCGCTCAAGGAAATCCCCCATGAAGGGCTCAAGGGTTACGCCAATCTTGATCCGGATCTGCTGGAAAAACTGGCGGCGGTCGATCCCGGCAACCGCTACGGCGTGCCTTACACCTGGGGCACGCTGGGGCTGGGCATGAACGTCGAGGCGGTCAAACAGCGGCTGCCGGACGCGCCGCTCAACAGCCTTGATCTGCTGTTCAAACCCGAATACGCCAGCAAACTCAAGGATTGCGGGATCGCGATTCTCGACTCGCCGCAGGAGGTGATCGGCCTCGCGCTGCACTACCTCGGTAAAGATCCCTACAGCACCGACAAGACCGATCTGGCCGCCGCCGAAGCCTTGTTGCAGAAGTTGCAGCCTTCTGTTCTGTACGTCGCCACTGGCCGGCAGATCAACGATCTGGCCAACGGTAGTGTCTGCCTGGCGCTGACCTACAACGGTGACGCGAGCATGGCCGCCGATCAGGCCCGCAAGGCCAACAAACCGTTTGAGGTGGCTTACCGGATTCCCAGGGAAGGCACGCTGGTGTGGCAGGACAACCTCGCGATCCCCAAAGACGCGCCGCACCCCGAAGCTGCGCGCACCTTCATCGAGTTCATGTTGCGCCCCGAATCCGTGGCGGCGCTGACCAACACGCTGTTCTTCGCCACCGCCAACCAGGCCGCCACGCCGTTGGTGGATGAAGCGGTGCGCAACGATCCGGACATTTACCCGAAACCCGAAGTGCGCGAGCGGCTGTACGCCGATCGCAGCATGAGCCTCAAGGACATGCGCCAGCGCACACGGCTGTGGACCACTTTCCGCAGCCGCCAATAACACCGTTCATAAAAACAGGAGCACACCGATGGACGTGCCAATGCAAAACGATCAGGCCCTGACCCGTGACAGCCTTTTCGGCACCGCAGCCGAAAGCACCTACGCCGGGATCACCAGTTTCATGCGCCGGCGCTACAGCCGCGACCTGCGCGGCGTTGACGTGGCGGTCAGCGGTGTGCCGTTCGACACCGCCACCAGCAATCGCCCCGGCGCACGGTTCGGGCCGCGCGGGATTCGTGCAGCGTCCACCGGGATTGCCTGGGAACGGCACTGGCCATGGGCGTTCGATCCGTTCGATCATCTGGCGGTGATCGATTACGGCGATTGCGACTTCGATTACGGCTCGCCGCACACCATCCCGGAAAGCATTGAAGCCCACGCCGAACACATTCTGAGCTCCGGCAGCGCCATGCTCACCTTTGGCGGCGATCACTTCATCAGCTATCCGCTGCTCAAGGCCCACGCGCGCAAGCACGGCGCGCTGTCGCTGATCCACTTCGATGCCCACAGCGACACCTGGCCTGACGAGGGCGGCAAACGGGTCGATCACGGCACCATGTTCTGGCACGCAGCGCGGGAAGGGCTGGTGGATCCGGCGCGTTCGGTGCAGATCGGTTTGCGTACCACCAACGACGATCATCAGGGCTTTCAGGTGCTGGACGCGCGGCAGGTGCATCGTCGGGGCTGCGAGGCGATTGTCGAGGCCATTCGCGCGCGGGTCGGAGATAACCCGGTGTACCTGACGTTCGACATCGATTGCCTGGATCCGGCCTTTGCGCCGGGCACCGGTACGCCGGTCTGCGGCGGCCTGAGCACGGTGCAGGCGCTGGAGATTCTGGGCGGCCTGCGCGGGATCAATCTGGTGGGCATGGACGTGGTGGAAGTGGCCCCGGCCTATGATCATGCGGACGTGACGTCGCTGGCGGCGGCAACCCTGGCCATGGAGATGCTTTGCCTGTATGCGGCCAGGCACAAAGTCGACGCGTGATCCCCTTTGAGCCTGGTGAAAGCTCCTGACAATTTCTGACACCAGGCTCTGCTAAGCTCCGGCAAATTTTTGCCCGGAGCCTCACACCGTGTCGCGAACCACTCGATTGTTGACCCTGCTGCAAGTGCTGCGCGGCAAGAAACGTCCGGTGACCGCCGCGACGCTGGCGTCCGAGCTGGAAATCTCCGAACGCACCCTTTATCGCGACATCGCCGAACTGACCGCACTGGGTGCGCCGATCCACGGTGAGGCGGGCATCGGTTACGTGTTGCGCAGCGGTCTGTTTCTGCCACCGCTGATGCTCAACGCTGACGAGACCGAAGCCATCGTGCTGGGCCTGCGTTATGTCGATCAGCGTGGTGACGAGGTACTGAGCAAGGCCGCGGCGGATGCACTGGCGAAAATCGCGGCAGTGCTGGACCCGCAGGCTCAGGAAGCGCTGCGCAATCCGACCGTCATGCCCGGGCCACCGGGTTACGGTTTTCCGCAAAACGCAGTGCCCTTGAACGTTTTCCGCCACGCGATTCGCGATCAGGCCAAGTTGCACATCGATTACGCCGATGCGCAGCAGGTCCAGAGCCAGCGCTTGATCTGGCCGCTGGCGCTGGGCTTTCTCAACGAGGTGCGAATCATCGTCGCGTGGTGTGAGTTGCGCGGCGCCTATCGCACCTTTCGCACCGACCGGATCGCCGCCGCCAGCCTGCAGGGCGAGCGCTATCCGGGGCGTCGCAGCGACCTGTTGCGCACCTGGCAGCGGCAGATGCAACTGGACGAAAACGGCCGTTTCACTCCTGACAAGAATTGACGCAGGGCTGTTCTAGGATGGCGACAGAACCCGAAAAAAGGAGCTGTAATCATGTTCCATCCCACCTCGATACTCGCCCCGGCCATCGTTGAATACATCAACGCCGCCAACGCTCGCGATACGTCCCGGGTCGGCAGTTTTTTTGCCGAGGATGCCCATGTGTTCGACGAAGGCCATCATCAGGTCGGCCCGCAGGCCATTGCCGACTGGATGCAAGACACCGCCCGGCGCTATCAGCCACGGGTCGAAGTGCTCGGTGTGCAGCAGCGCACCGGCAAAGTGCTGGTGCAAGGGCTGATTTCCGGGACCTTTCCCGGCAGCCCGCTGGAGCTGCGCTACACCTTTCGCCTGAACGAGCAGGGCAAAATCGCACGGCTGGATATTTCCGCGTAGCCATCGTGGCATACTGCCGCGCATGACTTTCGACTCTCCCCTGAGCGCCTGGCAATACGCCGTCGACCATAAGGGTTTCATCCAGGATGAAGCCCAGGAACACGCGGTCTGGGCCTTGCAAAAATGCCATGAAGCCCTGCACGCCGGTGCCCGTTCGGTCACCGGCGTTTACCTGTGGGGCCCGGTCGGGCGCGGCAAGACCTGGCTGATGGATCAGTTCTACCAAAGCCTGCGGGTGCCGGCGCGGCGGCAGCACTTTCATCACTTCATGGGCTGGGTCCATCAGCGTTCGTTTCAGTTGACCGGGATCGCCGATCCATTGCGGGCCCTGGCCCGTGAGCTGGCGGCCGAGGTGCGGGTGCTGTGTTTCGATGAGCTGTTCGTCAATGACATCGGTGACGCGATCATTCTCGGGCGGCTGTTTCAGGTGATGTTCGATGAAGGCGTGGTGGTGGTCTGCACCTCCAACCTGCCGCCGGATCAGCTGTATGCCGACGGCTTCAACCGCGACCGCTTTTTGCCGGCGATCACCGCGATCAAGCAGCACATGCAAGTGGTCGCGGTGAATGGTGCCGAAGATCACCGATTGCATCCCGGCGCCATCGAACAGCGCTACTGGGTCGCCACTTCGGGGCAGGAGAGCGCGCTGAGCCAGGTCTTCGACGCCCTGGCCGCCGGGCACACCGTCAGTACCGAACCGGTGCCGGTCGGTTACCGCGCCCTGAACGTGGTGCAGGCCAGCGATTCGGTGCTGTGGTGCCGTTACGCCGAGCTGTGCGAGCAACCGTTCGCCGCCATGGATTTCATCGCGCTGTGCGACACCTACCGGGCTATCCTGTTGAGCGAGGTGCCTAACCTCAGCGCGAAAAAACGCGAAGGGCGGATCGCCCGTGGCACTGAGGACGGCGCGGAACGGGTGGTGGCCGGCGATCGCCAATTGCCGCAGCTGTCGGTGCATGACGACGGCGTGCGCCGCTTTATCGCGCTGGTCGACGAGTGCTACGACCGCAAGGTGCCGCTGTACATCGAGGCCGAAGTGCCGATGGACGCGCTGTACACCGAGGGTTATCTGGAATTCCCGTTCCGCCGGACCCTCAGCCGCTTACAGGAGATGCAGCTGCAACGCTTCGCCGAGACCTGAAAACAAGGAGGGCGCGACATGACTCAGCCACTGTCCCACCATTTGCTGACCATGGCTTATCAGAATGCCTGGGCCAACCATCGACTGGCCAAGGCCTGGAGCCAGCTCGACGACGCCGAGCTGGCAGCGCCACGGGTGAGTTTCTTCCCGAGCATCCGCCTGACCCTCAACCACATCCTCACCTGCGACTGGTTCTACGTCGACGCGCTGGAGCGCGAGTTGCGCGCAGATGAGCCACATCCCGATTGTTACGTGTTCTTCAACACTGACGAGCCCTTCACCGAGGCGCAGGCCTTGCGCCGTGAACAGGCACATGTCGACCGCCGCTTGATCGCCTACTGCGAGCAACAGCGCGATGCCGATCTGGGGCGTCTCGTCACCATCGCTCGCGACACGCCGCAACACGACAGCCGCCTGCGGATGATTTCCCACCTGTTCGAGCATCAGATCCACCACCGTGGGCAGGTCCACGCGATGCTCAGCGGTACGTCGGTAAAACCGCCGCAACTGGACGAGTTTTTCTGTGCCGGTGAGTCAAGTTTGCGAGCCGAGGATTTCGCCGAACTGGGCTGGACCGAAGAACTCATCTGGGGTCACTGAAAACGCCGGGTTGTGGCCGGGGCCTTGCGCAAACCGCCTATGCCAAATTCGGCTTCGCGCCGGGCATGTTCGACCCTGATCACGGGCGCATGCTGTACTGGATCAAGGACCTTCAGGCATAAAAAAGGGCGCCCGGAATGGGCGCCCAAACTGTCGTCTGCGAGGCCAGAGCGGAGCCATCGCAGGTCCATCGGTAAAGTGTTCGCTCAAGGGCGATAGGACTCGGTGACCTGGGCGGTCTGGTCGTCCGGAACCCGAAGCTCGTTGGTCTTCGTGTCAGCCTGCTGGCTTTGTGCGGAGTGAACCGGGAAATTGGCCCAGTAATGTCTCATGCGCTCGGCGCCGCCTTCGGCGAATGCGCTGGCGGATGCGAGGGTGAGTAGAGCAGCAAGGATTGCAGTGGTGGTTTTCATGGTGCCTCCTTCGAAAAATGTCGGAGCCGTTCATCCATGAATCAGGTCCTCGGGCGCAGTGTCGGCCGAGGGCATTAACAAGCGGTTAACGCTTGTTCAGTCTAGGTTTTACAGGGTGTTTCCACTGCGTATCGGACGAACGCTGCACGCGTGAATGACGCGTGCAGGTTGCAAGGGAAGGGCGTCAGAGTTTCCAGTCGAGGCTTAGCGTCACGGTGCGAGGATCGCCCCAGAACACGCCGTTGTAGAAGCCGACGTTGTCGTAATAATTCTTGTCGAACAGGTTGTCGACGTTGAGGGATGCCGACAGGTGTTTGTCGAACTCGTAGCGCGACATCAGCTTGACCACGGTGTACGCCTCCTGACGAATGCGCGCCGGTTCAGTGATGATCCGGCCGTTCGCGCCGCGCCCGATCGGCCGTTTGGAATTGCCGTACACATCGCTCTGCCAGTTCACGGCACCGCCTACGGTCAGGGCGTTCCAGTTACCCGGCAGGCGATAGGTCGTGGACAGGCGGAACAGGTTCAGCGGCTGATTGGTGTTGCTGCGCTGTTTTTCGCCGTTGAGCGAGTGGGTGTAGGTGTAACCGGCGGTCATGTTCCAGCCGTCGAGGACTTCACCGGAGACTTCGGCTTCGAAGCCATTGACCTTGTTGCCCTTGCCGCCTGATTTGTAGAACTGCTCGCCGGTGTCCGGATCGGGCAGCGCGGACTCATCGAGCTCGGCGACGTTGTCCTGCTTGCTCCAGAACACGGCGGTGGAGACGTTCAGGCGTTCTTCCAGCAAGCTGCCTTTGAGCCCCACTTCATAGTTGCTGCCAACCACCGGATCGATGTAATTGCGGCTGGCGTCACGCACGCCCTGTGGTTTGAAAATGTCTGTGTAGCTGACGTACGCGGTGTATTCCGGCGTCAGGTCATACAGCAGGCCGGCGTACGGCGTCCACATGTCGTTGTGTCGCTGGCTGCTGGCATCGACGCCAGTCAGTTGCAGGCTCTGATCGTAGGCGTAGGTCTTGCTCGAGGCCTCCCAGCTGCCGTAGCGACTGCCCAACACCGCGTGCAATTCATCGGTCAGGCTCAGGCGCGTCGCAAGGTAGCCTGCCTTTTGCCGAGTGCTGTCCTTGAAGCTCGGCAGGCTGGTAGTGGTGTCGGGGAATTTGTTGATGCCGCCCATGTATTTCCAGTCGCGCACGCTTTCGTAATCGGATGCGCGCGGGCCATCAACGTTGTACGGGTCGTTCGAGCGGCGCTCGGCTTCGCCGTAGCCGAACATCAATTCGTGTTCACGGCCAAACAGCGAGTAAGGGCCGGCCAGGTTGAGGTCATAGGCGCGCATGCTCTGGTCGCCGATCATGTGGCCGATGGTCGCGGTCATGCCGCTGCGGTCGGGTTCCGGGTAACCGGAGCCGGCATAGTAGACCTTGCCGTCACCGTCGCTCTTGCGGTGGGTGTAGGCCGCCTTCAGATGCCAACCGGCCGCCAGTTGCTGATCGAGGGTGGCGAACGCGGTCTTGTCGCGCAATGGCCAGGAGCTCCATGAGGTCGCCATGTTGGTCGAGCGACCGAGGCCGGCCTTGCTGCCGTCGGCATTCCAGTACGGCGTGGTACCCCACGAGGTGCCTTGCACCTGCTTGTCCTGATAGTCGTAACCGACGGCCAGCACGGTCGAGTCGGTCAGATCCGCTTCGAGGATGCCGTAGCCGACTTCCCGTTGCAGGGCGTACTTGTCGCGAAACGAACCGCTGTCGCGATAGGCCAGCACACTGCGACCGCGCAGGCGTCCGTCAAACGCCAGAGGGCCGCCGACATCGACGTAACTGTAGTAATCGTCATAGCTGCCGCCACTGACGCCGGCCTGAGCCTGCCATTGTGCGGTGGGACGTTTGCGCACCATGTTGATGGTGGCAGACGGGTCGCCTGCGCCGGTCGTCAGGCCGGTCGCGCCGCGAACCACTTCGATACGGTCGTAGATGATGGTGTCGGCATCGCTCTTCATGTAGCTGAAGGTATTGAGCATGCCGTCGATCTGGAAGTTGTTGATCGAGTAGCCGCGGGACGAATAGCTGACCCGATCCGAATCGTTGTGCTGCACCACGATGCCGGTGGTCTGGCTCATGGCTTCGGACAATGTCCCGAGCTTGAAATCATCCATCTGCTGGCGGGTGACCACGGACACCGATTGCGGGGTTTCCTTGATCGACAGGGTCAGCTTGGTCGCGGTGCTCATCGCGCCGGTGGTGTAGGAGCCGGTGTTTTCGGTGTTGCTGCCCAGGCCTTGGGCGGTGACGCTGGTGGAGGCCAGTTCGAGTGTCGTACCGGCGGGCTCCGGCGCCTGTCCGGCGGCGGTTTCAGCCAGCAGGTCCGGGCTCAGTGCCACACTGCACAGACCGAGGGTGAGGGTCATGGAACGGGTGATGGGCGCGAGCATCGCAGCCGACTCCTTGTCTTCGAGGGAAAAATTCCGTTTGCTCAAAGACGAAGGTGAGCGGTGCGATTTAGTGTCAAACGAGAAATATTGTTATTTGAAGATGTTTCATCTGTATGAAGAAAGGGCCGTTTCCGGCCCTTTCTTGATTATTGCTTTACCACCTCTGCGACATTGGCGACGGGTTTTTTCGGCTTCATCAGGCTGAAGTCGATCAGGGCTCGCTGTTCGCGTTCGTAAGGGTTGCCGATCAACAGCGGACGCGGCTTGAAGCTGTCGCTGACCAGGCTCTTGCTGCGATCCAGTTCATCGAAACTCAAACCGGCCAGATCCGCCCAGGTGTGGATCAGGTGCGAGCTGCTGTACGGCCGGCTCAGATCCCCGGCAAAGTTCCAGTCGTGGTTTTCGCGCCATTTTGGCGACGCCCAGGCCATGAACGGAATGGTGTACATCGGCGCCGTCGGCTTGTTTTCGTTGCGGCCCAGGGTGCCGTGGCCCACCGAGTCGAACACGTCTTCACCGTGGTCGGAGAGGTACAGCAGGAAGCCGTTCGGATCGGATTTGGCGTAGTCCTTGATCAGGCTCGAGACCACGAAATCGTTGTACAGCACCGCGTTGTCGTAGCTGTTGTAAGTCGGCACCTGATCGTCACGCACGCCGGCCGGAACGCCGTTGCGATCCTGGAACTTGTCGAAGCTCGGCGGATAACGGTACTGGTAGCTCATGTGCGTACCGAGCAAGTGCACGACGATCAGCTTGCGCGGTGCTGCATCGGCCAGGGCCTTGTTGAACGGCTCGATCACGTCGCCATCGTACTGGGCGGCGTTCTGGTTGCGGTTGTTGTTCAGGTACACCTGCTCGTCGGCCTGTTCGGAGAAGGTCGTGAGCATGGTGTTGCGCTTGGTCATGGTCTGCTGGTTGGTGATCCAGAAGGTTTTGTAGCCGGCCTGTTTCATCATGCTGACCAGCGACGGCGTGGACAGGTACAGATCCGGATTTTCTTCGTCGGCGAAGGTCAGCACCTGTTGCAGCGCCTCGATGGTGTAAGGGCGCGGGGTGATGACATTGTCGAAGATCGACAGCTGATCCTTGAGCTTGTCCAGCTCTGGCGTGGTTTTACGCGGGTAACCGTAGAGGCTCATGCGCTGGCGGTTGGTGGATTCGCCGATCACCAGCACCAGGGTTGCCGGCTGGTTGGCGCCCGAGTCCTTGAGGTTATGCAGCGGCGGGATTTTGCTCGCGCTGTGCAACATGCTCTGCATTTCGCCCAAGGTGTCGAGATAACGGTGATACGCCACTGCCATTTGCCAAGGCACTGCCGGCTCGATACGGGTTTCGAATTTCTCGAATCCGCCGGCGAAGCTGCCGGTGCGCATCGTCTGCTTGACCAGCGGATAACCGATCACGGCTACCAGGATCGCCATGGCGGCCACGAACGCCCGGCCACGGGGCAGGTACACCGGACGCAGTCGGGTCCACAGGAAGTACGCGAACGCGGTGTGTGCGAGGAACGCCGGAATCATCCACCAGGCAAAGTACTGGGTCATGTACTCGCCGGCTTCGGACACGTTCGACTCGAACATGATGAAAATCACGCTCTGCGAGAATTCCTGCTGGTAGATGAAGAAGTAGCCCAGGCTGGCCATCGAACAGGCCCACAGCACGACGCCAATCAGCGCGGCGAGCAGACGGGTGCGCTTGGGGAACAGGAGCATCGGCGCGAGCCATACGGCGCTCATCACGAAGGCCTGGCGGAACCCGGTGAACCCTGAGGTGCCCGTCAGCTGGATCAGCAGTTGGGTGATACCGGAGAAGTACCAGAAAAACACGAACAGCCAGATCAAACCGGCCCAGTCGAAACCTGTCGCAGTCGTATTGCTGCGTTTGAACACCGCCATTCAGCACTCCAGCTCTGTCGTTACATCCAACGCCGGGCGCCACATGAAAACGGCGCATGAAACCGACGAACGGAGGCCATGCGCAGACACGCACGGCCAGAATGCGCGCGAGTATCAACAAGGGTCTGTGAAAACTTTGTTAATTGCCGAAATCGGTGGGGGGAGCAGTATGTCGGGAACAGCTGAGGCCGTTCCCGAATCGGGCAGGGGAGATCAGGCGTGCGGCGAGCGTTGTACGCGTGGCAGGGGCTGTGGCTCGGCGCCCTGGGTCAGCAGGCGCAATTGCGCGAGTTCCTGCTTGAGCTGGTCGCGTTCATCTTTCAACTGACGCAATTCATCGCGACGGATGGTGACGTACAGGGTTTGTGGCGGCATTGCTGTGTGTACTGTGCCCATTGCTCACCTCGCAAATGGCGTGTCTCAACTGCAGATCAGCCCCCGGTCTGGAGCCTTGATCTGCTATCGGCGCCGATTTTGATTTCTTTTGCTCGTGAATGGAACTTTTTTATTTTTCATGGTCGTTGTGTCTTCGGCACGTTTCCCGACGTTATCACTCTGGATCGGGCACAATGCCCGGAAACTTCACACCGACGCTCTGGACTAAGCTCCATGAGTCACGTTGGGCTATAACCTTTGACACACTTTTATTTGTAGTAAGGAGCATCAGCACATGCAACTCGGGATTATTGGACTGGGCCGCATGGGCGGCAATATTGCGCGACGTCTGATGCTCAACGGTCACACCACCGTTGTTTACGACCGCAATACCGCCTTTGTCGACACCCTGGCCGCCGAGGGCTCTACCGGCGTCGCCGATCTGCCTGCACTGGTCGCAGGCTTGGCCAAGCCGCGTGCGGTGTGGGTCATGTTGCCGGCGGGCGCACCGACTGAAGACACCATCGAAACCCTGAGCAATCTGCTCGAAGCGGGCGACACCATTATCGATGGCGGCAACACCAACTATAAGGACGACATCCGTCGGGCCAAGACTCTGGCCGAGAAGGGCCTGCACTACATCGACGTCGGCACCTCCGGCGGCGTCTGGGGCCTGGAACGCGGTTACTGCATGATGATTGGCGGCGATGCCGAGACTGTTAAGCGTCTGGACCCGCTGTTCGCCGCGCTGGCGCCGGGCATGGGCGATATTCCGCGCACCAAGGACCGCAAGTCCGATGACCACCGTGCCGAGCACGGCTACATCCACGCCGGTCCTGCCGGTGCCGGTCACTTCGTGAAGATGATCCACAACGGGATCGAGTACGGCATGATGGCGGCCTTCGCCGAAGGTTTCGACATCCTCAAGACCAAGTCCAGCGAGCTTCTGCCGGAGGATCAGCGTTTCGACCTGAACGTGGCCGACATCGCCGAAGTCTGGCGTCGTGGCAGTGTGGTGTCGTCCTGGTTGCTCGACCTGACTGCGGATGCTCTGGCGGTCGACCCGAAACTCGACGGTTTCTCCGGCTCCGTGGCCGACAGCGGCGAAGGCCAATGGACCATCGAAGCGGCAATGGAACAAAAGGTGCCGGTACCGGTGCTTTCCAACTCGCTGTTCTCGCGCTACCGCTCCCGCGGCCAGGGCACTTTCGGCGACAAGATCCTCTCGGCCCAGCGCTTCGGCTTCGGCGGCCACGTGGAGACTCCGAAGAAATGACCCATACGATCCGCAGAAAATCCAAGGCAGAACCCGCACCACCGACCACGCTGTTTTTGTTCGGTGCCCACGGCGACCTGGTCAAGCGCTTGCTGATGCCGGCGCTGTACAACCTCAGTCGCGACGGCTTGCTTGACGAAAATCTGCGGATCGTCGGCGTTGACCACAACGCCATCACCGATGAAGCCTTCGCGCAAAAGCTCGAAGACTTCATCCGTACCGAAGTGGCAGCCAAGGTCGGCAAGGGCGATCAGATCCTTGATCCAGCCTTGTGGGCCAAGCTCGCCAAAGGCATCAGCTACGTCCAGGGTGACTTCCTGGACGACAGCACCTATTCAGCCCTGGCGGCGAAAATCGCCGAAAGCGGCACCGGCAATGCGGTGTTCTACCTGGCCACCGCGCCACGTTTTTTCAGCGAAGTGGTGCGCCGTCTCGGCAGCGCCGGGTTGCTCGAGGAAAACCCGGAAGCGTTCAGAAGGGTGGTGATCGAAAAACCGTTCGGCTCCGACCTGCAAACCGCCGAGGCGTTGAACGCCTGCCTGCTCAAGGTCATGTCGGAAAAGCAGATCTACCGGATCGATCACTATCTGGGCAAGGAAACCGTGCAGAACATTCTGGTCAGCCGGTTCTCCAACAGCCTGTTCGAAGCGTTCTGGAACAATCACTACATCGACCACGTACAGATCACCGCCGCCGAAACCGTCGGCGTTGAAACCCGTGGCAGTTTTTACGAACACACCGGCGCCCTGCGGGACATGGTGCCCAATCACCTGTTCCAGTTGCTGGCCATGGTGGCGATGGAGCCGCCGGCCGCGTTCGGCGCCGATGCGGTGCGGGGCGAGAAGGCCAAGGTAGTCGGTGCGATCCGGCCCTGGACCACCGAGCAAGCACGGGAAAACTCGGTGCGCGGTCAGTACGGCGCCGGTGAAGTCGCGGGCAAACCGGTGGCCGGTTATCGCGATGAAAAAAACGTCTCCCCTGAAAGCACCACTGAAACCTACGTGGCGCTCAAGGTGATGATCGACAACTGGCGTTGGGTCGGCGTGCCGTTCTACCTGCGCACCGGCAAGCGCATGAGCGTGCGCGATACCGAGATCGTCATCTGCTTCAAACCGGCGCCGTATGCGCAGTTCCGGGATACCGAAGTCGACGAATTGCAGCCGACTTACCTGCGTATCCAGATCCAGCCCAACGAAGGCATGTGGTTCGACCTGCTGGCCAAGCGGCCGGGGCCGGCGCTGAACATGGCCAACATCGAGCTGGGGTTCGCCTACAAGGACTTCTTTGAAATGCAGCCGTCCACCGGCTACGAAACCCTGATCTACGACTGTCTGACCGGTGACCAGACGCTGTTCCAGCGCGCTGACAACATCGAGAACGGCTGGCGCGCGGTGCAGCCGTTCCTCGACGCCTGGCAGCAGGATGCCAGTGTGCAGGGTTATGCCGCCGGCGAAGACGGGCCGAAAGCCGCCGATGATCTGCTGATTCGCGATGGTCGCGTCTGGCATGGTCTGGGATGAGCGAACCGATCCGTTTTCTGTTGAGCGACATGGACGGCACGCTGTTGCTGCCCGATCACAGCCTGAGTCAGCGCACGATTGATGCGGTCCGTTCGCTGCGCGAGGCGGGCGTGCTGTTCAGCCTCGCCACCGGGCGTCCGCCCAAAGCCATGCTGCAACAGATCGAGGCCTTGGGCGTGGACCTGCCGACAGCAGCGTTCAACGGCGGCACGATCGTCAATCCGGACGGCAGCATTCTGGTGGCTCATTTCCTGCCCGCGACGGCAGCGTTGACCGCACTGGCATTGTTCGCCGATCAACCGGATGTCGAAATCTGGGTGTTCAGCGGCGGCGACTGGTTGCTCAAGGATCCTCACGGGCCGATGGTCCCGCGTGAGCAGCACGGGCTCGGATATCCGCCAGTGGTGGTGGAGAGTTTCGAGCCGTATCTGCAGCGTATCGACAAGATCGTGGCAACCAGCAGCGATACGGAACTGCTGATCGAGCTGGAGGCGCGGTTGCTGCCGAAAGTCGAGGGCATGGCACAGGTGTCGCGCTCGCAACCGGTATATCTGGACGTGACGGCGCTGGAGGCCAACAAGGGCTCGGCGCTGGTGACGCTGGCTGAACATCTGGGCGTATCAATGGCGCAGACGGTGGCAATTGGCGACGGCGGCAATGATCCGGCGATGTTCCATGTCGCCGGTTTGGCGATTGCCATGGGGCAGGCCGAGGACGCGGTGAAGCGTCAGGCCGATGTGGTCACCGGGCCGAACACCGAGGACGGGGTGGCGCAGGCGATCGAGAAATACATTTTGCCGCGTTGATCGATGCATAAAAAACGGGAGCCCGATGGCTCCCGTTGTTGTTTTTACAGCCAGTAGCTCACGGCATACCAGCCCAGCAATCCCATCACGATGGTGTAGGGCAATGCCATCCACACCATTCGCCCGTAGGACAACCGCACCAGCGGCGCAATCGCAGACGTCAGCAGAAACAGGAACGCCGCCTGGCCATTGGGTGTGGCCACGCTCGGCAGGTTGGTGCCGGTGTTGATCGCAATCGCCAGTGTCTCGAAATGCTCGCGACTCATGTGTCCGGACAGGAACGCCTGTTTCACCTCGGTGATGTAGATCGTGGCGACGAACACGTTGTCACTGATGGCCGATAACAGGCCGTTGGCGATGAACAGCATCCCCGGCTGCTGATCGGCCGGCAATGTCAGTACCCACTGAATCAACGGCGCGAACAGTTGTTGATCGTGAATCACCGCCACCACGGCGAAGAACACCACAAGCAGCGAAGTGAACGGCATCGCATCCTTGAAGGCATTGCCCAGACGATGCTCGTCGGTAATGCCGCTGAAGGCCGTGATCAGCACAATCACCATCAGGCCGATCAAGCCGACTTCGGCGATATGGAACGCCAGCCCGGCAATCAGGATCAGCGCAGCGCAGCCTTGCACCAGCAGGGCGGCACGTTGGCGCGGGGTGCGTTCGGCATTGTCTTCGGCGGCGTAGTTGGCCAGCACCGCACGTACGTTGTCCGGCAGCAACGTGCCGTAGCCGAACCAGCGCAGTTTTTCCAGCAGCAGGCAGGTCACCAGTCCCGCAACCAGAACCGGCAGCGACACGGGGGCGACCTTCACGAAAAACTCGGCGAAGTGCCAGCCCATTTCGTGGCCGATCAGAAGATTCTGCGGCTCGCCGACCAGGGTGCAGACGCCGCCCAGTGCGGTGCCGACAGCGCCGTGCATCAACAGGCTGCGCAGGAACGCGCGAAACTGTTCCAGGTCATCATGATGCAACTGGGGCAGATGGCGGTCATCGCTGAATTCGCTGTCCTGGCGCGGGTCGTTGCCGGAGGCCACTCGGTGGTAAACCGAATAGAAGCCCACAGCGGCACTGATGATCACCGCGGTCACGGTCAACGCGTCAAGAAACGCCGAAAGAAACGCCGATAAAAAGCAGAACATCAGGGCCAGCAGCGCCTTCGAACGCACGCCGAGCAACAGGCGCGAGAACAGGAACAGCAGCAGGTCTTTCATGAAGTAGATGCCGGCGACCATGAACATAAGCAGCAGAATCACCGGGAAATTGTGCTGCAACTCTTCGTACAGCGCCTGGGGCGTGGTCATTTTCAGCAGCAGCGCTTCGATCAGCAGCAAGCCACCTGGCATCAGCGGGTAGCACTTGAGCGCCATGGCCAGAGTGAAAATGAACTCGATTACCAGCAACCAGCCGGCCGCGACCGGGCCGACGGTCCACAGCACCAGTGCGTTGAGAATCAGAAACCCGACGATGCACGCCTTGTACCAGCGGGGCGAATGCCCGAGAAAGTTGTGCGCGAACGCCTGAGCCATCGAACCGGACATCGGTTGCTCCTTGTTTTAAGAAGCACGCAAGTTGCCGTAAGCGATGGGCAAGATCAAGTGTGAGAAGGTTCGCATCAGTGATTCAGATAACGCGCGACCAGTGCGCGGTAGTTGCCATCCAGTGAATAGCCGCCTACCAGAATGCCGCCGTCAGGCTGTATCGCCAGCGAGGTGGCGGTATCGAGGCTGCGCCCCAGTCGTGTGCGCAACCAGCCATTACCTGATCCGAAACCTCGATCAAGGCTGCCGTTCGCCAGATAGCGGGCGACGATGAAGTCGGCTTCGACCCCGCCGATCGTTGCGCCGACCGCGATGATGCGCCCGTCCGGCATCACCTGCGCGGCACTCCATTGGCAGCCGCTGAAGGCGATTTCCAGCAGGTGCGGCTGACCACCGTTGCAATGCAGGTCGGGGCGGCCGTTGCCATGGACGGACAGCGCCATGCATCGAATCGGATCGCGGCTGCTGCCAAAACAATGCAAATGCTCCGCCGATTCGATGACCTGGGTGACCAGCGCGCTGTGCCCCTGGGCTTTGAAGGCCATGAAACCGTCCACCGCAAAACGCTCATCGAGCCGCCCGTCCGGCAGATAGCGGGTGAGCAGGCCTTCCTGAGGAAAGTCGATGGAGCCGGCCACCACGATTCTGCCGTCTTCTTGCAACAGCAGAGCGCCGAGCCAGGTATTGAGCAGCAAGTGACGAACCATGACGAAACCGCGCCCGTTGAACGACGGATCAAGGTTGCCATCGGGTTTGAGGCGGATCAGCATGCCGACGTGATCGGCGAGCTCGAAGTGATGGTTGGCGATCAGCAGGATATGCCCGTCGGGCTGCACTGCAAAATCGCAGGCTTCGGCGCCTGGAACGCCTGGCGGCAACCAGGCATCGCGGGTGCCCATGGACAGGTCGCCGGGCAGGCGGACAATTTGCTGGCCATTGTCACCGAAGTCCGGGTCAGGCCGACCTTGGGTATCGAACAGGGCCAGGGCAGGCAGAGTGCGATGCTCTGATTCGTAGTGCAGGCCCGCCAGCAGGATTCGTCCGTCGGGCAAGACCTGAACCTTGCTGCCGGTGGCCTCGAAGCCGGCGGCGAACTGGCCGATCACGCTGCCTTGAAAACCAAAGCCCAGATCCGCCGAGCCGTCTTCGAGCAGGCGCGCCAGGCCGAAACGACTGCCTTGTGCAGTAGCTACCTTGGCGGCGACCAGAATTCGGCCTTGCGCATCGAGCGCCACACTCTGAGTCAGGCTGGACATACTTCCGACGAAGTAAACCTGCGCCACACCGTTGCTGGAAAAGTTCTTGTCGAGTTGTCCGGCGTTATTCGCTAGCGTCGGCAGCGCGATGGCTGTCTGGGTTGACATGCATGCTTCTCCTTGCGAGTCGACCGGTTTCCGGGAAGCGGAACGGGTAACTGCATGAGCGAAACATTCAATCCCTGAACACTCGCTAGTACAACTGTAAGAACTAACAGGTGGAGGGTCGCACTGTGCCAGAACAGTGTCTTTTTGAACCAGTCGCAAGCCTGCCAAGTATCGAGGCGCGAAAGTATTAAGGAAAGTTGTACAAAAAGACTGAAGTTGGAAAAGGATCCGCAACTAACAGAAGAGGGCGGATGACTTGAACGTCATCCGCATTGCCCGCCAATATCAGTGTGGCATCGACCAGGATTGCAGCGCATAGCCTTCTTCGCTCAGTTCGGCGCGGGCCTGTTGCAGCAGGTGTTCAAGTTGCGCCGGATCGGAGTAGGCGCTGCTCGGGATCTGGGTGCGACCGATGTGGGAATTGGTCCGGTCGATAACGGTCAGGCTCAGTTCGCCATTGCCGTCTTGTGGGGCCCAGGCGACGCATTGAAAAGGTTCAAATGCGCGGTTGGCAATCAAAAGAGCTTCGTTGATACGGAGCGGGGCGGTCATGGGATCTTCTCTCTATTAGTGCCCAATCAAGTGATCGGCCGTCAGTTGGGCTTACCGTACGGCGAGTTACTTGTACTGATGCACGCAACCCGCTGGCGGGTCACACAGAATCTGAAGAAATTTCGACTTTCTTTCATACACTCAATCTTCAGACAGGTTTTGAAAGCCTGGCGAAAGATTTAAGTCGATAGCTAACTAATAAAGTGGCTTCTTATAACTGGTTCACTTGTACATTTATAAGCAATCGATACAAGACGCCGTCAAATTCTTGCTAACGTAACAGTCAGGCCTGCCAAATGACTGTTTTTACGATCATTTCCTGAAATTTGGCGCCAAGGAACAGTCATGAACGAAGCGCCTGCCTTAAGACGTTTGTTGGTCGTCGACCCCTGCGACGATTGTCACCGATTGTTGCCGGGTTTACGTGCCGTGGGCTGGGACGTCGACAGTTGCAGCCTGGAAAATGCCGCCGACCGAAGCTGCGACGTCGGCTTGTTGCGGTTGCAGCCTTTTCACCTGGAACGTCCCGAAGCCGTCAAGGAGCTGATCAGCCGCAGCGGCACCGAATGGATCGCCGTGCTGAATCAGGAAGTGTTGCGCTTGCAGAACGTCGGCGATTTCGTCTGCGAGTGGTTTTTCGATTTCCACACCTTGCCGTTCGACGTATCACGGGTGCAAGTTACCCTCGGTCGGGCGTTCGGCATGGCGCGTCTGCGCGGTCAGGGCACGATTCACGTCGACCAGCCCGAACATGAGCTGCTGGGCGACAGCAAACCGATCCGCGAGCTGCGCAAACTGTTGAGCAAACTGGCGCCCACCGAGTCGCCAGTGCTGATTCGCGGCGAAAGCGGAACCGGTAAAGAACTCGTCGCCCGCACGCTGCACCGGCAGTCGCAACGCCACAGCAAACCCTTCGTGGCGATCAACTGCGGTGCGATTCCCGAGCACTTGATCCAGTCCGAACTGTTCGGCCATGAGAAAGGCGCTTTCACCGGCGCCCATCAGCGCAAGATCGGCCGGATCGAAGCGGCTAACGGCGGCACGTTGTTTCTCGATGAAATCGGTGATCTGCCGCTGGAGCTGCAAGCCAATCTGCTGCGTTTCCTTCAGGAAAAACACATTGAACGGGTCGGTGGCAGTCAACCGATCCCGGTGGATGTGCGGGTATTGGCGGCGACCCACGTCGACCTCGAAGCCGCGATCGAGAAAAAGCGTTTCCGCGAGGACTTGTACTACCGGCTCAATGTGCTGCAAGTCGTCACCGCACCGTTACGCGAGCGTCACGGCGACCTGTCGATGCTGGCCAACCATTTCTCCCACTTCTACAGTCACGAAACCGGCCGTCGTCCGCGCAGTTTCAGCGAAGACGCGCTGATCGCCATGGGCAAGCACGACTGGCCGGGCAATGTCCGTGAGCTGGCCAACCGCGTGCGTCGGGGTCTGGTGCTGGCCGAAGGGCGACAGATCGAGGCCCGAGACCTGGGGCTGATCAGCCAGCAGTCGATCGCGGCACCGATGGGTACGCTTGAAGATTACAAGATCCGCGCTGAACGCCAGGCGCTGTGCGATGTATTGAACCGGCACAGCGACAATCTCAGCGTTGCCGCCAAAGTGCTGGGGGTTTCCCGGCCGACTTTCTACCGTTTGCTGCACAAGCATCAGATCCGCTAGGGCGCGGCGCTTCCTGAGCCCGGGAAGCTGAAAAGGCCCGCTGCGATGCAAATCGCAGCGGGCCTTTTCATGTGTGGTGATTAGAAGTAGTACGGGAATTTCAGGCTGAAGGAGAAGTCCGGGGCATCGTCCGTCATGCCGATGGACAGGTTGGGCACGATGGTCAGGTTGTCGGTGGCCGCGATGGTCATGCCGACGTTGAAGTAACCGGCGTTGGCGTCGCTGGACACCACCGATTCCCAATCGCCGCCATCCTGTTTCAGCTTGCTCTTGCGTTGCACCAGGTCCGAGACGGAGAACGACATACTCATCTTCTCGTTCAGCGCGAAGGCAACACCTGCGCCAATCTGGAAGCTGTCGCCGATGCGTACCTTACCCGGGGTTTTCTGGTTGACGGTCGAACTGATGTCGTCGAACGATTCCTCGAAGTTATGGGTGTAGGACAGGCTGCCGAACAACACGGCCGGGTCAAACGTCTTGACCAGCGAGATGCCCGGGGTGATCGACCAGACGCCGTTGCCGGTAGGCAGGGTGTCAGGCACGAACAGGTTCGAGTTGGCATCGGTCTGGCGCAGCTTGATCCCGAACGGATCCTTGCCCGTTGGCGCCTTGACCCGCAAGGAAACCACGGCGTCCGGGGTGTTGACCGATTCGTCCAGGAACTTGTAGGCGATGCCGAAGTTGACGTCGCCGATGGTCGGGTCGCGGCTTACGTCCTGTTCGGTGGTGACATTGGAGGCGCCTCCGTTGCCGCCGCCTGACTGATAGGTCGATTCACGGTAGACCACCGGCACGTTCAGGTCGAACTGCCAGCGGTTGTCAAAGTTGTAGCGTCCCGTCAGGTCGAGAGTCCAGGTATCGGCCTTGATCCGGTCGAGGTTGATGTTGCCCAGAAAGATCGAGTCCAGGGCGAGGAAGCCGTTGAGGATCAGTTGGCGGGTGTCGTAGCGTGAATAGGTCACGCCGGTTTCAAAGCTGAACTTGCCGCCGCCAAAGAAGCCGCTGGCTTCGTCGTACAGGTTGGACACACTCTGTGCCGGTTGCGAATCATCGGCCAGCGACTGGCCATAAGATGCGCCACTTCCCCCGGCGGCGCCCCCCGATGCTGCTGCAGCCCCGGTGCCGGCGGCGACCCGGTTGCCTTTCATGTCCGAAGGCGATTTGGCCAGGCGTTTTGGGGGAGGAGAAGCGGGTTGGTCTTCGACCTGGCGGACCCGTTGTTCGAGCACCGCCAGGGCTTTCTGTTGCACTTCGTATCGTTGCTTAAGCTCCAAAAGTTCCTGTTTCAGGGCTTCCACATCTGCGTCGGGTGCTGCTTGCAGCATCGCCGCAGGTAGAAGAGTACTCAAACATACAGCGGCACGCAGTGATACTGATCGATACATGAATAAGCCGTCCCTTTAAGCCCAATGATCGAGACTCAGCGTAGTTCAATATCCGATATTGCGTAGTGCCCTGAGTTGAGTCAGGTTGCAGTCCAGTGCGCCGGCACTCATGCCGTTATTGTTAAGGACAACGTTGAGTTGAGTCAGGTTGTTGACTACGTTTGCGCTACCCAGCAAACGGGTGTTTTGCAGCAGTCCGCCCTGGGCGACCTGTTGCAAGGCTGTACCCTGATTGCCGGAGGCCTGAATGGCCATTTGAATACCGCCGCCTGTGGCCGACACCGCGACGCTGCCGGCGCCGTTGCTGCCGGAAATGGTCTGGCCGGCCATCAAGGCCTGGCCCTGGGCAGGCATCAGTGCAGGTGCCTGACTGGCTTCTTTGACGTTGATCGCAACGTTGTTGTAGGCGGAGTTGCCGTCGCCAGCGGCGCGCACACTCTGCGTCACGCCCTGGCTGGAGTTGAGTCCCGCACCACCCACGATCGAGCCCGTCCCCAGTTCCGGGGTACTGCCATTGCCGTGTTCCTTGATGGTCGAGACGTAGAATTCGGGTTTTACCGAAGCTGCCTGCAATTGCATCGTGGCCGAGGCCCCGATCAGATCTCCACTGGCGTTGCGCCAGGTACTGCTCATGACGACACCGAAGCTGATGATCCGGCCCGGCATGACGTAGCGACCGCGTAGCTCAGCGAGCTCCTGGTCCTTGATTTCAATGGGTTTGAATCCTGCATTGGCATAGCCTGATGCGCTCGCTGCCAGGCAGGCGGCGGCCAGCCAGTATGAGGTTTTCATCTGCTGCTCCCGGGACATCCAGCCCCACTCTTGTAATCGGCGATTAAAAGAAGTCGCTCTGTATGAACCCGAAGTCCATCAATTCAGCATCTTTGACCGGGTTGAAAGCATCCAGCTTGTTTTTGGCCGTCAACGGTACCGGAGGGCTGCGCAAGGCATTGGCCTTGTCATATCCGGGGCCGACGATGGCAAAGACGATGCCGTTCCAACCTTTGACAAAGTCATCATGGGAGTAGCGTTTGTGTCCCAGGACCGGGTCTGCGATGTAAACCCAATCCTTGTCCGCCCGCTGCATCACCACGAAATGCTTGTAGCCGCGAATTTCCATCAGTACCACCACCGGGATCGTGACAGCGTCGAGTTTTTCCCGGGGAATCTTGTAGCCTCTGGCGCGCATGCCGATGCTTTCTATGTAGCGCTTCATGTCCAGCATGGAGAAACCCTGAGTACGGACAAGGTCCTGGTCTGCATTGACCAGCATGCCTTTGATGATGTGCTCCTCATCGACGTCGAGCCAATAAGCCTGGCGCAATACCGTAGCCAGTGCGGCGGCGCCGCAGCTGAAGTCGGTTTTCTGTTCGACGATGTCGGCAAACTTGCGCTCACGAATGCTTTGCACGTTTTTGTAGACAAGCGTGCCGCCGGGCAGGGCAGCAACGGGCATCTGGGCAGCCTGGGTCAGGCCACAGAAGCAAAGCACAGCGAGGAGGGCAGTCTTACGCATGATCGATACGCCTTTGCGGACTGAGGAAAAGCCCCGTTTCCGGGGCTTTCGTTTCGATCGCGATTACATGCAGGCTTTGCAACCTGCGGCGATGGACAGCGAGTTGCTTTGTTGGTTGCCAACACCAGCGGCGTTGTTGTAACCAGCGTTACCCGAGAAGTTGTTACCAACATTGGAGATGGAAGCGTTGTTGGTCACAGGGTTTTTCCAGCCATCAGGGGTCATCACTTGTTGAGTGGTCACACCTGCCAGGCCAAAGACGCCCACTGCTTCGAATTTGGCTTTTTGATCTTTGTCGCCGCCATGGCCTCTGTCGTTATTGCCATATCCGCCATGACCGTGATCGTCGCCTTCGATATTTGCAGTGCCCTTCGCGTAGAACGCGCCAGCCCCGGCGAAAGTGCCGGTGAGGGTATCTTTTTTGTAGGTTTGAGTGCCGTTGTTGGCTACGGTCAGGCCAGTGGAGGTCTGGTTCGCAGCAGCAGCGGCGTTAGCTACACGACCACCCGATACAGCAATTGCCAGGTTGTTTTTCTGTTGGTTGAAGTTGCCGGCACTGTTGTTCACGCCAATGTTGCCGGAACCGCCGTTACCCACGTTATTGAGATTGGCGTTGTTTGTGGTGGAGTAGTTCGCAACGGCGTTGTTAGTGTTGACTTGAGTTGCGCTGGAGACCGACACCGCAGAGCCGAAGATGAAACTTTCGTCGGCAGTTGCCAGAGCGGCGGCATTGTCTTGCTGGTTGCCATCGCCGGCGGTGTTGTTCATGCCAACGTTGCCGTTGGTGCCATTGGCCGAGTTGTTGACGTTGGCATCATTTTTGGTGCCTTGGTTGCCGACCAGGTTGCCAGAGCTGCTTTGCGTGTCGAGCACTGCCGCCCCGGCGCCAGCGCCGATTTGCAGCAGTTGTTCCAGGGTTGGGCCTTTTGGTTCATGGTTGCCATGCCCGTTACCATGACCGTGATTATCATCACGACCGCCTGCCTGTGCTGCGATTGCCATCACTGCTGCGAGTGCGAAAACCAGTGGTTTGAGGGCCATTGTAGGTTTCATGGTGTTTCTCCGTCGTGCTTATTAGTTGGTTAAGTGTTGGTACTTTCTAATTGCACTGCTTCTTGTTTGGGTCAGTCAGCGACCCGGATGCTCAGGGTGTTAGCCATTCGGTTCCCCACCCCGGCACTCTGGTTCACCTGGATTACCCCCCGGCTGCCGGTGAAGGCCTGATCACTTGTCGTGACCTGGCGACTGCCGGGTGAGTTGCCAGTTGCTCCTGAGCTCGGTAACAACGCCACGTTCTGTTGGGAAAGGGCGCTATCGTCAACGCTCTGCGGGGCAGCACTGATGCTGACGCGCGTAACGTTGGCCATTTGGTTGTTGGCCCCGGCGCCCTGGTTCACGCCCAGGATTCCGTTGCCATTGCTGAAAGAGTTGCCGCCAATGGTGGCGCTGGCATTGCCAGTGCGCTCGGCGGGTGTATTGATGTGCTGGATGACGCTGGTGGTCGCACTTGCATGGGTGCCAATGGCGATGGCTTTGGTATTGGTCTGTTGCATCTGGTCGCCGGCCGCCTGGTTGACGTTGTAGTTGCCGCGATATTGCATGCCGGTTTCCTGAATGTTCGCGTTGTTCACGGAACCGGGGTCGGCCATGACGCTGGTGCAGCCGAGAAGGGCGAGCAGGAGCAGAGAACGATTCATTTATTGGCCTCCAGCCATGCGGGTCAGCGGAGCAAGACCGGAACTCATTGCACGGTTGACGGTGTTGGAGATCGAGCCACCGGCGCCGCCGCCGTGACCACCTCCCATTCCAGGCAAACCATTCGGATTGGTCACGGTGTTCATGCCCGGAATGTTCGAGGTCGGGGTGGTGATGCTGCCGCGAATTGAAGAGCCGCTGGCTACACTGGCAAATTCACCGTCGTTGAGTTCGGTGCTGGTCATCGCTTGACTGATTCGGGCCGATGGGTTGGCATTGACGGTGGTCGGGTAGGGATCTTTGCCGCCGCTGCGGCCGATCGGGACCGGCTGGACGTCACGGTTGAGCACGATCACGCCATTGCCGTCGGCCTGAACGTTGAAACTGAGAAAAGCGCTGGCGGCTGATCCGATCAGCAGAAGGCAGGTAAAGGCTTTTTTGATGTTCCCCACGGCGGCAATTCCTTCTTCAGTGGGCTGAGCCTGTTCAGCGTTGTGAAGGAGAGAGCGAAAGCTGTGCCGCTTTTTAGATGTCTTTGGATTTCAAAGGGTTGTGTGGATTGGACGCAGGGTTGATACACAATCTGTTTCATCGCTGAAACAAGTCACTGGGTTCGCAACCCCTTAAAGTCATTGCAATGCTCTGGAACAAGGGTTTGCGCGCAGGTGTTTCATCTGCGTAACAAGTCGCATGACAAAGTGATGAAGGGCGCTGAGACGGGCACTTTGCACCCGCAGGAGTGTTTCAGGAACGGACACTTTTGCCCCAAAACAGGGGGAAGGAACGGGGCATTCGCCCCGAAACCTGGGTCAGTCCGCGAGCAGTGAGCGCACCGCGTCGAAGGCTTGCTGCTGGCGTTCGGCCCAGTTGCCCTGAATGATCTGCAAAGGTTGATGATGGGTTTGCAGCCAGATCCGGGTGGCCTCATAGAACGCGAGCCGTTCATTCAAGTCGGGCTGGCAGCGCTGACCATCGTCCGTCCACTCGATCTGCTCGGGGGAGAGCAGCAAGTGCAGGTCGTAGTGACGCGCCAGCAACTCGGTTTGCAGCCAGGGCGGGCAGTCGCCGAACAGGGTCTGGCTCCACAGGATGTTGCTCAACAGATGCGTATCCAGAATCAGCAATCGCGGCTGCTGCGCCCGTGCCGCGTCTTCCCATTGCAACTGGCCGCGAGCAATTTCCGGGATGTCGGCGAGGCAGGTATCGCGAGGGTTCTGCTCGATGAACCAGCGCACATATTCGTCCACCCGCAAACCGCCGAACTGCTGTTGGATGCCGGCCGCCAGCCAGCTCTTGCCCGTGGACTCGGGGCCGGTCAGGACAATCACTTTCATCGTTGCAACGCCGGATCGGCACGCCATTCGCGCCAGCCTTGCACCGCAATTACGGTGAACAGGGCATACAGCGCCGCCGTGAGGTACAGCCCTTTAGAGAGAAACAGCGCGACGAAGATCACATCCAGCACGAACCACAAAGCCCAGCATTGCAGACGCTTGTGGGCCATCCAGAATTGCGCGACCAGGCTGAAACCGGTCAGCGCCGCGTCGAGCCACGGTTGTGCCGCGTCCGTCCAGTGAGCCATGGCCGCGCCCAGCAGCAGACTGCCCGCTGCGCCAATGGCCAGCCCTTGCGCAATCGAGCGGGTGTCGAGCCGGCTGACCTCGCGTCCGTCGTGCATCGTCCCGGCCCGCGTCCATTGCCACCAGCCATAGAGTTGCAGCCCGGCATACACCACCTGCAGCAGCATGTCCGAATACAGCTTTACCTCGAAGAATACCCAGGTGTAGAGCAACACCATGACCAGCCCGATCGGCCAGCACCACGGATTCTGTTTGACCGTGAGCCACACGGCGATTACACCGAGAGCGGCGGCAAACAGTTCGAGCCCGGACATGCAGGATCCTTGGGGGGAATAAAAGAGGGAGCGGATTGTACCGAAAAACAGGTGGGAAACGAGTTCCCACCTGAAAGGGCGTCAGACGCGAAACTGACGCAGCAAGCCGTTCAACTGTTCGCTGAGCTCGCCCAGGCGAACGCTCGCCACACTCGACTGCTCTGCCGCCAGCGCGGTGCTGTGGGACAGCCCCGCGGCCTGGGTGACGTTCTGATTGATGTCTTCGACCACATGCGCCTGCTGCAGCGTTGCGCTGGCAATCGAGGCGTTCAGGCCATTGAGGTTGCGCAGGGCCTGGCCGATGGCATTCAGGCTGGCACTGGCCAGGCCGGCCTGCTCGATGGTCAGTTGCGAAGCCTTGCTGCTGTCGCCGATCACCTTCACCGCGGCTTCGGAATGATTTTGCAGGCGTTCGATCATCGTCTGGATTTCCGCCGTGGACTTCTGCGTGCGTTGCGCCAGCAAACGCACTTCGTCAGCCACCACTGCAAATCCGCGACCCTGTTCGCCGGCGCGTGCTGCTTCAATCGCGGCGTTGAGAGCGAGCAGGTTGGTCTGCTCGGCAATCGAGCGGATCACCTCCAGCACGCTGCCAATCTGCGTGCTCTCGGTCGCCAGCGTGCGGATCACTTCGACGGCCTGATCGATGGTGCCGGACAGCTTGTCAATCTGCTGAAGGCTGCTGTCGATGTTGACCTGGCCTTGTTGGGCCTGGGCTTCTGCGTCACGCATTTCGCTGGCGGCGTGTTCGGCGTTCTTCGCCACGTCCTGCACGCCGTAGGTCACTTCGTTGACGGCGGTGGCCACCAGCTCCATCTGCTGCGACTGCTGCTGGCTGCGTTGCCGGGCCTGTGCCGCATCGTTGCCCAGCTCACTGGACGATTGGCCCAATGCGCTGGCGGATACCTGCAAGTCACCGATCACCCGGCGCAGCTTGGCGGTGAAAGCATTGAAGTGATGGGCCAGTTGAGTGACCTCGTCCTGACCCTGGGTGTCGAGGCTGCGAGTCAGATCGCTTTCGCCGCTGGCAATGTTGGCCATGGCGTTCACGGTTTCCTGTAACGGACGGACGATGCTGCGGGCAATCAGGATCACCAGAAGTGCCATGATCGCCGCAATGACCAGACCGACAACCGACGCCTTGAACACCTGGCCCTGGAACTCGGCCTGCACGTCGTCGACGTACACGCCCGAACCGATGACCCAGCCCCACGGCTCGAACAGTTTCACGTAAGAGGTTTTGGCCACCGGTTCACTGGCACCCGGCTTGGGCCAACGATAGTCGACCATGCCGGCGCCTTTGGCCTTGGCGATGGCGACCATTTCGTTGAACACCGCAAAACCGTCCGGGTCGCGGATCGCCGAGAGGTTCTGGCCTTCAAACTTGGGATTGGTCGGGTGCATGACCATCACGGGCGTAAGGTCATTGATCCAGAAGTAATCGTTCTGGTCATAGCGCAGGCCACGAATGGCCGTCAGCGCCTGTTTTTGCGCGACATCACGCGTCAGGGTGCCTGCCGCTTCGAGGCCCTGGTAGTACGTCAGCAAACCGCTGGCGGTCTGCACCACATGTTGGGTTTTCTGGGCCTTGGCGTGATACAGGTCATCATGGATCTGCTTGAGCATCAAAACGCCCAACGTCAGCAGCATGACGACTGCCACGATCAAGATGAGCCACAAGCGTCGGCTGATCGACACACTGCGCAAGCTGTTCATAACGCTGTCACTCCGGATTCTTTTTCTTGTAATAAACCACCGCCAGCATCCAACCACGTTTCGGTGACCGGGCATACGCGACCCAAGTCGTATAACGCGGCAGCGCTATTACGGCTTGTCTGTTAGGATTTCGGCGCCGCGCGTAAAAACCTGAATCCAAATTGATTTTTCACGGAATTTTGACTGTTTCGTGTGGATCCTGTGCGTGCGGAATCGGTACAGCTTTGACCAGCTACGCTGAACGCAGTGAACGTAAAAAATACTATCGGGGCATGCCGCCTGGCATCGCTCTTTGGGGGATTGATGGATCTTTGGACGGCCTTGCAGGCATTGATACTTGGAGTTGTAGAGGGGCTGACGGAGTTTTTGCCCATATCCAGTACCGGACACCAGATCATTGTTGCCGACTTGCTCGATTTCGGAGGCGAGCGGGCCATGGCGTTCAACATCATCATCCAGCTCGGCGCGATTCTCGCGGTGGTCTGGGAATTCCGGCGCAAGATCCTCGACGTGGTCATCGGTTTGCCGACTCAGCCAAGTGCTCGGCGCTTCACCGCCAATCTGCTGATTGCCTTCCTGCCCGCCGTGGTGCTGGGCGTGATCTTCGCCGACCTGATTCACCATTACCTGTTCAACCCGATCACCGTGGCTGCCGCGCTGGTGGTGGGCGGGATCGTGATGTTGTGGGCCGAGCAGCGTCAGCATGAAGTGCACGCCGAAACGGTCGACGAGATTCGCTGGACGGATGCACTCAAGATTGGCTTCGCCCAGTGTCTGGCGATGATCCCCGGTACTTCGCGTTCCGGCTCGACCATCATCGGCGGCCTGTTGTTCGGCCTGTCGCGCAAGGCGGCCACCGAGTTCTCGTTCTTCCTGGCGATGCCGACCATGGTCGGTGCGGCGGTGTATTCGGGCTACAAGTACCGCGACCTGTTCGTACCGGCAGACTTCCCGGTGTTTGCCATCGGCTTCGTCACGGCGTTCATCTTCGCCATGATCGCGGTGCGCGGTCTGCTCAAGTTCATCGGCAGCCACAGTTACGCGGCCTTCGCCTGGTATCGGATCGCCTTCGGTCTGGTGATTCTGGCGACCTGGCAATTTGGATGGATCGACTGGTCGGCCGCCCAGCCATGAGTGATTCCCGCGCACGCCGCCCGGATCGCGGGTCTTCCGGTGGCAATATCCAGCATTTGAAACTGAAACTGTTGGTGCTGCTGATCGTCTGCGCGTTGCCGTTGTCCGGCGCGCTGTCGATGTGGCTGCGCGGGATTTCCCTGGTACCGCTGACGGCTTACGGGCTGGTCAGCGTGCTGGCTTTTTTCCTGTACTGGGCGGACAAGCGCAAGGCCCGCGGCGACGCCTGGCGTACGCCGGAAAACATCCTCCATGCGGTGGAACTGGCCGGCGGTTGGCCGGGTGCGCTGATCGCTCAACAGGTCTTGCGGCACAAGACGCGCAAGGTGTCGTTTCAGATCCTGTTCTGGATGATCGTGGCGTTGCATCAGGTGTTCTGGATCGATCAGTTGTTCCTCGGTTCGAACCTCCTGGCGCTGTTCTAGAGCACCAGCCCGACCTGAGCGCGCTTGGGCAGCTTGCTCACCACCAGTTGATGGGAGCGCTGCAACAGCCCTCGCAGTTCCTCGGCGCCCAGCGGGTAGGGCGGGTGCATGATGATCCATTGCGCCCGGGCCAGATACGGCGCCGGATGAATCCCCGGCCGGTCGCAATGACCGAGAAACAGATCCTTGTCGACCTTGAATGCCAGCGAATCACCGCGCAGGCCCTGCAGGGCAAACATCTTGTTGCCGGCAATCGAAAACACCCGCACGCCACCCCATTTGTAGTCTTCCCGCGCGCCGGGCAAGGCCAGACAAAATTCTGCGACGTCCGTTTCGCTCATCTTTCCTTGTTTCATAACAGCCGTTCTCCACAGGCGTTGAACGATTCGACCAGATGATCGATCCACGCGCGCACCGCCGGCATCACCCCGCGCCGATGCGGATACACCGCTTGCAGCCAGCCGCCGGGCAATGACCAGTCCGGCAGCAATTGCACCAGCGTGCCGCTATCCAGCTCCGCTTCGCAATACATCATCGGCAGCAGGGTGAAACCCTGTCCGGCCAGCACGCACGCCTTGCGCACGATGAAATCGTCGATGCCCAGCCGGGCTTCCAGTGCCAGGTCGCAACTCTTGCCGTGCTGATCGAGCAGGCGCACATGCACCATGCGATCCGCCTCCAGGGCGCCCAGCACCGGCAGGCTCTTCAGGTCCTGCGGATGATTGATTTCCACTCCCTGTATAAAGGAAGGGCTCGCCACCACCACCATTTGTGCCTGACGCAGCCGGCGGGTCACCAGCATCGGTTCTTCATCGCCGTGTTCGCGCACACGCAGGGCTACGTCAATGCCTTCGGTGATGAGGTCGACCCGGCGATTGAGCAGGGTCACTTCCAGTTGCACCTGGGGATATTTGCCAAGGAAATTGCTGATCACCACCGGCAGCATTTCATGGGCCAGCCCGGTCGGACTCGAAACCCGCAGGCGACCGCGAGGCTCGCTGGACATGCTGGCCACTGTTTCATCGGCCATTTCCGCTTCCAGCAGCATCGCCTGACAGTGACGCAGATATCGCTCGCCGACCGCCGTCAGCTTCAGTTGGCGAGTGGTGCGTTGCAGCAGACGCGCGCCGAGGCGCTCTTCCAGCTCGGCGATACGCCGCGAGAGGCGTGACTTGGGGATGCCGAGCAAGCGGCCAGCGGCGGCGAATCCGCCGGCCTCCACCACTTTGGCGAAATAGTAGAGATCGTTGAGGTCTTGCATGGGGGAAATCCGACTGTTCTATCAGTGGGACAAACTATCGCATTGTTGCCGTCTAATCAGCTATTGGTTTCATCGGTAGGATTGCCACCATTCCGTCGCCACCGGCGATTCATTCCAGGAGATTCCACATGAAACTGCTGCACATCGATTCGAGCATTCTGGGCGACAACTCCGCTTCCCGTCAGCTGAGCAGCCAAGTGACTCAAGCCTGGCAAGCCGCCGAGCCAAGCGCTGTCGTGACCTACCGCGACCTGGCCGCCGACGCTATCAGCCACTTCTCGTCGACCACCCTGGTTGCTGCCGGCACCACCGCTGAACTGCGCAACGCCGCACAACAGCACGAAGCCGAACTGAGCGCCACCACCCTGGCCGAGTTCATCGCCGCCGACGCCATCGTCGTGGCTGCACCGATGTACAACTTCACCGTGCCGACCCAACTCAAAGCCTGGATCGACCGCATCGCCGTTGCCGGCCAGACTTTCCGTTACACCGAAGCCGGCCCTGAAGGTCTGTGCGGCGGCAAGAAAGTGGTGATCGTGTCCACCGCTGGCGGTATCCACGCCGGTCAGGCTTCGGGCGTGGCGCACGAAGACTACCTGAAACTGGTGTTCGGCTTCCTCGGCATCACCGACATCGAAGTCGTGCGTGCCGAAGGCCTGGCCTACGGCGAAGAAGTGCGTAACAACGCGATGACTGCCGCTCAAGCGAAGATCAGCGAGCAACTGTTCGCCGCCGCGTAAGGCTTGCGTAAAGAACAGCTCCTGTTCAGGCAAACCCTCAAAAACTCTGTATTCTGGTTTCGCAAGACCAGATACGGAGTTTATTGTTTCTGACTGTTACATAATCTGGCCCGGGTTATGCAGTCCGATGATCAACGTCTGAGTGCAACGCCGCGCCGGATCACCGAACCTCGGAATCTCCGGCGTCGAACTCCACGGATCTTTCGATTGAGTAACAACAGGGTGGGGCATCCCATGATGCGTCTTTGTGCAGCGTTACTGATTTGCCTGCTCGGCAGCCTGAATTCAGTGCACGCTGCGCCCGGGCAGCACCCGCGCTGGAGCGTCGGGTATCACGAGATGACGTTCCTCGATCCGCTCGACCTGCAACCGATGCGCGCCATCGCGTTCTATCCCTCCAGCGACCGCGAACATCTGAGTCTGCTTGAAGGCTATTCGGTCGAGGCCGGC
Organism: Pseudomonas sp. 1; assembly: GCF_056626735.1. Lineage (NCBI taxonomy): Bacteria > Pseudomonadati > Pseudomonadota > Gammaproteobacteria > Pseudomonadales > Pseudomonadaceae > Pseudomonas > Pseudomonas sp. 1. The sequence goes on along the minus strand of NZ_JBWXMQ010000025.1, from coordinate 2,265 downwards.
GAAGACACCAAAGTCGCCATCGGTCGTTTCCCGATGCTGATGTTGTCCCACGGCAACACCGGCACGCCGCTGGCGCTGCACGATCTGGCCACGTCACTGGCCCGCAAGGGTTTTGTGGTGGTGGCGGTGATTCACCCCGGCGACAACTCCAAGGATCACAGCCGACTCGGCACACTCAGCAACCTTTATGGTCGGCCGATCCAGATTTCCGAAGCCATTACCGCCACGCTGGGCGACCGCATGCTCGCGCCGTATGTCAACGCCGAACAGGTTGGCGTGATCGGCTATTCGGCGGGCGGCGAAACGGCGTTGATTCTGTCCGGTGCACAGCCTGATCTGGATCGTCTGCGCCGTTACTGCCAGGAGCGCCCGGACGACCGCGACGCCTGCAACACTCAAGGTGAGTTGATTGTCGACCGCGACGATCTGCAACCGGTGGCCGATCCGCGCGTGCATGCATTGCTGCTGATGGCGCCGCTGAGTCTCAAGTTTGGTCGTCACACTCTGGCCGATGTGCATGTGCCAGTGCTGCTGTACAGCGGGGACGGTGACAAACTGGTGGCCTTCGACAAAAACGCCGCGGCCCTGGCGCGCAAGCTGCCGACTGCACCGGATTTCAAACTGTTGGCCGGGGCGGGGCACTTCGTGTTCATGGCGCCGTGCACCGAAGAGCAGATCCTCGCCATGCCGGCGTTGTGCACCGATGCCGATGGTGTGGACCGCGAAGACATCCACCGCAACCTGATTTCCGAGGCCGGGCGGTTCTTCTCCCATGCCTTGGGCAGGCCGACCCGCGCGGGAATGCAGACGGCGGATCAGTGAGCGCTCACGCCATGGCCCGGCGCTTGAGCAGCAAGGTCAATCCCAGTCCGGTCACGGACAGCACGGCCGCACTGAAGAAAATCCACGAATAGCCCAGATTCAGCGCCACCGCGCCCATCAACGGCCCGGCAATCGCCAGCGCCAGATCGAAAAACACGGCATAGGCACTCAGCCCTGCGCCGCGACTGGAGTTGGGCACTTGCTTGATTGCTTCGACGCCCAGCGCCGGGTACACCAGCGACAGGCCGAAACCGGCCAGACCGGCACCGATCAAGGCATACGCAGTCGAAGGCGCCAGCCACAGCATGACCAGGCCGACGGTTTCGATGGTCATGCAGGCAATCGCCGAGGTGAATCCGCCGAAACGCCCGATGGCTGAAATGAATAGCAGGCGCGACAGAATGAAACACACACCGAACACAGTCAGGCAGTACGCCGCGCCGGTCCAGCCGCGATTGAGGTAATACAGAGTAATGAAGGTGGTCAGCGTGCCGTACCCAATCGACGCCAGGCTCAGACTGGCACCGAACGGCGCAATCCGCCCGAATACCGCCCAGAACGGCAGTCTTTCACCGCGCACCACCGGCACCGACGGCTTGTTGCGGATCAACAGCAAGGCGCCGGCCGCGAGCAACGACAAGGCGATGCCGAGGCTCTCGAAACCATAGTCGGCGACCATCACTACGCCCAGCGGCGCGCCGATGGCAATCGCACCGTAAGAGGCGATGCCGTTCCACGAAATGGAGCGCGCGGTGTGTTCGGCACCGACCTGGCCCATGCACCAACTGATGGTGCCAACGCCGATCAGGCCCTGGGCGATCCCCAGCAGCAGACGACCGACGATCAGGATCGACAGGCTCAACAGCGGCAAGCTCTGCAACAGCGTCGAAACCAGCGTCAGCACACCGCTGAGCACAATCCCCGACAAGCCATACACAATCGCCCGCTTGGTGCCGACGGTGTCCGACATGCGCCCGGCCATCGGCCGGCTGAGCAGGGTGGCCAGGTATTGCGAACCGATTACCAGCCCCGCAACGACTGCACTGAAACCCAGTTGTTCGTGGACATAACCGGGCAGCACCGCAATCGGCAAACCGATGCAGAGGAAGGCGATAAAGGTATAGAAAACGATAGAGACGATCTGCAGGGTGATCGCCATGGAGCTTTGCGGAGGCTTTTGCTGCGCAGACATGAGGGCTCGTTCGCGGGCGGCGGTGGGAGAGTTCGCATCATGGCTTGGCGCTGAAATAAAAGAAAGCAGGCTAACGATCGTTTCCACGCACCACGCACCACGCACCACGCACTAACGTCCTCACGTTGATCGTTCCCACGCTCCGCGTGGGAATGCAGCCGGGACGCTCCGCGTCCCTTCCAGAGCTGGAACGCGGAGCGTCCCTTGAGGCATTCCCACGCAAAGCATGGGAACGATCAGGAATGAGCAAA
>NZ_JBWXMQ010000024.1:0-69493 GCF_056626735.1 Pseudomonas sp. 1 | reverse complement strand
GTTTCCCGGTAATCCGTGAAGAACCAAAAAAAAGCCCTGTCACAAGGACAGGGCTTTCTGTTTACCGCTCGATTCGACTCAGAACACCACGCCTTGGCTGCGCAGGTAATCGTCGTAGGTGCCGCTGAAGTCGGTCACGCCGTTCGGGCTCAGCTCGATGATGCGCGTGGCCAGGGACGATACGAACTCACGGTCATGGCTGACGAAGATCAGCGTGCCCGGGTAGTTTTCCAGCGCCAGGTTCAGCGCCTCGATCGATTCCATGTCCAGGTGGTTGGTCGGTTCGTCCATCACCAGAACGTTCGGCTTTTGCAGGATCAGCTTGCCGAACAGCATGCGACCTTGCTCACCACCGGAGATCACCTTCACCGACTTGAGGATCTCGTCGTTGGAGAACAGCATGCGGCCCAAGGTGCCACGGATCATTTGTTCGCCCTGAGTCCACTGACCCATCCAGTCGAACAGGCTCACATCGTCTTCGAAGTCGTGGGCGTGGTCCTGAGCGTAGTAACCCAGTTCCGCGCTTTCGGTCCACTTCACGGAACCAGTGTCCGGGGTCAGTTCGCCCATCAGGGTGCGCAGCAGGGTGGTCTTGCCGATGCCGTTCGGGCCGATGATCGCTACGCGCTCGCCGGCTTCAACGGTGAAGCTGAAGTTCTTGAACAGGGTCTTGCCGTCGAAGCCCTTGGACATCTGCTCGATGGTCACGGCCTGACGGTGCAGCTTTTTGGTCTGTTCGAAGCGGATGAACGGACTCACGCGGCTCGATGGCTTGACCTCGGCCAGCTGGATCTTGTCGATCTGCTTGGCACGGGAAGTGGCCTGTTTGGCTTTCGAGGCGTTGGCCGAGAAGCGGCTGACGAACGTTTGCAGTTCGGCGATCTGGGCTTTCTTCTTGGCGTTGTCCGACAGCAGTTGCTCGCGGGACTGGGTCGCCGCGGTCATGTACTCGTCGTAGTTGCCCGGGAACAGACGCAGCTCGCCGTAGTCCAGGTCGGCCATGTGGGTGCAGACGCTGTTCAGGAAGTGACGGTCGTGGGAAATGATGATCATGGTGCTGTTACGCGCCGTCAAAATCGTTTCCAGCCAGCGGATGGTGTTGATGTCCAGGTGGTTGGTCGGTTCGTCGAGCAGCAGCACTTCCGGATCGGAGAACAGTGCCTGGGCCAACAGAACGCGGAGTTTCCAGCCTGGCGCCACTTCGGTCATCGGGCCGAAATGCTGTTCCAGCGGAATGCCCAGACCCAGCAGCAGTTCACCGGCACGGGATTCGGCGGTGTAGCCGTCCATCTCGGCGAACTCGGTTTCCAGCTCGGCCACGGCCATGCCGTCTTCTTCGCTCATTTCCGGCAGCGAGTAGATGCGGTCGCGCTCGGCCTTGACCTTCCACAGCTCTTCGTGACCCATGATCACGGTGTCGATCACAGTAAATTCTTCGTAGGCGAACTGATCCTGACGCAGCTTACCCAGGCGCACGTTCGGCTCGAGCATTACCTGGCCGGCAGACGGCTCAAGATCGCCACCGAGGATTTTCATGAAGGTCGACTTGCCGCAACCGTTGGCGCCGATCAGGCCATAACGGTTGCCGTTGTTGAATTTGACCGAAACGTTTTCAAACAGCGGCTTGGCGCCGAACTGCATGGTGATGTTAGCTGTAGAAATCAAAGGTTTTTCCTGCGAAGCATTCTGAAAAGCGAGGTGCGGCCGGAGCGCTTGGCCCGAGTCGAAGTGCGCTGAGGCGAGGCAATTCCCGTCATCAACCAAGGGGGCGCGTAAAGTTTGGCGGCGATTGTACTGGTCTGGCTCTTTAAACGATAGGGCAGTGACACCCGGAGTGCCGATTGGTGCAATCGCGGGACAGTTTTTCACAGATGAAGGTTCACTATTGGTTACAAACTGTGGCTAAAATGCCATCCATTCACCCGGCGCCCTTCCAGCGCGCGGGCTCAGGGATGTGCCACCGGGACGCTGTTTTGTATTCAGACACTGCGAAAGGCCTGTTGCCAACGCCTGAAAGGCGCGCAGTTTGTTCACTTCTGACGTGTGACGATTTCCGTGAAACTCATCATTGCCGCTGTATATGTCATTTCCATTGCATACGTTCACCTGCGGGGGCGCGTGCGCCACAAACTAGGTCGTCAACTGAGCGATCACTCTTCGTTCCTGGCACCGATCAACTGCTTCCTTTATCTGTTCTCGACAAAGCCCAATACCCCGTATCTGGACCCGAAAGACTTCCCCGACCTGACTCCATTGCAGACGCACTGGGAAGAGATCCGCGAGGAAGGCCGCAATCTGCTGCGTGCCGGCGAGATCAAGCGCTCGAACCAGTACGACGATGTTGGTTTCAACTCGTTCTTCAAGACCGGCTGGAAGCGTTTCTACCTGAAGTGGTACGGCGACAGCCACCCGTCGGCGCTGCAACTGTGCCCGCGCACCACTGAGCTGGTGCAGAGCATCGGCTCGATCAAGGCCGCGATGTTCGCCGAATTGCCGCCGGGCTCGAAACTGGTGCGTCACCGCGACCCGTACGCCGGTTCCTACCGTTATCACCTGGGTCTGGAAACGCCGAACGATGCCGGTTGCTACATCAACGTCGATGGCGAGAACTATCACTGGCGTGATGGCGAAGCGGTGATGTTCGACGAGACCTTCATTCATTACGCGGAAAACACCACTGACCAGAACCGCATCATCCTGTTCTGTGACGTCGAACGTCCGATGAAGTACCGCTGGGCAGCGGCATTCAACGGCTGGTTCAGCCGCAACGTGATGTCGGCAGCCGGCGCACCGAACGATGCCGGTGACCGCACCGGTGGCATCAACCGCTTGTTTACCAAAATCTACAAGATTCGCCTGCGTGGCAAAGAGCTGAAAAAGCGCAATCGCAAGCTTTACTACATGGAAAAGTGGGCGATCTTCGGCGGTCTGCTGGCGATCTTCATTCTGATCTGACGAATCGGGCGACTGTTGAAAGACAGTCGCCCGATTTGATTTTCACGACGCTTTTTTGGTCTTCTTCGCCGTTGTTGACTTGCTGGCGGTCTTCTTCGCCGGTTTGGCCGGAGCCTTCCCGCCGAGACTGCGCTTGAGCAGTTCGGTCAGGTCGATAACATCGGCCGATTTGCGCTCTTCTTCGCCCTCAACGGTCTCAACGTCTTCGATCTTGCCCTCATGGGCCTTCTTGTCCACCAGCGCCATGATCTTGTTTTCGAACTCGTCCTTGTAGTCCTCGGGCGTCCAGTCCGCGGTCATGTCTTCAACCAGCCGTTTGGCCATTTCCAGTTCGCCCTTCGCCAACTGCGGCTTGGTCACTTCACTGCCCAGCGCCAGTTCATCGAGGCTGCGTACTTCCTGCGGCCAGCGCAGCTTCACCAGCACCAGCGCCGACTCCAGCGGCATCAACGCCGCCAGATACTGGCGCGTGTGTAAAACCACGCGGGCGAGGGCGACCTTCCGGGTTTTGCTCAAGGTTTCACGCAGCAATGCGTAGACCTTGCCACCGCGTTTGTCGGGGGCCAGGTAATAGGGCGTGTCGATGTTCTGCAAAGGGATCTGTTCACTGTCGACGAAAGCGAAAATGTCGATGGTCTGGGTCGACACCGGGTGCGCCGAACGGATTTCTTCCTCGCTGAGCACCACATAGCGGCCTTTTTCGAATTGCACGCCTTTGACGATGTGCTCTTTGGTGACCTCCTTGCCGGTGACCTTGTTGACCCGTTTATAGCCGACCGGGTCCATGCTGCGGCTGTCGAGCCAGTCGAAGTCAACGCCGTGTGACGAGGTCGCCGATACCAGCGCCACAGGGATATGCACCAGACCAAAACTGATTGCGCCTTTCCAGATTGCCCGAGCCATGGTGCTGTTCTCCAAGTGATGTTCGGGGGACCCGTGGCCCGGCGCAAAAGTTTCCGTTGTTTGCGGAGGCGGCGGTAAACGGCAGGTCAAGCCGTGTTACATCTTGTTTAGCGGTGACGGGTTAACAAATCCGAACCCACGGCGTAGCGTGGACTCGAAGGCTCTAAGCCACGTGCATCAAAACACGCACATCCAGAGAGGCCGCTCATGAACCGTTTCCTGCTAGGCATTGCGTTGCTGGCCCTCAGTGGCGGGCTGGTTCACGCCGAGGGCGCAACCACGTATTCATCGCTGTTGCTGGCACAAAGTCCGACCGGCAACAGCAACAACCCCTACAACAGCCCGATCCGCCGGGCGAATCCCAACAGCATGCAGGGCACCCAGCCCAGCGCTCCGCCGCTTCGCGGGCCGAACACGGTGCCAGTGCCCCGGCCACCGACCCTGGAAAACCGCGGTATCGGCAACGGTCAGCCGCCGCGCTCCGTTCCGAGCAAGCCCCCCACCTTCATTCCCAATCCTCCGGCCCGTGACAGCGGGAGCAACCGTTGAATGGCAGAGCCACTTCTGTCAGCCCTTCAAACGAACAAAAGGAATCGTGCATGTTGCGTAAAACCCTTCTGGCCGGTCTATGTGCCAGCGCACTGATCTCAGCCCCGGCGTTCGCCGCCGCTCCCAAAGAGCTGCAAAGCGAGCAGGGCACCCTTGAAGTCACGACGATTACCCGAGGGCTCGAGCATCCATGGGCCTTGGCTTTCCTGCCGGATCGTCAGGGCATGCTGGTGACCGAACGCCCCGGTAACCTGCGGGTGGTGGATGCCGGCGGCAAGCTGTCTGCGCCGATCACCGGTGTACCGGACGTCTGGGCCAAGGGGCAGGGCGGATTGCTCGATGTGGTGCTGTCACCGGATTTCAAACAGGATCGGCTCGTTTACCTGTCCTACGCCGAGGGCGGCGGTGCGGGTGACAAGGCCGGAACGGCGGTGGGGCGCGGGCGTCTTTCGGATGACCTGAAAAGCCTGAAGGACTTCAACGTGATCTTCCGCCAGGAGCCGAAGCTGTCGGTCGGCAACCACTTCGGCTCGCGGCTGGTGTTTGACCGGGACGGTTATCTGTTCATCACTCTGGGCGAAAACAACGACCGTCCGACCGCGCAGGATCTGGACAAGCTGCAAGGCAAAGTCGTGCGGATCTACCCCGACGGCAAAGTACCCGATGACAATCCCTTTGTCGGCCAGTCCGGCGTGCGCCCGGAGATCTGGTCCTACGGCCACCGCAATCCCCAGGGCGCCGCGCTCAACCCGTGGACCGGCACCGTTTGGGAAAACGAGCACGGTCCGCGCGGCGGCGATGAGGTGAACATCATCGAGCGCGGCAAGAACTACGGCTGGCCGCTGGCGACTCACGGCATCAACTACTCCATGCAACCGATTCCGGAAGCCAAGGGCAAGACCGCCGAAGGCACGGTAGGGCCGCACCATGTCTGGGAAAAGTCCCCGGGCGTTACCGGGATGGCGTTCTACGATGCCGATCGCTTCAAGCCCTGGCAGCACAACGTTTTCATCGGTGCGCTGGTGACGCAGGAACTGATCCGCCTGCAGTTCGACGGCGACAGGGTGGTGCATGAAGAGCGCTTGCTGGGCGAACTGAAACAGCGGATCCGTGATGTGCGCCAAGGGCCGGATGGTTACCTCTATGTGCTGACCGATGAGTCCGACGGATCGCTGTACAAAGTCGGACTCAAATGAATCCTTCATGCGGATGAGCGGGCATAGAGCACAACCGCCGCCCGCAATTTGCCACGCCCGAAGCGGCACATCTTCTCGAACTCCCCATGGCTGACCGGCACATGCTGGCAGTCCATGGGCTGACGGTGCTGGCTGTGATCGACATCCGGGTCGTGCAGGTAGACAAAGTCTTCATCGCAGTCGGTGACGATTACCCAGTGCGGCGACTTGGAACGAGTCAGGCGATAGCTGCTGATCAGCACCAGAGGCTGCCCACCGTTGGCCAGTAGCGCCGGAAGGTCCAGTGTTGCGCCAATGAGTTGAACGACATCGGAGTCGTTCAGCTGCGCCATGAACTCGTCGTGCACCAGGCGCATGACGTCTTTTTTATGCGCGTCCCGCACTCCGTCGAGAAACAGCGGCCCGGTCATGCTCAGTTGCAAACGCACTGTAAAACCCCGGCGCCAGGCCGCCAGTGCCAGGCCTTGCGGGCTGCAACCGCCGTGGCCGGCGGTCATGAACACCGTGGTTGCCTCGCGCCACAACTGCAATTCCTCGCGTCGCTCCAGCAAGCGATCGGCTTGCAACGCCCCCATGGCCATCAGCAGGCAGGCCGGGCCGCAGGTGAAATCGGTGGTTTGGCGGTAATAGGGGACCTTGATGTCGCGTGAATCGCGGTGCTGGAGAATGCGTTTCTCCAGCCGCAGCGCGTCGGCGTGATCCTCGTAGTAGTCATGGATCAGCGCGAAGCGCCGGTAGCCGTTGCGCTCATACAGGGCAATGGCGGCGGGATTGTCGGTGCGCACTTCCAGCCGCAGGTACGCGCAATCGTGCTCAAGCGCACAGGCCTCGATCCGTTGCAGCAGTTGTTTGCCCAGACCGCCGCCGCGCGCTTCGGGCGCAATCGCAATGGAATACAGCCGGGCCAGTGAAGTGCCGCGATGAAACAGCACCAGCGCATAACCGGCCAGTTGTCCCTCGCGTTCGGCCACCCACAATTGCCCGTGTGCCCGGGTGATCATCCATTGGAAACTGCGGCGCGTGAGCCGGTCTGTGGTGAAACAGTGCATCTCCAGCGTGAGCAATGCTGGCAAATCCTCAACGACTGCCAGGCGAAAAACAGCATTCATATGACCACCGTAAAAGTTGCGTAACGAAACGGGACTTTCGAAAAACTTCGTGCTTAATAGAAAAGGTCTTGTTCTCCAACGGATCAATTTCTATGTCAGCGGTACAGGGTCATTGGCGCGAAGTATCCATTCAAAGTTTGCCACCGGCAACTTATTTAAAACCGCAGATCAGAACTTCCAGCCAAGTGTTGATCATCGTCGAACGCAAGGAAGACTGGGCTTCGTATTTTCCCAGCGAGGACATCCTGACGGCCCAGGAATACCTCGAACAACCACCCGACAACGAGCAGGGAAAACGGGTGCAGGTGATCAATCTGTGCCGAAGTTACAAGTACCTGGGCCACGGCTACTACTGCTCGCTGCTGGCCGAGGCCCGGGGGCACAAGGTGATTCCTTCGGTGCGGACCATCAGCGAGCTGACCCGAAAATCTCTTTATGGTCTGGCCCTGGATGACCTGGATAAAACCCTGGAAAAAGCCCTCAGCCATCATCTCTATAGCGATACCGAAGGTTTTACCCTCACACTTTATTTCGGCAAAACGCATATCGAACCGTTGCAGGATCTCGCCCGGCAATTATTCGAAGTATTCCCGTGTCCGATTCTGTTAGTTGAATTTCGCCGAACTAACGGTTGGCACATCGAAGGTATAAAATCCGGTGCCTTGCATAAGTTGCGTGACGATCAGGAAGACCAGTTCGCCAATGCGCTGGACGGCTTCAGTCGCAAGATCTGGCGAGTTCCGCGTTCGCCGCAAGTGGCGCGTTATGACCTGGCGATCCTGCATGATCCGCAGGAGGCGTTACCGCCGTCCAACGCTCGGGCACTGGAAAACTTTGTGCGGGTCGGCAAGGGCATGGGCATCGATGTCGAACTGATCGAACGCAAGGACTACGCAAGGCTGGCCGAATACGACGGCTTGCTGATCCGCGAGACCACTAGCGTCGACAACCACACTTACCGCTTCGCCAAGAAGGCCGAAAGTGAGGGGCTGGTGGTGATGGATGATCCGACGTCGATCCTGCGCTGCACAAATAAGGTCTATCTCACGGATCTGCTCAACAGCCATCAACTGGGCATGCCGGCTACGGAAATCCTCTACAAGGAACGACCCGAAGATTTCGAGCGAGTCGGCGAGCGCCTCGGCTTTCCACTGGTATTGAAGATCCCGGATGGTTGCTTCTCCCGTGGCGTGATCAAGGTCGAGAGCCAGCAGGCCTTGCTGGACGCCACCGCCGAGCTGTTCGAACATTCGGTGTTGTTGCTGGCCCAGGAGTTTTTTTACACCGAGTACGACTGGCGCATCGGCGTGCTCAACCGCAAACCGATCTTTGCCTGCCAGTACTTCATGTCCAAGGGCCATTGGCAGATTTACAACCACAAGGCCAAGGGCCAGGACGTCAACGGCGAGTGCCGCACGTTGGCGATCCACGAAGCACCGCGCGCGGTGGTGGAACTGGCGGTGAAGACCGCCAACCTGATCGGCGACGGACTTTACGGCGTCGATTTGAAACAGGCGGGCGACAAGGTGGTGGTGATCGAGGTCAACGACAACCCGAACCTCGACGCCGGCATCGAAGACGCTTATTTGCAGGACGATCTGTATTCACTCGTGTTGGAAGAATTTGTGCGGCGCCTCGAACTCAAGCGCCGTGGCCAGGCCTGGTGACCGGCCGATGATCAACAGCTTTGCACTCAATCACGGCGCCTTGCAGCGGGTCGAGCGACTGGACGCCGAGGTGATGCTGTTCAGCGACCCGGACGCTGCCGAGCGCGATTTGCTCCACAGTCACTTCAAACTCGATGAACACGCGCTGGCCTCGGCGCTGGACCCGGACGAGGTGTCGCGGATTGAATTCCATCCCGATCATCTGTTCCTGATCTGGAAGCGCCCGGAGAACTATTCCGGCGGCGGCAGCCTGGCCTTCGAGGTCTCGTCCTGCGGTCTGCTGTTTTCCCCGGGCCAGTTGCTGGTGATCGCCACCGACGACACGCCGCTGCACGGTCTCGGCACGGGCCGACCACTCAATACGCCGCTGGATGTGTTGCTGGACCTGCTGTTCAACAACATCCATCACTACCTTGGGCACTTGAAGGTGATCAAACTGGTCGCCCGGGAGTTGCAGCAGAAATTCAACGCCTCGATGCAGAACCAGCATCTGGTGCAGATGTTCAACCTCAGCGAAAGCCTGATCTATTACATCAACGCCCTGCACAGCAATGGCGCGGTACTCACACGCCTGCGCAATCACGCGGAAAAACAGCATTTCGGCAGCGAAGCAATTGGCCTGATCGACGATCTGATCATCGAAAACAACCAGTGCTACAAGCAGGCGGAAATCTACTCGACGGTGTTCTCCGGGCTGATCGACGCCCGGGGCAACCTGATGAACAACAGCATGAACAACCTGCTGCGCAAACTGACGCTGATCAACGTGGTGTTCCTGCCGCTCAACCTGATTGCGAGCATCGGCGGCATGTCGGAATTCAGCATGATGACCGCCGGGACGCCATGGTGGGTGTCGTACCCGTTGTTTCTGGCGGCGATGCTGCTGGGGGCGGGCGGGATGCTGTTCGGGCTCAGGCGTCTGGCGAAATGAAAGCAAAATTCGCCATTGACTTGCCCGCAGGGCCCGGGCTAATTTCGGGCCCATGACTTCCACCGTTCTGCGCTGCCAGCCAAGCATTATTACCGCCATTCCTCATTTGGCGGGCTAGCTCACGACTGCAGCACCCAACCCGCCCTAGAGGCGGGTTTTTACTTTCTGTCTCCGGGGTTCCGAATCAAACGTCAGGAGACGACCATGCGCCACAGCCCCGCCCAGCAAGCCCTGCTTGAGCAGTACGTGAAAAAGATCCTCGCCGCTCCGGTGTATGAACTGGCGGTGCGCACGCCGCTGCAACCGGCGTCGGCGCTGTCCGAAGCGCTGGGCAACCGGATCCTTCTCAAGCGCGAGGATCTGCAACCGACGTTCTCCTTCAAGATCCGTGGTGCGTACAACAAACTGGTGCAATTGAGCGAGGAGCAGAAGGCGCGCGGGGTGATCACGGCATCGGCGGGCAATCATGCGCAAGGCGTAGCGCTGGCGGCGCGGGAACTGGGTATTGCCGCGACCATTGTGATGCCGGCAACCACGCCTGAGTTGAAAGTGCTGGGGGTCAGCAGTCGCGGGGCTGAGGCGCTATTGCATGGTGAAAGCTTTCCCTTTGCCCTGGCCCATGCGCTGCAACTGGCCGAGCAGACCGGACGAACCTTCGTCTCGCCGTTCGACGACCCTGATGTGATCGCTGGCCAAGGCACAGTCGCCATGGAAATCCTGCGCGAACATCAGGGCGCGCTTGATGCGATCTTTGTCCCGGTGGGCGGCGGCGGGTTGATCGCCGGCATCGCGGCGTACGTAAAATACCTGCGGCCGGAGGTGCGGATAATCGGCGTGGAGTCTGAGCACTCGGCCTGTCTCAAGGCAGCATTGGAGGTCAGTGAACGGGTGGTGTTGCCCAGCGTCGGCACCTTCGCCGATGGCGTGGCAGTGGCGCAGATCGGCGCCTACGGGTTCGAGGTTTGCCGCTTCTGCGTGGATGAGGTCATCACCGTCAGCAACGATGAACTCTGCGCAGCAATCAAGAACATCTACGACGATACCCGCTCGATCACCGAGCCTTCCGGCGCATTGGCGGTCGCGGGCATCAAACAGTACGTGGCGCAAACCGGCGCACGGAATCAAACGCTGATCGCCATCGATTCCGGCGCCAATATCAACTTCGACAGCCTGCGTCATGTCGCCGAGCGAGCGGCGGCATGCGGTGTGGTGGCTTGAGGTTACTCAGGAATGGCCACGCCAATCTTGTCCGAGGCCGACCAGATGCGATAACGCACTTCCACATCCGTCGGTGCGTAAACCACGATCGGCAGCTTGCTGTTGTAGCGCACGGTGAAGCCGTCACCGATGACAGGTACGAACGCGCGCTTTTTCTGGGTGCCGGGTGGGCAGGCCATCAGGGTGCTCATCGGGCCACTGACTTTTTCCAGGCGGTAGAACGGATAGCCCCAACCTTCGAGGTTTTTATCTTCGAGGGTGCCGCCCAGGCGCTGGCGGTTGCAGTCGACTTCGAGGGTCTTGCCGGCGAGGATTTCGACTTTGAAGTTTTCTTCCTGGGCCTGTTGCGGCAGGTGGATGACTTGGCGCGTGAAGCCCGCTTCAGCCTTCGGATAAGGCGCGGTGTCTTCAAGTTTGGCGGCGTGGGTGAGGGTGGACAGGCTGGCGAGCATCAGGCCGGCGGTCGCGTAAACAGTGAAATTTCCCATTGAAGCCTCCTGGCGGGTGTACGTTGGTTGACGGGCATTCTCACTGTCACAAGCGATGAATGCAAACCGCCAGCCGCATGCAAATTGCAGTGCCTGCACGATCGGATCTTGCATTTTGCAACTGGCCAGTTGCCTGTCTTTTTGCCAAGTCATTGATTTGCAAGGAGGTGAATGCAGCCTGATGAAAGGCATGTTTTATGCGTTGATTTGGTGCAGCGCACCGAGTTTGGGCGCCTACACTCCAATGGGCATTTCGCATCACAGCCGCTTGTCACACCCAAGGATTCAGCGGGGATACACCCGTGGGAAACTGTGGCAACGGTCGACGTGAATACTTGATTGGCAGTCTCACAGTAAGGAGAGGTTTCGCCATGTTTCTGTCTGCCTTGGAACTCCGCAACATCATTGAAAGCAGCTTTCTACCGAAACGCTGCCAGTGCACGCTGTCCCCGGATCTGTCGATGACCGTCAAGGTGTATGGCGATCACAAGACCGATCAGGTTGAGCTGCTGGTGAGTGGCATTGATGCCAGTCATCTGAACAGCTGTCGCGAAATCAACGGCCTGATCGCCGGGTTGCGCTCGGATCTTGCGCAACAATCGGCAATCCATTCAGTGCCGCGATCCCGAGTCGTTTAACTGACTGTTTCACCCAGTTCGACCGTCACGCGCCGGGCCTGCAAGAAGCCAAGGCCCAGCGCGAACTCTACCAGCACCGCGAGCAGAATCCCGGGGCCGGCGTGGCCGTTGAGCCATTCAGCAAAACCCAGCACCGCCAGGCCAAAACAGCCGACGATAAAGCCGTTGCTCAGCGCATTACGCGCGATCGACACCGGGGCGTTGCGCACCAGATAAAACATCACCCCCAGCGCCGCAAACAGCACCGCCATGCGTCGTGCAACAAATCCTGCTGCCTCTGTGTACTCAATACTCCAGATCGCCAGCAACATCTGTGGCGCCAGCCCCCACGCCAAAGACAGCAGAAAACACAGGGAGAAAGTGAGGGTCGAGAGCGTGCGAAACGACAACTGCATGGCGAATCCTTGCGGCAGTGAGGAGGGCCCCGAGCATACCCTTCGAGACCCGTGTTCGCCTACCGCAAAGCCGCAAATCAGAGCTTTCTGTCAGTTTTGGAAGCTGCACGCGTCAGATAATTTCCGGTAACTGATTTGCTCGGGTTTGCCGGCGTTGTCGATGTACTTCATGTCGGCGGTGATGACCTTGCATTCCTGTGTCGGCGGCTCAGTCAGGGATACCACTTTGGCGACATGCAACGGCATGCCGTATTCATAGGGAACAGCCTTGGCGGTGTCATTGGCCTGGGCCAGCCCGGCAAACGCGGTGCAGGCGAGGGCAGTGGTGAGCAGGAACGGACGAATGTTCATGATGGACTCCGGTGCGACGGAAAATGAGTTCGGCATGTTGCAAGCCAAACCTGCCGCACTGGGCATCAGCCAGGGACTGAGGGCGTGCGGTTCAGTAGAGTTTTTGACCGCGGCGTTAAGCGATGGTTAACCGGGCTGAACGCCGGCTGTCCGGACGGGGATTGTTTCACGGGGGAGTCTCGGCGGATTCCTACAAGGGTGGATGCCTTGTCTGCTTTCGGGGGCTGGAGTGGGGCGGTTATGGTTTGGTGTCGCTGCAAAATCAGCGGCTTAGGTTTGGTCACCTAACGTAATCACCTGTGCATGTGTGCCATTATTCGCCCCGACGAACATTCGTGTCCGTGGAGTGCATTGCTGTGGCGGCTGTGTGCAGGGTCGCCTTCGGGCGAGCCGAGTCAGGTGGTTCTCGGTTGACCAAGCCTGTTCACAGTCCGCCTCCCCATCGTTTGGTCACGGTGCTGGCGGTTACTTTCAAGCTGCCTTGAGTAATTCCAATGCCAATCCTGAAACTAAGCTCCTCCCGCTATCTCCCGCTCAACAGCGGTGTCACCGACAGCGCACCGCTGGTCATCGACACCCAAGCCAACCCCCAAGACATCTTCGAAGCCGCCGTCCAGCGCGTACGCGCCGCCGCCGACCTGCTCGAAACCCTGCACTGCCTGTGCTTCAAACACGCCGATGTCCAGGACATTCCCCACATCACCCATGCGCTATACCTGCTGACGCAGGATGGCAGCGATTTGCTGCAGGTTGCGCAGCAGAAAATGTTGAACTGGCAGGCGCCGGTTTAAAGTATCTGTACAGGATGGAGGAGGAGTCGGACGAGACTCCTCCCTGTTCAATTACCAAGAGCCATATGGCACGCCAAATTTTTCAACGTAGGCTTTCGACACTGCGGAAAGTGGGCGATGTTTCCCTCCGGACCCTCCTTCGTAAGGACCACGTGGGTCAACCTCAGCTTGAACGCGAGTAATTTCAACGGGCGTCAGGCATGGGCCGAGGGCCCAGAGTTTGGCAACACCACCTGGAGCAAGTCCGATGACCAAAGCTTCTCGATAACCTGTAATCCATTTTCCATCGGCAGCGCAGTAGGCTTTCTCCTCTTTTCGCATGACTTCTCTGGCCGACTCAGGGATGTCTATGCCATCTGATAGGTTTGAGGTTCAACCAAGGACTGCCATCGGACGTAGATTTTTTTGGGGAGGTCTGCGCCTGTGAGGTATTTCCCCTTGCCCCAGGCGGGTTTTACCGGCCAACCCTTTGGATTTCCTGTGTTACGAGGTGGAGTCTGAATTGCAGCAACACCACTCATGGCCCGACGGTAGACCTGTCCTTGAATATCGATTACATCGGCTGTTTCGATCCACACTTCCATATAGTTGGGTGCAGAGAAACCCACTCGCCAGGCCTCATAAGGCAGAGAAGCTCCATGAGTAGTCGAGTACGCCACAAGGAAGGAAGCAAAGATTTGTAGGCGCAGGTGTTTCAAAGAAAATTCACCACGCTTTTCGCTGGTCAGTGCATATGCCTATTTCACTGAATTGCTTTTATAACAGGATCTTTATAGTTCTCATCGATTTCTATCCCTGCAGCACGGGCATTGTTTTCAGCAGCGATGCGCACCTCATGGTCACGCTTCAATTGAGCAGGCAGCAGCTCTTTCCATCTTGCCTTTTCTTCATCTTTGGTAAAACCTGAAGACCAGAAGTCGCGCTCGCTAAGGAACTCCATCGATAATAAATAGGTACCCGTTTTGTCCGGGGTGTCTTTGGAATCACGGCGCCAAGCTTTAAAGGTCAGATAGACGCCGTCATTGTAGAAATACCAATTGTAGAATGACTCAATTTTCAGCCAGCGATCAATGTCCAGCTCGTAATTCGGATCCAGCCAGGGATGACTGGAAGTCAAGTGCCCCAATACGTTGTCTGGTGACGGAATTTTTCTGATCTGAGACCCGGAAATCCTAGGGTCGCCTGGATAGTAATAGTGACTCCAGCCAGCTGATTGTATTTTTTTTAGCAAGTCATAAATAAAGTCTTTTTGTTTTTCATGCGGGCTGTTGTCAGGGAGGCCTCTCACTGTGATGTCAAGGTTTTCAATGGTGTTGCCTGTCTTTTTGTCTATCACCATTGTGATGCTTGTTGCTTTTTCGATTGAAAGTGAACTGCTTTCATTTTTTACGGTGATGGAGGGCAGCTCTTTTTCATTTGCCGATTTTTTAAATTTGTACCAGCAGAGGTCTAGCTCGCTCATGCATTCTTGAGAGAACTCTAAGGGGCTATTTTGCATGGTTTTTTCTATTTCGCCGCGCAGCTCTATTTCAATGTTGTTTGGTGTATTCGTCATATTGGATTCACCGTTGTTGCAAGCCGCTAGTAGTAAGCTATAAAGAAATATCCATAAATACTTCATTTGGCATTTGACCAAGTGGAAATTGTCTTGATTTGGCCTTCCATGTAGCTTTCTCGTTCCCCCATGAGTTTATGGTATTGCTTGGCAATGGCTCCAATAAACTCCATTCGGTCTGCTTCGTCGTAGAGATCGCCTTCCGACATTTGCACTCTGAAATCAGGACTTTCAACGTCGCAAGCAGTACTCAACGCAGCTACCCTTACCGGTACGAATGGTGCCCATTCGAAACCTGCTTGCATTTTCAGCGTTGCTCTAAATGGTGTACTTTCATAAATCAAAGGTTGAAGGATGCGACGTTGCTCATGGTCGGCAATAGCAAGTAAAGAGGTAAGCTGGGCGTTTCTTCTTGCTGGTCCCGAAGAAAGTTCCTCGGTTGCTTTGATGGCTTTAAAACCTTTAATGATGTCACTGGTTACAGCCAGATTTTTCAATATTGGCAGTGCGTCATCTGCCCAAGGCAAACTGTCGATATTGGTTTTTATCTGACCTTCGCAACTCCGAGCGTTGCGTTCCGGAGCGCACTCATCAAATTGGTCTTTGTATTTTGCGTAAAACCAATGCCAAACAAAAATATCCTGAAATAACCAGAAATTTCCTTTCCCCAGCGAATTTTTACCAATTCGTAAGGGCGGCTGTACGATTGGTGGGGTAAGCGCGAGATAAGGATCGTTTGGAATGAAGTCCAGCCCGCACTTAACTTGCTTGCTTGCGAATGCTGCTAAACCCATCCAGTAAAACCGGCCTTTTAGTTCTGGCTTTCCATCTTCACCGGATTCTAGATAGAAGCCGGCATACGCAGCCGCAATTCTCGCGGCTCGCGCACTAAAGTCGGATATCAGCTCGTACTTTCCTGAGTTTGCAGTGCGTCGTTTGCTCAGGCGTCGGATAGCTTCTTCTTGTCCCATTGCCCATAACTTTTCGCAACCAAGCACGACTTCATGCACAGAGCATTTTTTGTCGTTGGTTGTAAATGTTGTAATCGGTTGCGCACTCATTTGTTTCGGCTCGCTTCATAGTCATCCGCACCAGATGGAACAGAAAGCTCATCCCATATCAGGTGAGCCTTCACAGCTTCTTTAGCGTCTGTTTGTACTCGAGGGTGAAGTCCATCTGCATCACTTTTCGATATTTGCGGTGTTGCTTCAGAGGGAACAATCAGTGCAGCCTTTACGGACTTGACAGGTTTTCCGAGTTTAGTCACGAACTTGAGTTGTTCGTCAAAACGTTCCTCTATCACTTTGGCTTTAAGTACGCTTCCGGCTCTAGACTGGTCGGCAATGACCGGAATCAGTGGTGCCAAAATCTGAACGCCAGAACCCACCCCCGGCGCACCACCAGTATTGGCCTTCACTTCCGCACCGCTGATGGTCACACCACCCGCATCAACCTTGACGAAACTGCCGCCAGCCTTGGCCGTCAGTTCCATGCCACCCTCGATCACGACCTTGTCGCCGGCGTGGTAATGAATCTCCGTGCCCGCTTCAACGAACTGCGCAGTGCCGACCTTCACATGCTGGGTCACGCCCACGGTCAGGTGATCGTTGGCGCGCATTTCACTCTTGCGATCCAGATGAGTGATGCGGTGCTCTTCAACCTTGAATTCACTTAAAACATTGGCTTCGACCGTGTCATGCCGTTCATTGCCAACCCGAATCTTCTGGTCGTGCTCAATGTTCTCGTCCCAGTCGCGCTGGGCATGGATGTAGATCTGTTCCGCGCCTTTTTTGTCTTCGATGCGAAATTCGTTGTAGCCCTTGCCGCCGGGTGAACTCAGGGTCTTGAAGGTGCTGCGGGTCTTGTTCGCCGGCAGGTCGTAGGGAACGACGTTTTCCTTGTGGTACAGGCAGCCGGTCACCAATGGCTGGTCGGGGTCGCCTTCGAGAAAGGTCACCAGCACTTCCATGCCGATCCGTGGGATGGCGATGCCGCCGTAGGCTGCGCCGGCCCAGCCGCTGGCGACGCGCAGCCAGCAGGTTGTCTTGTCGTCGGCCTGACCTTCGCGGTCCCAGTGGAATTGCACTTTCACGCGGCCGTACTGGTCGCAGTGGATTTCTTCGCCGGCGGGGCCGGTGACGATGGCGGTCTGGCTGCCGAGGACTTTCGGTTTCGGGTGTTCGAGGGCAGGGCGGTAGTGGGCGTCCCACGGGGTGGCCACGAATGAGTTGCGATAGCCCTGGTGGAAATCGCTCTTGTTGTCGGTGACGTCGCTGGTGACGTTTTCGCCCAGCACTTGCGGCTGCTTGCCTTCGTGGAATATTTCCAGCAGCAGCCACAAATCGTTCCACTCGGCGCGCGGGTGCTCGGCCAGGGTCAGGAAGTGGCCGGTGGTCAGGGTCGGCTCGTCACTTTTGCCTTCAGCCAGTTTGTAGTCGCTGCGATGGCGTTCCAGGGCGCGGGTCGAGAGGAACTTGCCGCGCTCGCGTGTGGTGAAGCGACCGGGGTAGTCGTAGTCCTCCAGGTCCGGGGCGAACGCGGACTTGACGGCACCTTCGGGCAGGATCTTCGGTTTTTCGAAATCGTAGTCGCGGCGGCTGACGCGGCTGGTGCGGGTTTCCAGGCGCAGGTTGAAGCGCTTGATGACCGGTTTGTCGGCGGTCATGCCGGAGTCTTGCTGGTAGTTCACCGGTTTCAGTTTGCGGAACACGGTCTGGTCGTCGCCGAACACCAGTTTGTGGCCGCTGCTGCTGTGCTGGAAGTGGAAGTGAATGCCTTCCTCTTCGCACAGGCGCTGGATGAAATGCAGGTCGGATTCGTCGTACTGCACGCAGTAGTCGCGTTCCGGATACTCGGCACCGAGCTGGAAGCTGTAGGCGTCGGACAGGATCCCGCGATCTTCCAGCACCTGGGCAATGATCTTCGGCACCGTCATTTGCTGGAAGATCTGCTGGTCATGGTTGTGCCGCAGGTAGGCCAGTTGCGGCACCAGACTGATGCTGTAACGGGTCAGGGTCTTGCCGGAATCACCTTGCTCGATGCGGTACACCAGACCATGAATCTTGCCCTCGCCAGTGGCGCCGAAGGTCAGGCAGCCAGGCTTGTGCAGGAGTTCTTCGAGTTTGAGGTCGGGGCGGGCGCTGACCAGTTCGAGGTCGAAACGGAACGGTTCGTTGAGGGCTTCGCGACCGGTAAAGCTGAGGACTTGCAGGTCGGCGGAGGCGCCTTCGAGCGTGAGGGTAATGTGGGTAGCATTGGCGTCCAGCATGCCTTTATTTCCGTCCTTTGGATTAGCGTGGGCGGATGGTGCAGGATTAAACCGCCTCGTTCAAGGCGCAAATGCCGTAGAAGCACAGGCCTGAAGTCATAGGGAAAACCCTTAGGTCGGCTGTTTCGCCCCATGAAACAGGCACTTGCGCGCGAGAGATTGCGTGCAATCGTCAACCTCAGCGTCCAGGAACAGCCAGTCAGTTTCAGACTAAAGTCGCCTGTAGCACGTCAAAGCCATCTGCCATCATTGCTCTTCACCCCCGCGTGTTCACTGCCTCCCGGTTCTTTATCGACCCGGGACGGGAGCTATTTCTGGTTGTTTGCGCCTCTGCGCAATCGTTGCCCTGTTGGAGTTTTCAATGCGTCCCCCATTTCCCCTCATCACCCCGCGCCAGTCGCTTGGCTTCGGAGCCTTTGTGCTGTGCGCCGGTTTTACCGCGCAGGTCCAGGCCAGCGGTTTTTTCGAAGACATCACGGCGAAGATCGAATCGCGCACGGTGTACTTCAACCGTGATTTCCGTGATGGGCACACCTCCAATGATCAGGGCGCGTCCAAGCGCGAAGAGTCGGCGCAGGGCTTCATTCTCAATCTGCAATCGGGCTACACCGAAGGCACTGTCGGTTTCGGTATCGATGCGCTGGGCATGGCGGGCTTCCAGCTCGATTCCAGCCCTGATCGCAGCAACAGCGGCCTGCTGCCCTCCAGCGGCGACAACCCGCGCGGCTCGAAAGGCCAATACGCAAAAATGGGCCTGACCGCCAAGGTCAAAGTCTCGGACACCGTGCTGAAGTACGGCGCGCTGCTGCCGGATCTGCCGCTGCTCAAGTACAACGACGGTCGCCTGCTGCCGACCATGTTCAACGGGGCAATGCTGACCTCCAGGGAGGTGAAGGACCTGACCTTCATGGCCGCGCGTCTGGACAAATACACCGCGCGGGATTCGACCGATTCGCAAGACATCCGCGTGCACTGCAAGAACAAGCGCTATGCCTGCAACACCACCGCCGATCATTTCGACATGTACGGCTTCGACTACAAGATCAACGATCGCCTGACTGCGCAGTATCACTACGCCGAGCTGGAAGACATCTATCGCCAGCACTTTGTGGGTCTGCTGGCCAATCAGCCGCTGGGTGACGGCGTGCTGAAAGCCGATCTGCGTTTGCTGAAGAGCGCCGACAGCGGTGATGCCAAGGCCGGGTCCATCGACAACCGTGCCTTGAGCGCAATGCTGTCCTACGGCATCAGCGGCCACACCTTCAGTGCCGGCTGGCAGCGCATGAATGGCGATAACTCGATGCCATATCTGGATGGCAGCAACCCGTATCTGGTGAACTACGTGCAGGTCAACGACTTCGCCGCCGCACAGGAACGTTCCTGGCAGCTGCGTTATGACTATGACTTCAAGGCGATCGGTATCAACGGCCTGAGCTTCCTGACCCGTTACGTGAACGGCGATCACGTCAAGGTGCCGGGCAGCGATCAGGAAGGCAAAGAGTGGGAACGCGACAGCGAGTTGAAGTATGTGATTCAGACCGGGACGTTCAAGGATGTCAGCCTGCGTTTGCGCAATGCGACGTATCGGACGAACTACGAGAAATTCGCTCGGGACGTGGATGAGACCCGGTTGATCGTGAGTTACAACTTTTCGGTGTTGTAACCCATAGGTCGGCGGTGTCTGAGCTGACGCCATCGCGAGCTTGCTCGCGAATGCGGTTTCATGGCTACCGCTATAGCCAATGCCAGAACCGGCTCCAGAACCCGCGATTCAGATCATCCTTGCACGCCGCGTATTGCTGACCGTACATGTCCGAGCGGTTCTGCACCTTGCGCGCAGTCGGCATCAGCCACGCCTTGCTGGCATAGGTCTTCTGGCGAAAACCGCCCCAGCCTTCGTGGTAGTTGAGGTACTGGTTGTAGGCGTCGTACTTGTACACGCCGTTGATCGAGGTGGTCTTGTCCATGTACCAGCCGACGAAGTCGATGGCGTCGTCGAAGTCTTCGCGATCGGCGCCATATCGGCCGGTGCTTTTCTGGTAATCGGACCAGACCTCATCCTTGGCCTGCGCATAGCCCGAGGCCGTCGAAACCCGGCCCCACGGGATCACCCACAGCAGGTATTTGCGCGGCGTCTTGGCGTCGTAGCGGTAGCCGGACTCCTGATACATGATCGCGAACGGCACCTGGATCGGTACGCCCCAGCGCTTTTGCGTGACTTGCGCCGCGTCGTACCAATCACTCTTTTCGCGGAAAATCTCGCAGAGGTTTTCCGGCGAACGCGGTGGCGATGTTCCGCAACCGGTCAGCAGTGCCGCCAATACCAACAGTCCAACCGTACGCCCCGAATTCAAAAGCCGTCATCCCGTCGTGCAAAAAAGGGCGCCAGTCTACGCGGTCAGCTCAACTGGTGGCGATAAGGCAAATCCGGACCCGTTTTACTGCATGTTAGGGCGGCGGCCTGTACGGCAAACCCGAGCATGCCGTCGATCTGTTCGCGGCTCAGGTGCTGAACGCCTTCCACCGAATCCAGCTCATGCTCGGTCAGCCAGGTGATCAACGCGGCCTGGAAGGTATCGCCGGCGCCGACGGTATCGGCGATCTTCACCGAGTTCGCCGGCACCGACCATGAACCGTGGGCCCGGCTGAACACCGTCGCACCTTCACCGCCACGGGTCAGGAACACCACCTGACAACGATGCTGCAGCCAGCCTTCGATGACGCGCTGCGGGTCCTGCTCGGGGTACAGCAGGCTCAAGTCTTCGTCGCTGACTTTGATCAAGTCTGCCAACGGCACCAGCGTAGCGATTCGTTCGCGCCACAGGTCGATGTTCGGTTCGGGGTTGAGGCGCACGTTCGGGTCAAGGCTGATCAGGCGCTTGCCGCTTTCACGCTGCACCAGCGCAAGCAAGGTATCGGCAATCGGTTGCACCACCAGCGAGAAGGAACCGAAGTGCAAACCGCGCACCTCAGGGCCCAGCGTTGGCAGGTGTGCCAGGCTCAACTGGCGATCGGCGCAGCCTTCGCCACGGAAGCTGTAATGCGGCGAGCCATTGGCGCCTACCGCGACCATCGCCAGGGTGGTCGGCGCAGCGAAATCCACCAGATAGTCCGGACGTACGCCCTCATCCTGCAGCACCTGTTGCAAGCGCCGGCCGAGGTAGTCGCTGGACAACCCGCCGAACAGCGCCGAATCCACACCCAGCCGGCGCAACCCCACCGCCACGTTGAACGGCGAGCCACCGGCAATCGCCTTGAAATTGACTTTTGAGGCCTGCCCGCCGGCATCGTCTTCGCTGAAGAAATCGAACAGCGCTTCGCCACACACCAGGTACATAGTTGTTTGCTCTTTATAAGGTTGCGACATGCAGTCGATAGCGTTCATAGGCCTGCTGGAACGCCGCGACATTCGCGGCAACCGGCAGGGTTTCACTGTTCAGGTCGAGCTTCACGCAGCGCTGGCACAGGTCCGCCAGGGTGTCTTCGTGGCCGTTCGACCACGACTTGCACCACGCCGCCTGAATCGCCGCGCCCAGGGCAGCGGCCTCGCTCTGCTCGGTGCAGATCACCGGGGTGTTCATGATGTCGGCGACGATCTGGCGCCACACCGCACTTTTCGAGCCGCCGCCGATCAGGCAAATGCTGCGGCTTTGTAAACCATTCTGGCGCAACAGATCCAGTCCATAACGCAGGCCGAAGGTGGTGCCTTCGACCGCCGCGCGGCAAAGATTGGCTTGCGTCAGGTTATCGATCGTCAGCCCATGCAGACTGCCAGTGGCGTGGGGAAGGGGTGGCACGCGTTCGCCGTTGAGGAACGGCAACATGCTCACGCCGTCAGCGCCGATCGGGGCCTGGGCCACCAAAGCGTTGAAGGCATCGAGATCGAGGTTGAACAGTTCGCGGATCGCGCCGGTGGCGTTGGTCAGGTTCATGGTGCAGATCAGCGGCAGCCAGCCACCGCTGGAGGAGCAGAAGGTCGCGACCGACGCGTCCGGACTGACCTTTGGCGCTTCGGCGTAGGCGTACACCGTGCCGGAAGAACCGAGGCTCATGGTGATCGCACCCGGTTGAATATTGCCGGTGCCGATGGCGCCCATCATGTTGTCGCCACCACCGCTGGACACCAATGCATCGGGGTTGATGCCCAACTGTTCGGCGATTGCGGGCAGGATCGTGCCGACTGCTTGATGGGCGTCGATCAGCTCGGGCAGCGCGGATTGCAGGCGACCGCTGGCATCGATGTCACGCAGCAGCTGCAAATCCCACTGGCGGGTGCGCACGTTGAAATAGCCGGTACCGGATGCGTCACCGTATTCGCTGCACGCACGGCCGGTGAGCCAGAAATTCAGGTAGTCGTGGGGCAACAGGATCCGAGCGATGCGTGAAAACACCTCTGGATGCTTTTCCTTGGTCCACAACAGTTTGGAGACGGTGTAGCCCGGCGCGATGACCACGCCGAGACGCTCCAGCGAGCCTTGTTCGCCACCCAGGTGAGTCAGCAGGCGATCGTTTTCAGGCGTGGTTTCGGTGTCGCACCAGAGCTTGGCCGGGCGCAAGACCTGGCCTTGATCGTCTAGCAGCACCAGGCCGTGTTGCTGACCGGAAACGCCGATGCCGAGGATCGACTGGCCGTCCACTTTCGCTGCCAGCAGGGCACGGCGAGTGGCGAGGGCGAAGGCCTCCAGCCATTGCGCGGTGTCTTGCTCGCGACGGCCGTTGGCGCCGCTGATCATCGTGTGGGCGGCGGCGCCTTGGCCGAGGACCTGACCGCTGACAGTGTCGAGGATGATGGCTTTAGTGCCTTGAGTGCCGCAGTCGATGCCGAGGAACAGTTGCTGTGTTGTCATGTGCGCTCCACACAGATCGAGGGACGCGGAGCGTCCCGGGCTGCATTCCCACGCAGAGCGTGGGAACGATCAGGTCAACAGGTGTTCGAGGGTGCGAGTCACGCCTTCTTCGCGCAAGCTGTTCAGGCACCATTCAAACGCCGCCACAAACTCCTTCGAGCGCGGTATCGCGGTACCGAAGATTTCTTCAACCCCTAACAACCGCTCAGTGATCAAAGCATCCTCCGCCACCAACCCCTGACAGAACGCCGCCCGAGGATCCGGAATCGAGTAAGTGTCGCCATTCTCGTCCACACCCTTCAAGTACAGCGCCCAGGCCGCCACCACCAACGCCGCCCGTTTGGTCTCCTGTCCGTCGGCAATCAACCGATTGATCGTTGGAATGGTGAACTTGGGAAACTTCGACGAACCATCCGAACAAACCCGCTCCAACTGATCGGCAATCGCCTGATTGGAGAACCGTGCCACCAGCGTGTTCTTGTAGTCGGTCAGGTCGATGCCCGGCACCGGCGCCAGTTGCGGGGTCACGTCCAGATCCATGTAGGCGCGCATATAACGCACGAACAGCGGGTCGTTCATGGTTTCGTGAACGAAGCGGTAACCCTTCAAAAAGCCCAGATAAGTCAGTGCAAGATGGCTGCCGTTGAGCAGTTTGATCTTCATTTCTTCGTAGGGCGAAACATCGTCGGTGAATTGCACGCCGACCTTTTCCCAGGCCGGGCGGCCGTTGACGAATTTGTCTTCCAGCACCCATTGCACGAAGGGTTCGCAGACCACCGGCCAGGCGTCGTCGACGGCGTGTTTGTCCGCCAGTTGCAGGCGATGCGCAGTGCTGGTCATGGGGGTGATGCGGTCGACCATCGCGTTGGGGAAGCTGACGTTGGCGTCGATCCAGTCACGCAGGTCCGGATCCAGCAGCGAGGTGAAGGCCAGCAGCGCCTTGCGGGTGACGGCGCCGTTGTGCGGCAGGTTATCGCAGGACATCACCGTGAACGCCGGAATGCCTGCCGCACGTCGCTTGGCCAGCGCGGCACAGAGGAAACCGAACACGGTTTTCGGCTGTTGCGGGTAAGTCAGGTCGTGCTGAATCTGCGGCAGGTGCGCCATGAACTCGCCGTTGCTGTCATCAATGCAGTAGCCGCCCTCGGTGATGGTCAGCGAGACGATACGGATCTGCGGGTCGGCGAGTTTTTCGATCAGCGCCTGAGCGCTGTCCTCGGCCAGCAGCATGTCGCGGATCGCACCGATGACGCGGACTTCGGTGTCGTCGCTGTCGCCGAGTTCGAACAGGGTGAACAGGTAATCCTGTTCCTTGAGGTCGTCGCGGGCGCGGCGGTCTTCGGCGCGCAGGCCGACGCCGCAAATGGCCCAGTCCAGCGCTTCGCCGGTGTTCATCAGCGCGTCGGTGTAATACGCCTGATGTGCGCGGTGGAAACCGCCGACGCCAATGTGGGCGATGCCCTGGCGGGTGTCGCTGAGGCTATAGGCCGGCAGTTTTACTTCGGCGGCGAGGCGGTTGAGGTTTTGCTTGTTCAGTTTCATCGGGTCAGTCTCGAAATCAGGCAGCCGCGCGCAGCGGGCGGGTCAGCGCCACGCCGTCGGCATCGAACAGGTGGCAGTGGGCAGCGTCCAGGTGCAGGTTCAGTTGTTCGCCGTAACGGCTCGCCAGATCGCCGCGCACGCGCATGGTCAGGGCTTCGCCGGCGTTGGTCTTGACGTGGCAGAAGGTGTCGCTGCCCAGCCGTTCGCTGACGTCGGCAGTGACTTGCAGGGTGCAGTCGCCCGGTTGCGCCAGTTCCAGATGTTCCGGGCGAATGCCCAGGGTCACGGCGCTGCCGACGCTCAGGTTCGACGCGTTGAATGGCAGGGTGATGCGAGTGCCGGCGTCCAGCGAAACTTCGCAGCTCGCGCCATCGATCCGCGCGATCTGGCCTTTGAGGAAGCCCATTTTCGGCGTGCCGAGGAAGCCGGCGACGAACAGATTGGCCGGGTTGTGATACAGCTCCAGCGGCGAACCGACCTGTTCGATCTTGCCGCCGTTGAGCACCACGACCTTGTCGGCCATAGTCATGGCTTCGACCTGATCGTGGGTCACGTAGATCATGGTCGCTTTGAGGTCCTTGTGCAGGCGCAGCAGCTCAAGGCGCATTTGCACCCGCAGGGCGGCGTCGAGGTTGGACAGCGGCTCGTCGAACAGGAAGATTTTCGGGTTGCGCACGATCGCGCGGCCGATGGCCACACGCTGACGCTGGCCGCCAGACAACTGTTTCGGCTTGCGTTCCAGCATCGGGCCCAGTTCGAGAATCCGCGCCGCTTCACCGACTTTCTTTTCGACCTCAGCCTTCGGCACACCGGCCAGATCGAGGGCAAACGACATGTTCTTTTTCACGGTCATGTGCGGATACAGCGCGTAGGTCTGGAACACCATCGCCAGGTCACGCTTGGCCGGGCTGACTTCGGTGATGTCGCGCCCATCCAGTTCGATGGTGCCGCCGCTGACTTCTTCAAGGCCGGCGATCAGTCTCAGCAGGGTGGATTTGCCGCAGCCCGACGGGCCGACGAACACCACGAATTCCTTGTCGTTCACCTCAAGGTCGATGCCCTTGATGATGGAGAAACCTTCGAAGCCTTTTTGCAGATTCTTGATTTTCAGGTTGGCCATGGTGGCGCTCCTCTTGCGAATTCTTATTTGACGGCGCCGAACGACAGGCCGCGCACCAGTTGTTTCTGGCTGATCCAGCCGAAGATCAGGATCGGCGCGCAGGCCAGGGTCGAGACGGCCGACAACTTGGCCCAGAACAATCCTTCGGGGCTTGAGTAGGAAGCGATCAGCGCGGTCAGCGGCGCGGCTTTGGACGAGGTCAGGTTCAGCGACCAGAACGCCTCGTTCCAGCACAGGATCAGCGACAGCAGCACGGTCGACGCGAGGCCGCCCTTGGCGATCGGCAGCAGCACGCGGAGCATTTCCTGGGCGAGGGTGGCGCCGTCGAGGCGGGCGGCTTCGAGGATGTCTTTGGGAATGTCCTTGAAGTAGGTGTAAACCATCCAGACCACGATCGGCAGGTTGATCAGCGTGTAGATCACGATCAGCGCGATGCGCGTGTCGAGCAGGCCGAAACTCTTGGCCAGCAGGTAGATCGGCATCAGCACGCCCACCGGCGGCAACATCTTGGTGGAGAGCATCCACAGCAGCGTGCCCTTGGTGCGCTGGGTTTCGTAGAACGCCATCGAGTACGCTGCCGGCACCGCGATCAGCAGGCAAAGTGCCGTGGCACTGAAGGAAATCACCACCGAGTTCAAGGCGAAGCTGAAGTAGTCGCTGCGCTCATTGATGTGCAGATAGTTCTCCAGCGTCGGCGTGAAGATGAACTGCGGCGGTGTGGCGAAGGCGTCGATTTCGGTCTTGAAACTGGTCAGCACCATCCAGAAGATCGGGAAGAAAATGATGATCGCGATGGCCCAGGCCAGCGTGCCGAGCAGCAGGCTTTGCAGCCGGCGGGATTGTTGAAGAGTCATGGCAGGCCTCAGGCTTTGTCAGTCAGGTTTTTGCCGATCATCCGCACCAGAATGATCGCGGCGATGTTGGCGATGACCACGGCGATCAGGCCGCCGGCCGAGGCCATGCCGACGTCGAACTGCACCAGCGCCTGGTTGTAGATCAGGTAGGCGAGGTTGGTCGATGCGTAGCCGGGGCCGCCGTTGGTGGTGGTGAAGATTTCGGCGAACACCGACAGCAGGAAGATGGTTTCGATCATCACCACCACGGCAATCGGACGTGCCAGGTGCGGCAGCGTCAGATGCCAGAAGATTGCGATCGGGCCGGCGCCGTCGAGGCGGGCGGCTTCCTTCTGTTCCTGGTCGAGGGACTGCATGGCGGTCATCAGGATCAGGATCGCGAAGGGCAGCCATTGCCACGAGACAATGATGATGATCGACAGCAGCGGGTAGTGGGCCAGCCAGTCCACCGGTTGCGCGCCGAACAGCTTCCAGATGTAGGCGAGGATCCCGGACACCGGATGGAAAATCAGGTTCTTCCAGATCAGCGCACCGACCGTGGGCATGATGAAGAACGGCGAAATCAGCATCACCCGCACGATGCCTCGACCGAAGAACTCACTGGCCTCCAGCAACGCACTGATCAACACGCCGAACACCACGCTGATCAGCAGCACGCTGCCTACCAGCAGCAGGGTGTTGGTGGCGCCGGGCATGAAGCCTGAGTCAGTCAGGAAGTAGGTGAAGTTTTCCAGCCCGACGAACTCGTTTACGCCGGGGTCGAGCAGGTTGTAGCGGATCATCGAAAAATAGACGGTCATGCCCAGCGGCACGATCATCCACAGCAGCAACAGGGCGACCGAAGGGCTGACCAGGAACCAGCCGGGATTGGCCACGCGGCTTTTGCGCCGGGGCTGCGACAGGTCGATGTGGGCTTTGGCAGTTGAAGTATTCATGGTGATCACAACCGAGTCATACAGACCTATGGAGATCCCCGGTGGGCGCGAGCTGGCTCGCGAAGGCGTCGTGTCAGACAACAAATGTTTCACTGAAACACCGCTTTCGCGAGCAAGCTCGCTCCCACAGGAGGCAGGAGCGAGCTTTACGGGTTACTTCGGATAACCCGCGCGCTTCATCTCGCGTTCGGTGGTTTGTTGCGCAGCGGTCAGCGCCTGGTCGACCGTGGTCTGGCCGATCAGCGCGGCCGAAAACAGCTTGCCAACCTGGGTGCCGATGCCCTGGAATTCAGGGATGGTCACCAGTTGAATGCCGATGTACGGCACGGGCTTGAGGGTCGGTTTGCTCGGATCAGCGGCTTTCAGCGATTCCAGCGTGACCTTGGCAAACGGTGCGGCGCTCATGTAGGCCTCGCTGTAGGTCGAGGCGCGAGTGCCCGGCGGTACGTTGGCGATGCCGTCGGTTTTGGCGACCAGTTCGCCGTACTCCCTGGAGGTAGCCCAGGCGCTGAATTCCTTGGCGGCGTCCTTGGCCTTGGAGCTGGTCGGAATCGCCAGCGCCCACGAGTACAGCCACGCCGAGCCTTTGTCGGTGACCTGATGCGGCGCGTAGGTGAAGCCGACGTGATCGGCGACCTTGCTCTGGGTCTTGTCGGTGACAAACGATCCGGCGACGCTGGCATCGACCCAGATCGCGCACTTGCCGCTGTTGAACAGGGCGAGGTTTTCGTTGAAACCGTTGCTGGAGGCGCCCGGCGGGCCGGACTTCTTCATGGTGTCGACGTAGAAGTTCAGCGCGTTCTTCCATTCCGGGCCGCTGAATTCCGGTTTCCACTGCTCATCGAACCAGCGCGCGCCGTAAGCGTTGGCCACGGTGGTGATCAGCGCCATGTTCTCGCCCCAGCCGGCCTTGCCGCGCAGGCAGATGCCGTATTGTTCCTTGTCCTTTTGGGTGAGTTTCTCGGCGAAGCCGGCGATCTGCTCCCAGGTCGGACGCTCCGGCATGGTCAGGCCGGCGTCCTTGAACAGGTCGGTGCGGTAATAGGTGATCGAGCTTTCGGCGTAGAACGGCAAGGCGTACAGCGAACCCTTGACCGACAGGCCTTCACGCACCGACGGAAACACGTCGTCGAGTGCGTAGCTGGCCGGCAGATCCTTCATCGGTTCCAGCCAGCCCTTGGCGCCCCAGAGTGCAGCTTCGTACATGCCGATGGTCAACACATCGAACTGACCGCCCTGGGTGGCAATGTCGGTGGTCAGGCGCTGGCGAAGGACGTTTTCTTCCAGCACGACCCAATTGAGCTTGATGTCCGGATGCTCGGTCTCGAAGGTTTTCGAGAGCTTTTGCATGCGGATCATGTCGCTGTTGTTGACGGTGGCGATGGTCAGGGTCTGGGCGCCAAGGCTGACGCTGCTGAGGGTCATGCAGGTGAGGGCCAGCAGAGCTTTTGCAGTGGGTTGCATCGTGCACTCCTTTTCTGCGCCCGGCGGGGGCAGAAGGACAGTTATTGTTTTTGTGTTCTTCCGGCAGGGGAAGAATGTGCACTGATTACAGCCTTCTAACGCAGGGCTGACAAATCATCCCTAGCACTTGAATCGATACTTTTTTGCACTCGGGATTGACGCGATAAACGCAGGGAAGGGCGTTTCAGAAGGGCGGCAGCCATGAATCCGTACAGGTTTTCCTGTGTCAGCCGTGGTTTTGCTCGGTCAGGCGCTGTACGACCAGCCGGCGATAATGCGAAGGCGTCATGCCTTTGAGCTGCTGAAAGCGCCGGTTGAAGTTGGAAATATTGTTGAAGCCCGATTCGAAACACACCTCGGTCACCGGTTTGTCGCCGTCCGCCAGCAGCTCGCAGGATTTACTGATGCGCAGGCGATTGACGAATTCGATGAAATTGCGTCCGGTCGCCTGCTTGAACACGCGACTGAAATAGGTGGGTTTCATGCCCAGGTGCTCGGCGACTTCCTCCAGCGGCAGTTCACGGGCGTAGTGGGCGAAGATGTAGTCCACCGCGCGGTTGGTGCGGTCGATGTTGTGCTCGTCGGCCAGTTGCGGGGTGGTTGCGCCGGACAACAACTGGTAGTCGTCGCAGGCCGCGAGCAACTCCATCAGGATGAAAAAGTGCCCGAGACGGGTAATGCCGTTTGAATCGGCGATGCGTTGCATCAGGATCATGGCCTGACGAATTGTCTGTGGTGAGCGGAATTCGATGCCGTACTGCGCACGTTCCAGCAACGGTGCCAAGGTCTTGAGTTCGGCGAACACATGATGGCCGCTCTCGAACAATTCATCGGTGAAGTTGACCAGCATGTCGCGCTTCTCGACCACTTCGTCTTCGGCCACCTGGCTGATCCAGTTGTGCGGCAGGTTGGGGCCGGTCAGGAACAGCGTCTGCGGGTAGAAGTTGCCGATGTAGTCGCCGATGAACACCTTGCCCGAACTGGCGACGATCAAATGCAACTCGTATTCCTTGTGGAAGTGCCAGCGCACCAGCGGGCAAGGGAAGCCGTGCTGGCGGTAAATGATGGACAACCCGTTGTGGTCATCCATCAATTCATACGAGGGGTCGGTGACGCGGGCTGTTCGGGTCATGATCGGGGGCTTTTTTGTTATCGCCTGGCGATCATGCCTCTTTGTGCACGGGATGCGCCAGTTTCCAGTGCAGCTCAAAGCCCCCGTTGTCGGGCTTTCTTCAGGCTGGCGATCCGGCAGAACTCCACCAGGTCCGACTCTTCCATGAAGTCGACATTGATGATGTTGCACTTCAACGCCCAGTCGCTCTTATCCAGATCAAACCATTCGTTCAGCTTGTCATGGATATCGACGGGGCCGCCGAGGGCGGTGTAGCTGGTGGCGGATAAAGACCAGAGCCGCCAGCTACCAGGAGGGCTTTGCAAAACTCTGTCAATGAACTGCCTCAGTTCTTCAGGATTGGTAATGCCGCTACCGGACCATTGATGATTGACGACGTCATGAAATGCATTGTGTTCCAGCTGCCAATGAGACTTGGCCGTTGCAAACACGCGCTGTTGGGGGCTGATTCGCTTGAGTTCACGAAGACTCAGAGTTGCATTCTGGCGGGGAACAAGACGTTGCCCCAGAAATTGGATGATTATTTTATTGAAGTAGTCGTAATCAAAATCGGCGCCATCGAGGCTGTGAAAGTCCAGAATAATGAACTCATCCGGATTGTTCTCAAGAAACGCTTTGACATCCACTACCAGATTTTTCAGGGTTCTAGAATTTCGATATCCATTGTGGTGAGCGATGAACTTTTCCAGCTCTTTGGCCTTCGCGTCATAAGTCAGACGAATGTCGAGTACCCTGGAACCGTTATTCAGCTGGGCAAAAAAACTGTCATGCTGGCAGGCGAGCCAGTGGCGCGGAGGACCGAAAACCGGATAGGAAGCTTTCCAGTCACTGCCGGCGTTATGGGTGCCCGGCAATGACAGTTCAAATATCGACAGTGAATCAATGGCGGGAGTCGATCCCATCCAGTTATGAGTGCTCATGAATGCATCCTGCATGTATTGAAGTAGTGTGCTGCGTTGCGAAACAGTCAAGGCAGCACTTGCAGGGTCTTTATAATGTCTGGCTTTTTAGTTGACCATTTGGAGTTTGATTCAACGTGTTGGCGAATGTTTTTTTAGTTGTCTGGAGAATTATTTATTCTGGTTTTTGGCTTCAATCCACTGCGACATATATTGCGTGCTCTTGTGCGAATGGTGGCGCAACATGCTGCCCATGAAGTTTTGACGTCTTAGTTGAACAAGGTTCTTGCGACATTCCTGCAACTTTTCGATCAATGCCGGTCCATGTATCGCTTGCGGGTAAACGTCGTTGAGCAGTGCTTGCCCCTGAGACTGAGCGGCTTGCCAACGGACCTCGTCGCGATAGAGCTCAACGGCGGCATTGGCCAGATCCTGCGCCGTACGACAAATGGCACCCGGCCAGGGTTGGTCGGTGCGCATGCCTTCGGCGCCGATCGGCGTAGTGACGCTCGGCGTTCCGCAGAGCATGGCATCGATCAGTTTGCCTTTGATGCCGGCGCCGAAACGCAAGGGTGCCAGGCAGATGCGCGCGTCGGACATGACCTGCAACGCATCTTCCGCCCAGTTCATGATGTGAAAACCCTGCGCCGCGTTGTGCATAGCGGCTGCCTTGGGCGGCGTGTAGGCGCCGTAGATGTGTAATTGTGCTTTCGGGAGTTGCGCGCGGATCAGCGGCCAGATGGTCGATTTCATCCATAAAACCGCGTCCCAGTTCGGCGCGTGGCGGAAGTTGCCGATACTGAGGAAGTTCGCGCGCTCTTCAAATGCTTTTGCTGGAACGCGGGCCGGTTCGACCATCAACGGGCACCAGTGCAACAACTCGGGCGGCAATTTGAACTGCTGCACCAGCAACTCGATTTCTACCGGCGAGATCATAAGGTTCAGATCACAGCGGTAGAGCGCGGCAATCTCGCGCTTGGCCAGATCGGTGTCAGCCATCAATTCGAACTCTTCGCGCAGCGCAGGTGCGAACAGTGCATGGAAGTCGTCAGCGTCATCGCTGCTCTTCAGCCGATCCTTCAAACGTTGATGACGAGCGTGCCGCAAACTCTGCAAGTCCGATGTTTCCAGTACGCGCAGAGCGTTGGGGCAGTGTTTTTCTACGCGCCAGCCGAATTGTTCTTCGATCATGAACTGGTCGAACAGCACGATATCCGGCGCCAGCTCGCTGACGAAGACATCGAAGCTGCTGTTGTTCAGTTCGATCGGAACAGTGCGAATGCCCAATTCGGCAAGATCGGCCGGATGTTCGCCAACGCCTGCGGGGCTGGCAAAAGTAATGTCCCAGCCCTGTTGCAGGAAGGTCTCGAGAATCTGCATCACATGCCCGCTCGCTGCGGAGGAACGGGGTTCCGGCCAGACGTAACCAATGACGAGGACTTTGGTTGCGGGCTGACTCATGAAAAGGTATTTCCTGAAGAACGAGAGAGAAGAAGAAAAAACGCGCGGATTAGAACATATCCTGAGGTTGAATCCGCGCTGCAAAGCCGTTTGTGTCAGTGTTGACCCAGAACGCTCTTCACCTTGTCGCGCAGTTGATCGATCGAAAACGGTTTGCCGATCACATGCATATCTGCCGGCACTTCAATGGTCTCGGCATAACCGCTGGCAAACAGAATCGGCAGTGACGGGCGAATTGTGCGGGCTTCGGTGGCCAGCTGACGGCCATCCATGATCGGCAGACCGACGTCGGTCATCATCAAATCAATGTGCTGATTCACATCCTTGAGGATTTCCAGCGCCTGTTCGCTGCCATCGGCTTCCAGAACCTTGAACTCCAACTCCTCCAGTACATCGACGATCAGCATGCGCACGATGGCGTCGTCTTCTACTACAAGGATGGTGGACGTGGTGCTGGACATAATGGCGGCTCTCAAGAATGGGGGACGGGGCGCCGGTCGATCAAAAATGCCGGGCTCTTGCATGAGTAAGTGGCGCATAGCCACAAGTTCCCGGATGGATACAAAAAAGAATAGGCGCAAACGGGTGGGCAAGGATAACCGCTGGCCTGCTATTCGGCGCAGGCAAATGTAGGAAAACGATACTAAAACTGTGAGAAAAATGGATCCATGCCGCTGTTTTGGGGCAAACTCCCTGGTTTTCACCAGTTCGACAAGGCTGCCACATGTCCTCTCCGTCTTCGGTTGATGAGCAACGGTTTCGCAAACTTCTGAGCCGCAACGTCAGTTTGCCGTTGGGCGTCGGCTTCATCAGTGCCGTGTTCTTCGTTTCGCTGATCACTTATCTGTTGTCCGTGATTCAGTGGGTGGAGCACACCGACCGGGTGATCAATAACGCCAACGAAGCGGTGAAACTCACCGTGGACCTGGAAACCGGCATGCGCGGTTTTCTGCTCAGCGGCGACGAGCATTTCCTCGACCCGTACGAGACGGCCAAGCCGCGCATCGCCGTGGCGCTGAGCACCTTGCTTGAACTGACTGCCGACAATCCGGCGCAGACCGATCGCCTGCGTCGTCTTCAGGCGCTGCAAACCGAATGGGCGACGTATGCGCAGTCGATGATCGATCTGCAACGCGCGAGCGGTGACTACAAGGCAGCAGTCAAAGCGGGCAAGGGCAAGCGCCTGACCGACGAAATACGTAAACAGTTCGAAGACGTGATTGAAACCGAACAGCTTCTGCGTGCTTCACGCAACGAAGACGTGCGCCGCACCACGATCTGGAGCATCAGCCTCTACCTGCTGTTCGTGGCCGGCATCAGCGGCCTGCTGGCCTATGTAGGCCGGCGCGATCTGCTCAACCTGTCCCAAAGCTATGGCGCAACCCTGGCGGCGCAAGAGGCCAGCGCGCTTCGTCTGGAGCAGCAAGCCTGGCTGCGCAATGGCCAGACTCAGCTTGCAGAGCAGGTATTGGGGCAACTGACGCTCAATCTGCTGGGGCGCAACATTTTGCAATTCTGTGCCCAGTACCTTGGCAGCGCTGTCGCTGCTTTGTATGTGCGCGAAGAACATGGTGGCCTCAAACGCGTGGCGACCTACGGTTTCTCCCGCGAGCAGGAACAACAGGATCAATCGATCTACAGCGACGAAGGCCTTGTCGGTCAGGTTGCGCAGCAGGCCCGGCTGATTCGACTCGATTCGGTGCCGTCCGACTATTTCAAGGTCAGCTCCGGCCTGGGCGAAGGCCTGCCGCACAGCGTGCTGGTGGTGCCGACCAGCGATGACGAACGGGTCAACGGCGTGATCGAACTGGGTTTCCTGCGTCCGCTCACCGATCGTGATGTGGCGTTGCTGGAACTGATCGCCGGCAACATCGGCACCTCCATCGAAGCGGCGCGCTATCGCCAACGCTTGCAGGAAGTGCTCGCCGAAACCCAGCAACTCAACGAAGAGCTGCAGGTGCAACAGGAGGAGCTGAAGACCGCCAACGAAGAGCTGGAAGAACAGTCGCGGATTCTCAAGGAATCCCAGGCGCATCTGGAAACCCAGCAAATCGAACTGGAACAGACCAACGAGCAACTGGCCGAACAGGCCCAGACTCTGGCCGAGCAGCGCGATGCCATGGACCAGAAGAACACCGAGCTCAATCAGGCCCAGATCCAGCTCGAAGAACGCGCCGAAGAGTTGCAGCGTTCAAGCAAGTACAAGTCCGAATTCCTGGCCAACATGTCCCACGAACTGCGCACGCCGCTGAACAGCTCGCTGATCCTGGCCAAGCTGTTGGCGGAAAACCCGCAGGAAAACCTCAGTGCCGAGCAGGTCAAGTTTGCCGAGTCGATCTATTCCGCCGGCAACGATCTACTCAACCTGATCAACGACATTCTCGACATTTCCAAAGTGGAAGCCGGCAAACTCGAAGTGATGCCGGAAAACACCAGCGTCGCGCGTCTGGCCGACAGCCTGCGCAGCCTGTTCGAACCGCTGGCGGCGGAAAAGAAACTGACGTTCAACGTCGAATTGCAGCCTGATGCACCGATCACCCTGTTTACCGACCGTCAGCGTCTGGAACAGGTGATCAAGAACCTGCTGTCCAATGCGGTGAAATTCACCGAGCACGGGACTGTCAGCCTGACCATCGCCGGCCAGTCGGACGATCGCATTGCCTTCATTGTGCGCGATTCGGGAATCGGGATTGCGCAGGATCAACAGGAAAGTATTTTCGAAGCCTTCCGCCAGGCCGACGGCACCACCAACCGCAAATACGGCGGCACCGGGTTGGGTCTGTCGATTTCCCGGGATCTGGCAACGCTGTTGGGCGGTTCGATCAGCGTCAGCAGTGCGCCGGGGCAGGGCAGTGCTTTCACTCTGGTGTTGCCGCAGCAATACCGCGAGCCGGGTGACACGCCGATAACGCCGTTGACCTTCACCCCACCGGCCTCTACGCCGGTCATCGCGCCCGTGGCGTCCGTGGCGGCGGTTTCGCCTCTGGCGCCGGTCCACATCCCGCGCTTCGACGATGATCGCAACAAGGCGCCGTTCAATACTCGTTGCATCCTGGTGGTGGAAGACGAGCCGAATTTTGCGCACATCCTCTACGATCTGGCCCACGAACTGGGCTATCAGTGCCTGGTTGCCCACGGCGCCGACGAAGGTTACGACCTGGCGAAAGAGTTCGTGCCGGACGCGATCCTGCTGGACATGCGCCTGCCGGACCACTCGGGTCTGACCGTCCTGCAACGCCTGAAAGAACACGCCGAAACCCGGCACATTCCGGTGCATGTGATTTCCGTGGAAGACCGTGTCGAAGCAGCGATGCACATGGGCGCCATCGGTTATGCGGTCAAACCGACCACTCGCGAAGAACTCAAGGATGTGTTCGCCCGTCTGGAAGCCAAGCTGACCCAGAAGGTCAAACGCGTACTGCTGGTCGAGGACGACGATCTGCAACGGGAAAGCATCGCCCGACTGATCGGCGACGACGACATCGAGATCACCGCCGTCGGCCTGGCACAGGACGCGCTGGAGTTATTGCGCACGACGATATTCGATTGCATGGTCATCGACCTGAAGCTGCCGGACATGCTCGGCAACGAATTGCTCAAGCGAATGTCCACCGAGGACATCTGCTCGTTCCCGCCGGTCATCGTTTATACCGGACGCAACCTGACCCGCGACGAAGAGTCCGACCTGCGCAAGTATTCGCGCTCGATCATCATCAAGGGTGCGCGCTCGCCGGAGCGTTTGCTGGACGAGGTCACACTCTTTTTGCACAAAGTCGAATCGCAGTTGTCCCATGAACGGCAGAAGATGCTCAAGACCGCCCGCAGCCGCGACAAGGTCTTCGAAGGTCGGAAAGTGTTGCTGGTAGACGACGATGTGCGCAACATCTTCGCCCTGACCAGCGCGCTGGAAACCAAGGGTGCAGTCGTGGTCATCGGCCGTAACGGCCGTGAAGCGATTGAAAAACTGAATGAAGTCGAGGACATCGACCTGGTGCTGATGGACGTGATGATGCCGGAAATGGATGGGTTTGAAGCCACCATGGAAATCCGCAAGGATCCGCGCTGGCGCAAGCTGCCGATCATCGCGGTGACGGCCAAGGCCATGAAGGATGATCAGGAGCGTTGCCTGCAGGCGGGCGCCAATGATTACCTGGCCAAGCCCATCGACCTGGATCGCCTGTTCTCGCTGATTCGCGTGTGGTTACCGAAGATGGAACGCATTTAGTGGAACGTAGTCATCACGTTGAACGAAACAGTGAAATCGAACTGCGGCTGCTGATCGAGGCGATTTATCTCAAATACAGCTATGACTTTCGCGATTACTCTGGCGCTTCGATCAAGCGCCGGGTGCAACATGCGCTGAGCCAGTTCGAATGCGCGACCATCTCGGCCTTGCAGGAGAAAGTCCTGCACGACCCGACGGCGTTCATGCAGTTGCTGCAATTGCTGACAATTCCGGTCAGCGAGATGTTCCGCGATCCGTCGCACTTCCTGGCGATCCGTCAGGAAGTGGTGCCGCTGCTCAGGACCTATCCGTCGATCAAGATCTGGATCGCGGGGTGCAGCACCGGCGAGGAGGTCTACTCGATGGCGATCCTGCTGCGCGAAGAGGGCCTGCTTGATCGCACGATCATCTACGCCACCGACATCAACCCGCGCTCGCTGGAAAAGGCCAAGCAGGGGATCTTTTCGATGGAGAACGTGCGCGCCTACACCGCCAACTATCAGCAGGCCGGTGGCCAGCGCTCGTTCGCCGACTACTACACTGCTGCCTATGGCTACGCGATTTTCGACAAGAGCCTGTGCGAGAACGTGACCTTCGCCGATCACAGCCTGGCGACCGATAGCGTATTCTCCGAAACCCAATTAATTTCATGTCGTAACGTGTTGATTTATTTCAACAAAAAACTTCAGGATCGAGCGTTTGGGTTGTTTCACGAATCGTTGTGCCACCGCGGTTTTCTGGTGTTGGGCAGCAAGGAAACTCTGGATTTCTCCGGCTATTCCAACCAGTTCGAACCGCTGGTGAAACAAGAACGGATCTACCGAAAAACATGAACAGTGCAGCGGATTTGCCTCGGATCGAGGCGATTGTGATCGGAGCTTCTGCCGGTGGCGTCGAGGCGTTGCTGAACTTGCTCGGTTCATTAAAGGCCGGATTCGGGCTGCCGATCATTATCGTGTTGCATCTGCCTGAAGAGCGCCGCAGCCAGCTCGCCGATGTGTTCGCCCGACGGCTGGCGTTGCCGGTGGCAGAAGCCATCGACAAACAGGACATCACCCCCGGCACCGTGTATTTCGCGACGCCGGGCTATCACTTGTCGGTAGAGCAGGATTTCTCCCTGTCGCTGAGTCTTGAAGACCGTCTGCATCACTCGCGGCCTTCGATCGACTTCCTGTTCGAATCCGCCGCCGATGCCTACGGGCCGACGCTGGCTGCAGTGTTGCTGACGGGTGCCAACCACGATGGCGCGCGGGGCCTGGCGCAAGTCAAACGCCAGGGCGGGCTGACCATCGTGCAAGACCCGGACGAGGCGCAGGTCGCGACAATGCCACGCGCCGCGCTGAAGACACATCAACCGGATTACATTCTTCCCATCCACGGCATCGGCCGTCTGCTTGTCGAGCTGGAACGAATCGCATGCTGAGTAATATCCAGGCAAAACTGCTGATCGTCGACGATCTGCCCGAGAACCTGCTGGCCCTCGAAGCGCTGATCAAACGCGAAGACCGCACCGTCTATAAAGCGCTGTCGGCGGACGAAGCGCTGTCGCTGCTGCTGCAACACGAATTCGCCATGGCCATCCTCGACGTGCAGATGCCCGGCATGAACGGCTTCGAGCTGGCCGAGCTGATGCGCGGCACCGAGAAAACCAAGAACATCCCGATCATCTTTGTCAGCGCCGCCGGCCGTGAACTCAATTATGCGTTCAAGGGCTATGAAAGCGGGGCGGTGGACTTTCTGCACAAGCCGCTGGATATCCATGCGGTGAAGAGCAAGGTCAACGTCTTCGTCGACCTGTACCGCCAGAGCAAGGCGATGAAGCAACAGGTCGAAGCGCTCGAGCAGAGCCGGCGTGAGCAGGAAGCGCTGTTGCAGCAACTGCAAAGCACTCAGGGCGAACTGGAGCAGGCGGTGCGCATGCGCGACGATTTCATGTCGATCGTCGCCCATGAAGTACGTACGCCGCTCAACGGCCTTATTCTCGAAACCCAACTGCGCAAGATGCACTTGGCCCGGGACAACGCCGCCGCGTTCACCCTCGACAAGATGCACGCCATGGTCGACCGCGACGAGCGCCAGATCAAAAGCCTGATCCGACTGATCGAAGACATGCTCGACGTTTCGCGGATCCGCACCGGCAAGTTGTCGATCCGACCGAGTCGCTTTGACCTCGTGCAGTTGGTGGGCACTCTGCTGGAGAATTTCGCCCAGCAGATCGAAGCCGCCGAGACTGAGGTCAGTTTCACCGCGACCGAACCGGTGGAAGGGCAGTGGGACGAATTCCGTATCGAGCAGGTGGTGTCGAACCTGCTGACCAATGCCTTGCGTTATGGCGGTAAAAGTCCGATCCAGGTTCGGGTTTATCGCGAAGACGATGAAGCCCGGATCGAAGTTCAGGATCAGGGCATCGGCATCAGCGAAGAGAATCAGAAGCGCATTTTTCAACAGTTCGAACGGGTCTCCGCCAAGACGGTGGTGGCCGGCCTCGGGCTGGGGTTGTTCATTTCCGAACAGATCGTCGCCGCCCATGGCGGCTCCATCGTCGTCGAAAGCAAGATCAACGAGGGCGCCCTGTTTCGCGTCTGTCTGCCGCTCCAGGAAAACGGCAAAACAAACGCAACCTCTGAGTGACCACACGGTCGTATCAGCAGCTATTGAACGAACAAAGGCTTCCCATGAGCGTAGATGCACAAGATGTAGTACTCGTCGTCGAGGACGAACCGGTGATCCTGATGGTCCTGACAGACTATCTGTCAAGCCAGGGCTATCGCGTATTGCAGGCCGAAAACGGCGAGCAGGCGTTCGAGATTCTGGCGAGCAAGCCGCATCTGGACATGTTGATTACTGATTTTCGCCTGCCTGGCGGGATCTCCGGCGTGCAGATCGCCGAGCCCGCCGTCAAATTGCGCCCTGATCTGAAGGTGATCTTCATCAGCGGCTATCCGCAGGAAATCCGCGAGACCGGCAGCCCGATTACCCGCCGGGCGCCGATCCTGGAAAAACCATTCGATCTGGATGTATTGCAGGAGAAGATTCAGGAACTGCTGGCCTGAGGCGTCAACCGCCTCAGCTCTTGATCATTTCCCGAACCTTTGCCGTCAGCAGATCGAAGGTGAACGGTTTGGTGATCATCTGCATGCCAGGATCGAGAAACCCGCCGCGCACAGCGGCGTGCTCGGCATAACCTGTGATGAACAGGACCTTCAGGTCTGGCCGGTATTGCCGGCCGATTTCCGCCAGTTGCCGACCGTTCATGCCCGGCAGGCCGACGTCGCTGATCAGCAGATCGATGCGCTGCTCCGAATCCAGAATCGGCACGGCACCGTCGGCATCGCTGGCCTCGACAAATCCATAACCCAGTTCACTCAATACTGCACTGACCAGCACGCGCACGGCCGGGTCGTCTTCGACGATCAATACGGTTTCGCCTTCCACGGCGTCGGGCGCCTGTTCCATATCCGTTGGTGCGTGAGGCAGTGATTCGCCCTGGAATCGCGGCAGGTAGAGTTTGACCGTGGTGCCCTTATCGATCTTGCTGTCGATCGACACATGACCACCGGACTGTTTGCTGAAACCGTAGATCATCGACAGACCCAAACCGGTGCCCTGGCCGATCGGCTTTGTGGTGAAGAACGGATCGAACGCGCGATTGATGACACTTTCCGGCATGCCGCAGCCATTGTCTGTGACGCTCAATACAACGTAATCACCAGGTTCAAGATTGCTGTAGGCCGCGGTGTAGTCTGGATCCAGCACCTGATTACCCGTCTCGACCACCAGATTGCCGCCGTCGGGCATCGCGTCGCGTGCGTTGATCACCAGGTTGAGCAGGGCGCTTTCCAATTGATTGGGGTCGGCCTCGGCCACCCACAATTGTTGGTGCAGGCGCATGTCAAGGTGGATGCTTTCGTTGAGGCTGCGTTGCAGCAACTCACCCATCGATTGCACCAGATCGTTCATATGAACGGCTTTGGAATCCAGCGACTGGCGACGGGAGAACGCCAGCAAGCGGTGAGTCAGGCCAGCGGCGCGGTTGGCCGAGGTCACACCGAGGTCGATCAGGCTGTCCAGATCATCCAGGCGGCCACGGGCCAGCCGCCGGCGCAGCAATTCAAGACTGCCGATGATTCCGGTCAGCATGTTGTTGAAGTCGTGGGCGATACCGCCAGTGAGCTGGCCGACCGCTTCCATCTTCTGCGACTGGCGCAGGGCTTCCTCGTTGTGCCGCAGTTGCGCGGTGCGTTCCTCCACTTGTTGCTCAAGGGTTTCCAGCGTCGATTGCAGGCGACGTTCGCTATTGCTCAGATCGATCAGGCGGTCGCGGGCCTCGTACTGTCGTCGTCGTCCGCGCAGGGCGGTGGAGATCAGGCTGACCAGGGTGGCCGGATGGAAAGGGCGCTCAAGAAAAGTGACGTTGCCCAACAACTTGCTGAGCTGCGACGAAGGGCCTTGTTCGGATCCGCCGTGATGGGTG
Organism: Pseudomonas sp. 1; assembly: GCF_056626735.1. NCBI lineage: Bacteria > Pseudomonadati > Pseudomonadota > Gammaproteobacteria > Pseudomonadales > Pseudomonadaceae > Pseudomonas > Pseudomonas sp. 1. The sequence continues at coordinate 28,526 of NZ_JBWXMQ010000024.1, read as the reverse complement.
AGCAGGACGATTGGCAAATCAGACCAAGCCGGTTGTTGTTCCAGATACGCCAGCAGGCACTCGAGTTCCGGACCATTAAGGGCCTCGGCAGCGATCAGCAGCAGACCGGCGCCGGGCTCGAGCTCGGTACAAAGAGTGGCCAGGTCGGGCGTGATCAGCCCACCGTATCCGGCCTCGTTGAGAATCATCAGCGCTACCTGGCTGTCGCGTCCCAGCGGCGCAAGGATCAGCGCCCGTTCCGATAGCGGTACGGTGACGGTCACAAGTTGTCATCCTTGAGCAGCGGGTTGCTTGCACCGAGATAGGTGGGCACGCCGCGCAATACACCCTGAAAGGCCTCCAAAGGCTCACCGATGGTCATGCCTTGAGTGGAAATGCGGTATTCGCGGATGGTCGATTCATGGCTGCCGGTGCGTTTCTTGATGATCGAGATGGCCCGACGGACCTTGCCCGCGGCTTCGAAGTAACGCAGCAGAATTACCGTGTCGGCCAGGTAAGTGATATCGACCGGAGCATGCATGTCGCCGACCAGTCCATGCTGGGCGACGGTCATGAACGTCGCGGCGCCCTTGCGGTTCAGGTACAGCAACAGTTCGTGCATGTGCAGTACCAGCGCGTTTTCTTCGGGCATCGCGGCCTGATAGCCGTTGATGCTGTCGATCACCACGGTCTTGATGTCACCTTCATCGACACAGCGGCGTACGCGGTGGGAAAACTCGCCGGGGGACAGCTCGGCGGCGTCGACCTGTTCGATCAGCAGGTTGCCGGTGGCCTGCAGGGCCTTCAGGTCGATACCGATGTTTTTCATGCGCTCGAACAGCAGGCCCAATTCTTCGTCAAAAATGAACAGGGCAGCCTTTTCACCGCGCGCCACGGCAGCCGCCGCGAAAATCATGCTGATCAAGGATTTGCCTGTCCCTGCCGGGCCCAGAATCAGCGTGCTGGAGCCGGTCTCGATACCGCCGCCCAACAGAGCGTCCATTTCCCTGATGCCGCTGGACAGCTGCAGCCGCGGGTAGTCGCTGCGGTGCTCCGCCGCCACCAGACGCGGGAAAACGTGCACGCCATCGCCCGTGATGGTGAAGTCATGGAAGCCGCCACGGTATTTCTGGCCGCGATACTTGATCACCCGCACGCGACGGCGTTCGGCGCCGTAGTTGGGGGTCAGTTCTTCGAGGCGGATCACACCGTGAGCGACACTGTGAACGGTTTTGTCGAGGGATTCGGTGGTCAAGTCATCCAGCAGCAAAACCGTGGCGTCGTAGCGCACGAAGTAATGCTTGATCGCCAGGATCTGGCGGCGGTAGCGCAGGGAGCTTTGCGCCAGCAGGCGGATTTCCGAGAGGCTGTCGAGTACGACCCGGGTGGGCTTGAAGCGCTCGACCACTTCGAAAATCTGTTTGGTCGCTTCGCCCAGCTCAAGATCCGAGGAGTACAACAGGCTTTGCTGATGTTCTGCGTTGAGCAGGCTTTCCGGAGGCGTCAGCTCGAAAATCTCGATGTTTTCGTCCAGTTCCCAGCCGTGGGACGCCGCACCCTGGCGCAATTCGTGCTCGGTTTCGGACAGCGTGATGTACAGCGAACGTTCACCGGCACGGGCGCCGGCCAGCAGAAAATGCAACGCGACGGTAGTTTTACCGGTTCCAGGCTCGCCCTCCAGCAAGAAAACATGACTGCGAGACAAACCACCGGCCAGGATATCGTCGAGGCCCTCGATGCCGGTGGCGGCTTTGGCACTGATCAACGCGTTCGATGTAGACAAAAAATGCCCTCTCATGACTAGGAGAAACCAGGCAGCGGGCGCCGGACGCCGTTTGGCACTGCCTGATTTACATGACCTTATGCCGAGACGGCGGTTCCAAGTTTCTTGCAGGATGTGTCGAGAAGACCGCTAGAGTCCTTGCTGCAACGAAGGGTCGTCCGGGTTCATCTGCTCAAGCTGGGCCAGCAGAATCTGTACGTTCTGTAACTGGCCGCTCTCTTTCCAGTAACTGATCAGCAGCACCCGCGCCTTGCGATCAGCCGGGTGGCGCTGGACGATTTCCTGCAACTGCTTTTGCGCCGCTTCCAGTTCTTCGGCGCTGTGCAGGGTGGTGGCGAGGTCGTAGCGGTAGTCCTTGTTGTCAGGCTCCAGCTCCACGGCTTTGGACAGACCGAGCAGGGCGTACTCGCGCTGATCGTGGTGCAACAGCCAGAGTCCCAGCGCATGTTGCAGATAAGCCGAGTCGGGTTGGGCCTTCAATTGTCGAGCGAGCAATTGCCGCGCGGCGTCGCTCTGGCCCTGGCGGTCGAGCACTTCAATCTGCATCACCAGCGCCGGCAAGTTCCCGGGGTCCAGGCGCAAGGTCTGCTCCAACGCTTCCTGTGCCTGTTTCAGCTCGGCGTTGTGCAGATACAGGCGCGCCAGTTGCACGTAGTTGGCCGCGCTTTGCGGCTGGCTCTTGAGCGCCTGCTCCCACGCGTCGATGCCTTGCTGGAGCGGGGCGAAATACAGGCCCAGTTGATCCGGAGACAAGCCGAGCAGGGCGTTGATCGCCGCGAAGCGGACAGTTTGGTCTTCATCCTCAAGCAATGGCCCCAGCAGAAGGCTGCGCTGTCCGCCCGGCACCAGACCGGTCACGCTTTTGATCGCTGCCAGCCGAACGTCCGGCGATGCGTTTTGCAGATCGGCATCCGCCAGCTTCAAGGCCTGCGGGCTCGGGTAATTGGGTAGTTCGGCATGCAGCCACACACGCCGCTTGACCGACAGATCCGGACGCCCCAGTTGCTGATACAAAACTCGCGCGGCACCCGGCTGCCCGGCACGAGCGGCAGCCAGCGCTTCACTGTACCCATGCCTGATCGCTTCCGGCACCACGGGCGCGGTACTGCGCAATGACAGCCAGGCCACGATGAAGACCAGCACGAGGCCGAGGCTGACGAGCAAATAGCGGCGAGACTGAGGCATGCGGATTTCCGAAACTTTCGTTTTGTAGCGGAGGTCGCAAGCTTCTGTCAGCTCGCGCCGTGAGTCAAACTCTCTGCCGGATATGGCCTGCTACAGGCGTTGAATCGCCCTACAGCTTTTGTCGACCCTGTTAGTCGTCATGCCCTCCATGCAGTGTCTACGCTTGCAGAAGTTGTTTCGAAGAGGCTACCCATGCAATCCCTGCTTGTTTATTTCAAGGCGGTGATCCACCCCAGCCAGGCAGTGCTGCTGTTTGGTTTGCGCACCATTGCCGCCGGATTGCTGACCTTGTACCTGGCGTTCCTGTTCGATCTGGACCAGCCGAAATGGTCGATCATGGCCGTGGTGATCATCAGCCAGCCACTGGCCGGGATGGCGCTGGCACGCAGCTTCGGACAAATCATCGGGACGACCCTCGGCGCGGCAGTGGCAGTGCTACTGATGGCGATTTTTCCCCAGGCGCCGTTGCCGTTCATCACGACCCTGGCGCTGTGGCTGGCCCTGTGCACGGCCGGCGGCACGTTGTTGCGCTACACCAGCTCGCAGGCGTTCGTGCTCAGTGGGTATACCGCCGTGGTGGTGGCGCTGCTGGCGCTTCCGGATCAGGACGGCACTTTCCTGCTGGCGGTGACCCGGGTTACCGAAACCTTGCTGGCGGTGGCGTGCGTATGCGTGGTCAGCCTGCTGACGGCGCGGCCCGAGGCGGTATCACGCAACTATTTCGCGAAGGTCGATCAGGTGATCAGGTTGGTCGCCAGTCATTCGGCTGCCGTCCTTAGGACAGAAGAAAGCGAAGCGGACTTTCAGCGCCGGCAAATGCAGTTGCTGGGGGAGATCAGTGCGCTTGAAGGGCTGCGCCGGCATTTGTACTTCGATGCCCCGCGCCTGCGCAGTGCCAACAATCTGGTGCTGTTGCTGGGCAATCAACTGATGTTGCTGACCTCGCGCCTGACCGCGTTGCGTCACCAGCGGGAATTGCTCACCGAACGCTGGGAGGGCGATCTGCCGCTGGACATCCAGCAATTGCGCGCCGAGGAGCTGGCATTGCTTGATCAGCTCGCAGAACAAGGGCGCTCCTTACCGGCCGAGGTTCGTCATCAGTTCGTCGCGCTGCAACAGCAATTCGAAGCGCTCGCCTACAAGGCCGAACAGCTGACGGAAGACATGAGTGCAACCCTGCGCTCGCTGGCCTGGGCATTGCGTTGGGAACAGGCGCGGCTGTTGCAGCAACTGGAGCAGATTCTCGAATTGAGCGATGCGATACAGGAAGGGCGGGAAGCCAGCTGCATGTTCCGTGGCCAATCCAATCCCTTGCATCTGGATTTCACGCTCGCGACGATGAACGCCATCCGCGCCTTCAGCGCATTGCTGGTGGCCGGGCTGATCTGGATCGAAACCGCCTGGGACGGCGCGCGGGGCGGGATGATCCTGGTGGGAATCCTGTGTTCGTTGATGGCGACGTTCCCGCGACCTCTGATCGCCGCGCAGAGCTACGCCCGAGGGCTGGGACTGGCACTGGTGGTGTCGGCGTTCTATCAGTTCATGCTGGTCCCGACGATCAGTGATTTTGAAATGTTGGCCTTGATGCTCGCGCCGTTGCTGTATGTGATCGCGGTCGGACTGTCCAGCCCGGCCACCGCCGGTATCGGCATGGGGCTGGGGCTGTCGAGTTTTTTGATGCTCGGTCCGCAGAACGTCGGTACCGGGCAGAACACCGCCATTCAATGGTTCGAATTTGCCGGGGCCTACGTCAGTGCGGCGATGTTGGCATTGATTGTCTATGCCTGGATTTTCCCGTTCCGTCCGGCCCTGCGCATCCGGCGCTTCTACAACGAGGCAAGGGAGCAGGTCTACGAACTGATCAAGAGTCCGGCCACCGACGAACAGCAATTTGCTTTCGAAAGCCGTATGGTCGATCGCCTGACCTCGATGCTGGGCGTGTTGCCGGCGGCCAATGATCGGGACATGCAGCGTCTGTATGAAATCAGTCTCGGCTGTGTGGCGCTGGGCGTGGCCATGCACCAGCTCAGGCAACAGGCGCAAAACAACACATTGCTCACCGACGCTTTTGGTCGACAGCTGGCGACGGCATTGCGTCAGACCGGTCGTTTTGTCGCGGGCCGACCCGATGTGCCCCTGACGCCGTTGCTGACTACGCTGCATGCGCTTGGCGATGAGCTGGATGCCTTGCATGTCGCCACCCATGAACACTTGTGGTCGGTGTTTCGCATGCGTGTGGCCCTGTTGATCGTGGTGTCGTTTCTGGAGCGACACGGCGAGCATTTGCAGCCCCACCGTTCTGAAGGAGAGCCCGTCCTTGCCCATTGATTTCGAGATTGGCGGCGTTTACCTGCCTCCCATCGCCCAGGCCCTGTTGCTGGCCATACCGGTTTTTTTATTTCTCGACTGGGGTTTGCGCCGGCTCGGCGTCCTGCGTTTTGTCTGGCACGAGGCGCTGTTCGAAGGCGCTCTGTATGCCTGTGTGTGCGCCACACTGATTCTGCTGATGGGAGCCTGAAACCTTGAAGACCTTGCTCACTCGATTGACGACATTGGCGGTGGTACTGCTGGCGATCGTGCTCGGCTGGTTTGCCTGGGAGCATTACACCCGGGCCCCATGGACGCGGGATGCGCGGGTGAGGGCGGATGTGGTGACGCTATCGGCCGATGTTTCGGGCCGCATCGTCACGCTGGCGGTGCAGGACAACCAGCATGTCGACAAGGGGCAGTTGTTGCTGGAGATCGACCCGGCTCGCTACAGCCTCGCCGTCGAGCATGCGAAGCGCTCGGTGGAGGTTGCCAGGGCCACGCTCGGGCAGTCGCAAGCGGCCATTGTTGCCAGCGAAGCGTTGCTCAAACAGCGCCAGAGCGAAGAGCGCCGGCGACGTACGCTCAAGCAAGGGTTTGCGATTTCAGGGGAGGAGTGGGAGAAGTCGAGCACTGACGTAGCGGTGGCCCAAGCGGATCTGTTACGCAATCAGGCGAATCTCGGTCTGGCCGAAGCCAACGTGCAACTGGCGATTGCGGCATTGACCCAGGCTGAACTGGATTTGCAACGCACCCGTGTCGAAGCGCCGGTCAGCGGTTATGTCACCAACCTGCTGACCCGTCAGGGGGATTACGCGGTGGCCGGCGGCGCCTTGCTGGCGCTGGTGGACAGCGGCTCGTTTTATGTCAGCGGCTATTTCGAGGAAACCAAGCTGCCACGCATCGAGGAGGGCGACCGGGTGCGGATAGAATTGATGAGCGGGGAAAAATTCGGCGGCACCGTGCAAAGCATTGCCTTCGCCATTGCTGACCGGGAAAACGCGCCGGGCAGTCGATTGCTGGCCAACATCAACCCCAGCTACACCTGGGTGAAACTGGCGCAACGGGTGCCGGTGCGGATCGGCATCGATCCCGATTACGCAGGCAAGAACCGACTGAGAGCCGGCACCACCGCGACGGTCACCGTTCTGGAGAACACTGAAGGACAGGCGCAAAAAAGCCCCGCGACCGAATGATACGCGGGGCAAAAAATTGGTTGGTTGCGGCCAACCAAAGGAGCTCTTTAAAAAACGATTACTTGCTCGCGACCGTCTCTGGCTGCCAGCCGCCACCGAGGGCCTTGTAGATCGCAACGATGCCGCGATACAGGTCCACTTCGGCCTGGGCCTGGCTGTCTTCGGCATTCAGACGTTCACGCTGGGCGTCGAGCAATACCAGGAAATCGGTGGTGCCTTCGCGGTAGCGAATCTCGGCGAGGTCGGCAGCCTTGCGGCTCGATTCGCTCTGACGGATCAGCGAAATAAGACGTTGCTGACGTTTGCCGTAATCGCTGAAGGCGTTTTCCGACTCTTCCAGGGCCAGCAGCACTTGCTGCTCGTAGGTGGCCAGCGCGCCTTCGGCATCGGCATCGGCGCCACGCAGGCGGGCCCGCACGCTGCCAAGGTCAAACGCTGCCCAGGTGATGCTCGGACCCAGTGCCCAGGCATTGGCCGCCGAGGAACCGATCTGCGAACCACGCCCGGCCGTCCAGCCGAGGAAACCGCTGAGGCTGACCCGAGGGAACAGGTCGGCCTTGGCCACACCGATACGCGCAGTGGCCGAAGCCAGTTTGCGTTCGGCGCTGAGGATGTCCGGGCGACGTTGCAGCAGTTCGCCCGGATCACCGATCGGCAAGGCCTTGGCAATCGCCGGCAGGTCTTTCGGACTCAGGTCGACGGTCAGTTTGTCCGGACGCTCACCCAACAGGGTGGCGATGCGGTTTTTCTGCCGTACCTGTTCTGCCTGCAGTTGCGGCACGCTGGCCTCGACTGACGCCAGCCGTGCATCGGCCCGTTCCACATCGAGCTGATCGCCAACGCCGGCGTCACGCAGGCTGATGGTGATCTTGCGCGACTCCTGCTGGTTGTTCAGGTTGGCCAGGGCGATCTTTTCCCGCAGCTGGGCACCGCGCAGTTGACCATAAGCATCCACCAGTTCGGCAATCATGGTGACTTGCAGTTGGTACAGATCGGCTTCGGCCGCCTGTTGGTCGGCGTCGCTGGCCTCCAGATTGCGCTGGATGCGTCCGAACAGGTCCAGCTCCCAAGCCATGTCCAGCCCCAGATCATAGCGTTCGCTGTTGACCCGTTTGGTGGTCTGGCCCGGGATCTGACCTTTGGCCAGATCGCTGCTGGCGCGGCTGGTGATGGTCGGCATCGCATCGTTGCTGACGTCGTCGCGGATCGCCCGGGCAGCTTTCCAGCGGGCGAACGCCACGCGCAGTTCACGGTTGCCTTGCAGCGATTGGGTCACCAACTGGTTGAGGGTCGGATCGTCGAACTGCTGCCACCAGATGCCTTCGAATTTCGAACGGTCGAAGTTCTTCTGGCCGGCAGCGCCGTCGGTGGCGGACGTGATGTTCGCCGCCTCCGTCGTCGGGGTCTTGTAGTCAGGGCCGACGGCGCAGGCACTCAGGGCCAGCACCAGCAGGCTCGGCAGGAAGACTTTCAGACTCATTGGTGCGCCTCCAGTGGCTTTTGAAGATTTTGCGCCTTGGCCGCTTTGCGAGCTTCACTGCGCTCCACGAAGTTACGGATCAGCACATAGAACACAGGGGTCAGCAGCAGACCGAAGAAGGTCACACCCAGCATCCCGGAGAACACCGCCACACCCATGGCATGACGCATCTCGGCACCGGCACCGCTGGAGAACACCAGTGGCACCACACCCATGATGAACGCGAACGAGGTCATCAGGATTGGCCGCAGACGCAGACGGCAGGCTTCCAGTACAGCGGCCAGCGGATCAAGACCTTCCTGCTGTTTGTCCTTGGCGAACTCGACGATCAGAATCGCGTTCTTACAGGCCAGACCCACCAGTACGATCAAACCGATCTGGGTGAAGATGTTGTTGTCGCCGCCAGAGATGATCACACCGGTGATGGCCGACAGCAGGGTCATCGGTACGATCAGGATCACCGCCAGTGGCAGGCTCCAGCTTTCGTATTGAGCCGCGAGCACCAGGAACGCCAGCAATACGCAGAGCGGGAACACGAACAGCGCGGTGTTGCCGGACAGAATCTGCTGGTAGGTCAGGTCGGTCCACTCGTAGGTCATGCCGTTCGGAAGTTCATCCTTGAGCAGTTTCTCGATGGCTTTTTCGGCCTGTCCGGAGCTGTAGCCCGGGGCTGCCGCACCGTTGATTTCAGCGGTGATGAAGCCGTTGTAGTGCATCACGCGATCCGGCCCCGAGGTGTCGCTGACCTTGATGAAGGTCGCCAGCGGGATCATTTCGCCTTTGTTGTTGCGTACTTTCAGCTGGCCGATCTGGTCGGACTCGAGGCGGAACTGCTGTTCAGCCTGAACGTTGACCTGATAGGTGCGACCGAAGCGGTTGAAGTCGTTGGCATACAGCGAGCCCAGGTAGATCTGCAGGGTGTCGAAGATGTCGCTGACGGCCACGCCATGGGTCTTGGCTTTTTCCCGGTCGATGGCTGCATCCACTTGCGGCACGTTCACGGTGTAGCTGGTGAACAGGTTGGCCAGTTCCGGAACGTTATGGCTCTTGGCAATAATGTTCATGGTCTCTTTGTACAGCTCTTCGTAGCCCAGGTTGCCCCGGTCTTCGATTTGCAGGCGGAAACCACCAATGGTGCCCAAACCTTGTACCGGCGGCGGTGGGAAAATCGCCATGTAGGCTTCCTGGATCCCGGCGTACTGGCCGTTCAAGGCACCGGCAATCGCACCGGCGGACATGCTCGGGTCTTTACGCTCTTCGAACGGTTTCAGGGTCACGAACACGATGCCGGCGTTCGGGCTGTTGGTGAAGCCGTTGATCGACAGGCCCGGGAACGCTACGGCGCTTTCCACGCCCGGCTGTTTCAATGCCAGGTCGGACATGCGCTTGATCACGTCTTCGGTACGATCCAGGCTTGCGGCGTCCGGAAGTTGCGCGAAGGCCACCAGATATTGCTTGTCCTGGCCAGGTACGAAACCGGTCGGTGTGCTGGAAAAACCGAAGAAGGTCAGCACCATCAGGCCTGCGTACAGGAAGAGGGCGATGCCGCTGCCACGGATGACCCGGCGCACGGTGCCGACGTAGCCATGACTGGCACGGTCGAAGAACCGGTTGAACGGACGGAACAGCCAGCCACCGAAGATCTTTTCCAGCACTCGCGAGAAACGGTCTTTCGGTGCGTCATGACTTTTCAGCAAAACAGCGGCCAGCGCTGGCGACAGGGTCAGCGAGTTGAAAGCCGAGATTACGGTCGAGATCGCAATGGTCAGTGCGAACTGCTTGTAGAACTGACCGGTGAGACCCGAGATGAATGCCGCCGGTACGAACACCGCACACAGCACCAGCGCCGTGGCAATGATCGGGCCCGTAACTTCACCCATGGCCTTTTTGGTCGCATCGAAGGGGTTGAGCCCCAGTTCAATGTTCCGCTCGACGTTCTCCACCACCACGATGGCGTCGTCCACCACAATACCGATCGCCAGTACCAGGCCGAACAGCGACAGGGCGTTGAGCGAGAAGCCGAACAGGTGCATCACCGCAAACGTACCGATCAACGATACCGGCACCGCCACCAAAGGAATGATCGACGCGCGCCAGGTCTGCAGGAACAGGATCACCACCAGAACCACGAGAATCAGTGCTTCGAAGAGGGTGTGAACCACCGCCTCGATGGAGCCGCGCACGAAGATCGTCGGGTCATAGACGATGCTGTAGTCCATGCCTTGCGGGAAGCTTTTCTTCAGTTCTTCCATCTTGCCGCGAACTTCGTTCGAGATTTCGATGGCGTTGGAACCAGGACGCTGGAAGATCGGAATTGCCACGGCCGGCTGGTTGTTCAGCAACGAACGCAGGGCGTATTGACTGGAACCCAGCTCGACGCGGGCAATGTCCTTCAGACGAGTGATTTCACCGTTGTCGCCTGCGCGAATGATGATGTTCTCGAATTCTTCCTCGGAGACCAGACGGCCCTGAGTGTTGACCGACAGCTGGAAGCTCTGGGCATTTGGGGCAGGGGGCGCGCCCAGTTGACCAGCGGCCACCTGACGGTTCTGCTCACGAATTGCGGTCACCACATCAGTGGCGGTCAGATTGCGCGAAGCAGTCTTGTTCGGGTCCAGCCATACACGCAGCGAGTAGTCGCCCATACCGAACAGCTGCACGTCACCCACGCCACCGAGGCGAGCGAGCTCGTCCTTGATGTTGAGGATTGCGTAGTTGGACAGGTACAGCATGTCGTAGCGTTTGTCTGGCGAGGTCAAGTGCACAACCATGGTCAGGTCGGGCGAAGCCTTGTCGACGGTGATACCGATGCGCGTCACTTCTTCTGGAAGCTTCGGCTCGGTCCGGGTCACGCGGTTCTGAACTTGCACCTGTGCGTTGTCCAGGTCGGTGCCTAGAGCGAAGGTGATGGTCAGGGTGATCTTGCCGTCAGCGGTGGATTGCGAGGACATGTACAGCATGTTCTCGACGCCGGTGATGGCCTGCTCCAGCGGAGCCGCCACGGTTTCACCGATGACTTTCGGGTTGGCGCCCGGGAAGTTGGCACGCACGACCACGGTCGGTGGCACGACTTCCGGGTATTCACTGATCGGCAACTGGAACAGCGAAATCGCACCGGCGATCAGAATCAACAGCGACAGTACCGCTGCGAAGATCGGCCGTGAAATGAAGAATTGGGAAAAATTCATCGAAGTTGTCGTCCCTTAACCGCGTGGGGTCGCAGCAGCCAGTTTCACAACCGAACCCGGCGCGCCTTTGGCAGGTGCGACTTTAGGCAGGTTGCTGGCTTCCAGCGCTTGTCGTTGTTGAGCGAGAGCGGCAATGGTTTGCTCGCTGGCCATGGGAATCACTTCAGGCGAAACCGGGGAGCCCGGGCGAACCCGTTGCAGCCCCTTGACGACGATCGTGTCGTCCTTGTTCAGGCCGCTGCGCACGATACGCAGGCCTTCGATCTTCGGACCGAGTTCGACGGCGCGGTAGGCGGTCTTGTTGTCGCCATCCATCACCAGCACGAACTTCTTGCCGAGGTCGGTACCGACCGCTTCGTCGTTGATCAGCATGGCGTTGTAGGTGCCGCTGCCGACCAGTTTCAAGCGTGCATACAGACCCGGGGTGTAGCTGCCGTCGCTGTTGTCGAACACCGCGCGACCACGGATGGTGCCGGTCTTCGGGTTGACCTGGTTATCGATAAAGTTCATCTGGCCCAGATGCGGGTTGCCGTCTTCATTGGACAGGCCCATGTACACCGGAGTGGTGGCGCCGCGCTGACCTTGACGGGCGAGTTGGGTGTATTTGAGGAACACACGCTCGTCGGCGTCGAAGTAGGCGTAGACCTTGTCGGTGGACACCACACTGGTCAGCGGAGTGGTGTCGGCAGTCACCAGGTTGCCGGCAGTGATCTCGGCACGGCTGACGCGACCGCTGATCGGGGCGGTGACGCGGGTGAAACTCAGGTTCAGTTTGGCCAGATCCAGCTGCGCTTGCAGGGCACCGACTGCAGCGCGTGCTTCTTGTGCAGCGCTGGTGCGCGAGTCGGCCAGTTCGGCGGAGATCGCGTTGCTGGCACGCAGTCGTTCGCCACGACCAGCTTCGTTTTCACTACGGGTGGCGTTGGCGCGGGCCTGTGCAACCAGCGCTTCGAGGCGGCGGACCTCGGCCTGGAACGGACGCGGGTCGATCTGGAACAGCAGGTCGCCTTTCTTGACCAGCGCACCTTCGGTAAAGGCGACTTCGTCGATCTGGCCGGAGACCCGCGGACGGATTTCAACGGTTTCCGGCGCTTCGAGGCGCCCGGTGAATTCGTCCCACTCGTTGACCGGTTGTTCCAGCACCTTGGCCACGCTGACTTTGGCAGCAGGCATGGTGGCGGCGGTTTCCGGTGTCTTGCCGCAGGCGCTCATCACCAGCACGGCCAACATAGCCAACGGAAAGCGCAAATGTTTGAGTGATTGTTCCATGGATGCATCCGCCAATGTATTGAAGATGGGCGGATGATGCTCGGCGGGTAGGAAGCAAACGAATCGAATGACACGAAGGTAACTATCATTCGGAATGATATAAGCCCGAGCGAAGCCCTCTAGCATGCACCTTTCGTTAGGTGGCTATCAATTTGGCTGATGACAATTCTGTGTTGCGCGATCTGCAACTGTCGCGATTGAACCTGCGCGGTGAGGATTACGCGACGATTAAATGTCCGGCAGAAGTGACCAGGCCCTGGCGCCCCTCACGCTCAACGCTCAGCCAGCGCTGATGTATGCGTACTGCGCAGATAGCGCGCGGGTGGGCTGCCCAAGGTTTTGCGAAACATGCTGATGAAGGAACTGACGGATTCGTAGCCCAACGCTTCAGCCGTCCTTTGTACGGATTTCCCCTCGGCCAGGCTTTGCAGCGCGACACCGCCAGCGTCGAAGTCACGCAGCCCGACGCGGTGAAGCGCTGGCGCCTCATCCATTGGTTGCAGGCATTCATGTGATGACCCGTCTGTTAATACGGCTGTTTGCGGCAATCCCTCGGCCCTGGGCGGCTGGCACTTTCGCCTACGTATCGCGCAGCGTCCTGGCGGCAGGATTGGCGCTGTGGCTCGGCTTTCAGCTGCATCTGGACTCGCCGTTCTCGGGCGCCTCCACGGTGTTGTTGCTGGTGCAGCCGGTACAAGGCGCGGTTCGCGGCAAGGGCTTCTACCGGATGCTGGGGACTTTGGCAGGTTTGTTCGCAGCTTGCGTCCTGACCGGGCTGTTCGCCCAACAGATGTTGCTGTTCTTGCTCGGCATCGGCCTGTGGCTGGGCTTGTGTGTGGCGGCGATGACCGTGTTGCGTCATTACCAGGCCACCGCTGCCGTCGTGGCCGGATATACCGTTTGCCTCGCATTGGGTCCCGCCATCGTCGCGCCACAAAAGGCTTTTGAGCACATCGTGACCCGTGGCACAGCGGTGGCAATCGGCGTGCTTTGCCTGAGTCTGGTGGTCACGCTGTTCAGCTCGAGGACCATGGAGTACAAAATCAGACGCACGCTCGCCGAAGTATGTGCCCGCAGTGCCAGGCTGCTTGCGATGCACCTCTCGGGCGAACAGCGCGCCGAGCGGTTTACACAGGCTCATCAGCTCGCTATCGATATCGGCAAAGTGGACGATTTGTTGGGGCTGGGACGCGGTGAGTCAGCGCTGCTTCGCGCGCGGCAATCGGCGATTCAGGCAGGGCTGGCGCATTTACACGCCGTGGTGCTCGATATGCACTACGACCGTTGCGGCATGGAAACCGAGCCGCCGTTGCTCGCCCAAACAAGTGCGGCGCTGCTCGCGCTGAGTAACCGGATAAGCGACGACTATCACGCCTGTGCCCAGACCGTGAGGCAACTGCGTGTTCAGGTGGAGGCTTGCGCGGGGGCAACCCCCGGCGTACGACCATTCTGCGAACAATTGACCGACCTGAGCGAAGCCTTGCAACACTTTTCCAGCCTCGATCACCCTCGCCGGCAACCGGTAAGGGTCGTGCGTTTCCACCGCAACTACGCCGATGCCGCACGCAACGGCTGCAGGGCACTGCTCGCCTTACTGGCCGCCGGCGCCATCTGGTATCTCAGCGGTTGGGGTCAGGGCCCCACGCTGCTAGCTGTCGTTGGGCCCTGCTGCACACTGCTGGCGACCGCTCCCGCGCCGGAACAAGGCATGGCCGGTTTTATCCGGGGTACATTTTATGCCGTGGTCGCCGCTGCGCTGTGCAAGTTTCTGCTGTTGCCGCAGATCAACGATTTCCCCCTGTTGCTGCTGATGCTGGCGGCATTCTGGTCGTTCGGGATTCATGCGACGAGTCAGCCTCGCCACGCGCTGCAAGGGGTTGCTTACCTGATCGGCTTCAACACCTTGGTGAGTACTGGCGGTACGGCGGTCTATGATTTCGCTGATTTTGCCAATCAGTCGCTCGCCTGGTTCGTGGCCATGGCCGTCTGCCTGTTGGCGTTCCAGATGATGCCGAGAGACAGAGCACGGGATGTTCAAGCACTGAAGCGCTCTATTCAAAGGGGCATCCGGTCACTGCTGCGTCGTGCAGACACTATCAATCACCCGCAATGGCAATCGAAACAGCAGCATCGAATCGTTACATTGAAGAATCTGCTTGGCACCGATATCAAGCTTGATGACCGAGCTGGATGGCTGTCGCTGCAATTGAGTAAGCAATTGAACCGAATTCAACAGTGCACGGACGAAATGGACCCTGATTCTGCCGTCGCCCAATGTGCGCGAGCCAGCATTCGGCGAATGGCTCGATGTTCGGGTGAGCCGGGGATCACTGCAGTACAGGCACGGCGCACAGCAAAAGCGATGAGCCGGCTCGGTGCGGAACATCTGGCGATTGTTTACAAAGAACTCGCCTGGCTGCTGGAGCAATACGCAATCATCGCGAGTCCCGTTACACGCAAGAAGCAACCAGCGAACCTTCGCTCTAACATGACTTGATATTCATACTTCGACGTTTGGCCAATCCCGGACCCTGTGTTTATGAGAGATCTGCCCCCGACCGCAACCTTGCGTGCTTTCGAAGTGTCTACCCGGCACCCGACTTTCACCGCCGCCGCGCAGGAATTGCATGTGACCCAAAGCGCGGTCAGCCATCAGCTCCGGCATTTGGAGGAACTTTGGGGCCTGCAGCTGTTTGAACGCGGCAAGTCGTTACGGCTTACGCCTGCGGGCGCTACCTTGGCGCCGATTGTGCGCGAGTTCTTCATGAGCCTTGAGGCGACGCTGGCTGATTTGCGGGAGCAAAAGGGCAGGGTCCGGCTCAGCGTCAGCACAACCTATTCCTTCGCGCTGAAATGGCTGCTGCCACGCTTGCCGAACCTGGCCCGCCAGCACCCGGAACTGTTGGTGTCGCTGGACACCACGGACGAGGTGATCCATTTCGCCAGCAGCGAAGCCGATGTCGCGATTCGCTTGGGCAAGGGCAATTATCCTGGTCTGTATTCGCAGTTTTTGTTCGGTGAGCAGGTTTTTCCGGTGGCCAGTCCCGAACTGCTGCAACGCGTCGGAATGCCGGGCAGTCCTGCCGACTTGTTGCAGTTGCCGCTGCTGGCTCGTGACGGCGCTGAGCTCGCGCCGAAATGGGAAGTGTGGTTCCAGTCCGTCGGGCTGGCGTTTTCGCCACTGCGGGAAAGCGTCAGGTTTGGCGACACCAATATGACGGTGGAGGCGGCTTTGCTCGGCCAGGGTATTGCTCTGGTGCGCAGTGGGCATGTCGAGAACGAAATCGGCGATGGCCGTCTGGTGCGGCTGTTCGATGTGCCGTTTCAGTCGCCGCTCGCTTATTACTTCGTTTGTCCCAAGGGCGTTGAGACGCAGCCGCACATTGAGTGTTTTCGCGAATGGTTACTCGGTGAGGCGCTGAAAGTGCAGGGCGGGCAAGTTTCAAGACATGAATAATCACTCATGGTGCAATGAGGAGTCTTCTCTGTAATCCTGCCGTTCGGGCTGCCTAAAATGGCCAATGCCTACTCATCTCGTCCTCCTTGTCCTGTTCGCCGCGCTGCTGCACGCCGGCTGGAATGCACTGTTGCGCGGCGGTGTCGATCGGCTCTGGTCGATGACGGTGATGTGCGTTGCGATTGCCACGGTTTGCGCAATTGCCGCGATGTTCATGGCAGCGCCTGCACCTCAGAGCTGGGGGTACGCGCTGCTCTCGGCATTGCTGCATGTCGGCTACAACCTGTTTCTGGTGCGCAGTTACCGGGTCGGCGATCTGGGACAGATTTATCCGATTTCGCGCGGCTCATCACCTGCGTTGATTACGCTCGGCGCCGTGTTGTTTGCCGGCGAAACCATCACCCCCGGCCAGTTGCTCGGCATTGCGCTGGTGTCAGGCGGAATCATTTCGCTGGCCTTCCGGGGACGCAGCCTGTCGGTGCCAAGCCTGCCTTATGCACTGGGAACCGGTTGCTTTATCGCGGCTTATAGCGTGATCGACGGCATTGGCGCGCGGCTTTCCGGTGCGCCGCTTGCCTACACGGTGTGGATGAGTGCCTTGTGGGGCGTGCTGATGCCGGCGGTCTACATCGGTCTGCGCGATGCCCGCAGCCTGTTTTCGATCCGGCCCGGAATGTTCGCTGCGGCAATGGGTGGGCTGGTCTCTCTGCTCGCTTATGCAATCGTAATTTACGCGATGAACGAAGCCCCGCTGGGCGCGGTGTCAGCCTTGCGTGAAACCAGCGTGCTGTTCGCGGCGTTGCTTGGCTACCTGTTCCTCGGTGAAACACTTACCGTCCGCCGGATGCTGGCCTGTGTGGTGATCGCCAGCGGCGCGATCATCATCGGCTGACTCGGCTTCATCTGCTAAGGAGTAATTTCATGGTTAACGTCTCGCAGGCTCCGCTGATTCTGATCACAGGTGGCAGTCGGGGAGTGGGCGCCGCCACCGCCCGACTCGCCGCTGAACAAGGCTACGACGTCGCGATAAGTTACGTTGCCAATGACGCCGCCGCGCTGAAGGTTGCGGCAGATGTCGAAGCGATGGGACGCAAGGCGTTGGCGATGCGCGCCGACAGTGCCGACCCCGAGCAGGTCGCGGGGCTTTTCGCAGCGATCGACCACACCTTCGGGCGCATCGATGTCCTGGTCAATAACGCTGGCGTGCTGGCGCAACAGTCACGCCTTGAGGACCTTGGCTTCGAGCGCATGCAGCGCATCTTTGCGGTCAATGCTCTCGGGCCGATACTGTGCGCCCAGCAGGCTGTGAAACGCATGTCCCGGCGGCATGGCGGTGCGGGCGGCGTGGTAATCAATGTCTCGTCGGCTTCGGCGCGCTTGGGCAGTCCGAATGAATATGTCGACTACGCGGCCTCGAAAGGCGCGCTGGAAACATTCACCATCGGGTTCGCCAAAGAGGTGGCCCGCGAGGGCATTCGCGTCAACTGTATCCGCCCGGGTCACATCTATACCGACATGCACGCCAGTGGCGGCGAGCCGGGACGGGTTGATCGGGTCAAGGACTCGATCCCGATGGGCCGGGGCGGCCAGCCGGAGGAAGTGGCGCGGGCCATCTTGTGGTTGGCCAGCGCGCAGGCCTCGTTTGTTACCGGTACATTCCTGGACGTAACGGGCGGTAAATGAGTCGGGCGGGCTGTAATAGCGAGGTGCGCCTGAAGTGATCAGATGAACAAACGCCCGGCGAAACCTAGAGACTGTCAGGGTCGCCGAAAAACATCTGAATCCGCGACCGCAACCACCTTTCCCCCGGATCGTTATCCTGCGACCCACGCCACGCCATGTGCAGTTCAAACGTACGAGTAGGCAACGGCGGATCTTCCGCCCGCAGACCACCAGCCGCTGTCAGTGCTTCCGCCGTGTAATCGGGAACGGTCGCTACGATGTCGGTGCCCGCCAGCAGCGTACCCAGTCCATTGAACTGCGGCACCGCCAGTACCACATGCCGTTTACGCTCGAGTTTTTCCAGCTCTTCATCGACGAAACCACTGAGGTCGCCGGCAAACGACACCAGCGCATGCGGACGGGCGCAGTAATCGTCCAGGCTCAATGGTCCCGGCACAGTATCGGCGCGCAGTAATTTGGGTGCGCTGCGGCGCAAGACCTTGCGTTTGGCGTTGGCCGGCAGGTCGGTGGTGTAGCTGACGCCGATGGAGATTTCACCGGAGGCAAGCAGGCCGGGCATCAGGATGTAGTTGACGCGGCGCACCACCAGCACGATGCCGGGCGCCTCGGCGCGCAGGCGCTTGAGCAGCATCGGCAGCAGCGCGAACTCGACGTCATCAGACAGGCCGATGCGAAATACAGAGGTGCTGGTGGCCGGGTCGAACTCTGCCGCTCGGCTGACTGCGGTTGAAATGGAGTCGAGGGCCGGAGAGAGCAGGGCGAAGATTTCTACCGCGCGGGCGGAAGGCTCCATGCTGCGTCCGGTGCGCACGAACAAAGGGTCGTCGAACAGGCCGCGCAGGCGAGAAAGTGCTGCGCTGATCGCCGGCTGGCCGAGAAACAGCTTTTCCGCCGCACGGGTCACGCTGCGCTCATGCATCAGCGTTTCGAACACGATCAACAGGTTGAGGTCGACACGACGCAGGTCATTACGATTCATCTGGAGTCCTGGCAGAGTCATCAAGCTTGACGAGAGCGACCATATGAGAACAATGGCCGGCATGAATCTTACGGGGAAAGGCTGGTAGTCTGCACCGGGTAATTCAGCTTTACTGAGAAGCCGGCAGCAGTTTTTTCATGGATTTTCTCAATGCTGACCATGCTGCGGAATCAATGACAGGCATGTCGACTATTAATAGCCACTGATAGTCTTGGCTGGAAAGCCCAGATAGAGTTCAGGGCATTAGAGGTTACTTTGACGAGGTTTGCGATGTCCCGCACGATCCGTTTTCACAAGTTTGGTCCAGCCGAGGTGCTCAAATGCGAAGAGCATGCGGCTGCTCAGCCAGGTCCTGGCGAAGTGCAGGTGCGTGTCGAGGCGATCGGCATCAGCTGGTATGACACGCTGTGGCGCCAGAATCTGGCGTCGTCCCAGGCGCGTCTGCCTTCGGGCCTCGGTCATGAAATGGCCGGCGTAGTCACAGCCATCGGCGATGGCGTCGAACATCTGGCCTTGGGCGACAAGGTGGCCAGTTTCCCGGCCGAAAGCCCCAATGATTACCCGGTCTACGGCGAACTGATCGTTCTGCCGCGTACTGCGCTGACCCGTTATCCGGACGTGCTCAGCCCGATTGAGGCCAGCGTGCATTACACGCCGCTGTTGATCGCCTATTTCGGTTACGTTGATCTGGCACGGGTCAAACCCGGTCAGTTCGCCCTGGTGACCGACGCCAGCCACTGCGCCGGGCCGTCCTTCGTACAGTTGGGCAAGGCGCTGGGTGTTCGGGTCATTGCTGCCACCAAAACGGCGGAAGAGCGTGAGTACCTGCTGTCTCTCGGTGCCGAGAAAGTAATCGTCACCGAAGAAGAAGACCTGTTGATGCGAATCAACAAGATCACCGACAACCGTGGCGTCGACGTTGTGTTCGATGGTCTCGGCGGACCGCAGATGTCGCTGCTTGGCGATGTGCTGGCTCCCCGTGGCAGCCTGGTGCTTTACGGCCTGCAGGGCGGCAACCAGACGCCGTTCCCGGCCTGTGCCGCGTTTCAGAAGAACATTCAGTTCTTCGTGCATTGCATCGGCAACTTCACCGGCAAGCCGGAGCTCGGCATCATTCAGGACCATGTCGCCTTGCAGCGCGCCTTGCGTGATATCAACCAGCTCACTGCCGATCGTGTGCTGCTGCCGCTCAAGACTCGTGTGTTCCCGTTCAACGAGTTTGTCGAAGCACATCGCTACATGGACGAGTGCCCATGCCGCGAGCGGGTTGCCCTGCAAATCGAACCTGCCTGATCTTCCCTGTCAGAGTCCGTGGCCCCACGGACTCTTGTGCGTTTTATCCTTCAGACATCGAGAAACCCTGGGCCAGAAGCCTGGGGATGTTCAGCAACTGAACTGGTTTTTACTCTCGATCTGTATCTTCTAATTGCCCTCCAGACGCTGATAATTGAATGACTACTTTCATCTCAAGGAATGAGCTATGTCTGTGCATTCTGTTTGTGTCGTACAGCATCAATCGGCTGTTTATCATTGCGCCTCAAACTTCTGTTTAAAGTTTGTAGGGGTGCAATGTAATCCCTTCTTTTTTTCTTGTGCTAATTATGTGCAGGGGGTTGTAAGAAGTTTCCTAGGAAAACTTTATCCCGGAAGGCGCCCAGTAGTGGCGGGGCTTTCGGCGGTGTCGGCCGTGATTCCTAAATGTCGCTGGCTCAACTGTTTCAAATAACTACAAAAGCTTAAGTGTTAGCATTTCAGCGACTATTAATTAATGAAGAATGATTGTGCGTCCGCCATTCGTGGCCGTGCGATATAAAACCTTTGATACCGGGTGAAGTACTGATGAGCGCGATCCATGATCAGGCAATGAATTATGTCTACCAGCAAGTATTGCAGCGACTGCTGAGTTTCTTTTCCCGTGCCGAGCGCACGGCATTGCAGCTGTTGATCCAGCGCCTGGCAGTTGCTGCCGGGGGCATGGATCGCATCGGTGAATTCAAGATATTGGCCATCCAGTCCGGCACACGCGACTGCTGCTACAGCCTGGCCCTTTTGCGTGCAGCCCAGTTGAGCATCGCCGGGCGCGCGCCTGCCACGTTTCAGTTGCGTGTTGCCACCTTGCGTTGCAATGGCGTACCGGCTTCGGCATTGCACAACATGCACCGCAGCTTCAGTGCGCTGTTCCTGTATGACGATCCACGCGTAGAACTTTTGATGGTGGATCATCGCGAGATCCTGCCATTCAACCATCTGGCGCCTGTCTGCGACGAGGGGCGCGAAGCCGGCAGGCTCAACCTGCTGATGGTAGGACATCGCCGCGACCGGGATGAGCCGTTGACGCTTTGGGATGACCTGTACCTGACCACCGCCGAGTTCTACGGTCAGGTCGCCCGCTGGAGCAACGGTGTCGACGCCTTGATCAACAGCGACAACGCGCGTCGTCAGGAGCAGTTTCTCGATGGCCTCGACCGGGCCGTGCGCAAGGTCGGCATGGGCGGGTTGTCGCGCAAGGGCGGCGGGTTCGATGAACTGTTCAGTTTGCTCGACAGCCTCGGCAGCGATTGTTATCGCGAGCTCTATGCCCAGGAGGATCGGGTACTGTGGCGACCGCTCGGTGAGTTCGAAGCCTGCCGTCGTACCAGCTATATCGGCATCGACGACATGGTGGTCGGCAAAATGGAGGAACGCTGGCCCTTGCTCAGCGATTTCCTCGGCTTTCAGGCCGACGATCTGATGCTTGAGGCGCGAACCGGCGAGTGTGCCGATCCCCTGGTCGGCGCCTACCTGCAAGGTTTGCAGGCCAGTTACACCGAAGGACGCACCTACGGGGCCGGGGTCTCGGAGTATCAGCAACAATGTCTGGCAACGATGCGCCGCAGGAACACACCTGAGCAGGTTTGCGAACGCTTTAAATCGGCGTTCGGCAATCTGTCCGATCTCGCGGAGCACCAATCGCTGGCGGCGGCTTCCCTGCAAAAGAATTTCGGCCTCAATGAACAGCAACTGGTTTGCCTGCTGTTCGCACCTTTCATCAACGCTGGCGCCGGCCTGGAGCGATTCCTGCGCACCTGTCATCCGGGCATGCTGGTTGCCATGCCGGATCTGCACCGTGCCATGCAAGGCCTGCACGCTCCGGAGCAGGTCTTGCAATGGATGACCGATGTCAGCGGCCTGCCACTGCGACTGATCTGCCGGTTGTACGCAATGGAAGCGATCCAGATGGACGGGCATGTTCCCAAAGCGCAGGAGTTACTCGAGCACGATGTCACTCTGGACGACCGTTCGGCGGAAGGTTGAGTGGGGTTTTGTTGTCCGGCCACGGGGACAAGTCTGCGGACGTACGCTCATGAGTGAGCCAAGAGAATCCGACTTTGCCTATCAGGCGGTCTATCGTTACCTGACACAGCTGATCAGCGAGCCGGGCAATCAGGAAGCCATTCGACTGCCGTCGCTACGGCAACTGGCGGAACGGCTGAATGTGTCGATTTCGACCATTCAATACGCCTACGCGTTGCTGGAAAAAGAAGGCCGGGTCTATTCCGTGGCCAAATCCGGATATTTCGCGCGGCCGACATCGACAGTCATGCCACCCGGGTGCGGCAGTGATTTGCTGGAAACGGTTTACGTGAATGCCAGACGCTTCGGCATGCAAGTATTGAGTGCCGATGAGCCCGCGTCGATCCAACCCCTGGATCGTCCCTTGCTGATGCTTGAACGCGAGTTGTTGCGCCAGTATCCCCGGCACTTGCAGACGCTGGCCCAGCCTTGCGGCGAACTGGAACTGCGCACGTTGCTGGCTGCCCGCTACACCACATCGGCCGCCCATTGCTGGCACGCCGAAGACGTCTACATCGGTGCCGATCTGCGAGGGGTGCTGGAAATCCTGATCGCCGCCCTTGAGCTGCGCCACGCAACCGTGGTGATCGAGTCGCCGTGTGACTGGATGATTCTGCGTCTGTTCCAGTCCGCCGAGGTTCGGGTGATCGAGCTGCCGCTACAGCCAGATGGCGCATTCGACCCGCAGAAACTGCAGAGGCTACTCGCAAACGAGCGGGTGCGACTGATCCTGCTGTCCTCCAGATTGAATATGCCCCATGGCAGCCGCATTCCTCTGTCCAGCCGTCAGGCGATTGCGCGGTTGCTTGTGAAGCATGGCACCTGGCTGCTGGAAAATGATTGTCACGGCGAGTTGCTGGACGACGCCGAAGAAACGCCGCTGCGCGAGCTGGTGGATCCCGACCGCCTGTTGGTGTTTTCCATGTTCGAAAACGTCATCGGGGTCGAAGCGCCCTATGGTTTTGTACTGGCGCGACAATGGCGTACGGACCTTCAGCGTCACTTCCTGCTGCGTTCGTTCCGCCTGTCACCGATCCGCCAGAAGGCCATCGCCCGACTCTACGCGAGTGGGCGAGTAGACCAGCATTTGCCGATGCTCAAGTGCTTGCTCAGAGAGCGTCGAACGCAATGGATCGATTTGATACGTGAACGTCTGGGCGACTTTCTGCAGGTTGTGGAACCCGCTGGCGGCGCAACGATCTGGCTGCGCTCTGCACGCCCGATCGCGATGGATGCAGTGTTTCATCGGTTACTCAAACAGCACGTGCTGATTGCACCGGGGGAGTTGTTCAGCCTACAGGGCCTGCACATGCAACACATGCGTTTGAGCGTGACAGGCAGCGCCGAGCACGAGTTGTTAAGACTTGTCGGACTGCTCGGGGATGCGTTGCGACTGGCTCCGCGGACAGATGCGCGTAAACACCCGGCCTGTGTGCAATAGACCCCATCGCGCTTCGGCCAAACTGCCAGTAAACTCCGGTGTAATTTCCTGAACCACTCTATTTCAGAGGTTTTGCATGACACTCAGTCCTTTTGCGGGCAAACCGGCACCGGCAGAACTGTTGGTCGACATCCCGCGACTGGTTACGGCGTATTACACCGGTCAACCCGACGCCTCGGTTTCCACCCAGCGCGTGGCGTTTGGCACCTCCGGGCACCGGGGTAGTTCCTTTGATTTGAGTTTCAACGAGTGGCACGTTTTGGCCATCAGCCAGGCGATCTGCCTGTATCGCGAAGCCCAGGGCATCACCGGGCCGCTGTTTGTCGGTATCGACACGCATGCGCTGTCGACTCCAGCCGGGGCCAGCGCGCTGGAAGTGCTGGCGGCCAATGGCGTGACCGTGATGATTGCCGAAGGTGATGAGTACACGCCGACCCCGGCAGTCTCCCACGCCATTCTTTGCTACAACCGTGGTCGTACTACCGGCCTGGCCGACGGTATCGTCATCACCCCGTCGCACAACCCGCCACAAAGCGGTGGCTACAAGTACAACCCAACCAACGGCGGCCCGGCCGACACCCACATCACCAAGTGGATCGAAGCCAAGGCCAACGAACTGCTGGCCAACAAACTGGCCGGCGTCAAACGCATCAGCTACGAGCAAGCGCTCAAGGCCCAAACCACCCATCGTCACGACTACGTCAACACATACGTGGCCGACCTGATCAACGTCATCGATTTCGATGCCATTCGCGGTGCCAAGCTGCGTCTTGGCGTCGATCCTCTGGGCGGAGCTGGGGTGCGTTACTGGTCGGCGATTGCCGAGCACTATCGCCTGGACCTGGACGTGGTGAACAAGGAAGTCGATTCGACGTTCCGCTTCATGACCGTCGACTGGGACGGCCAGATCCGCATGGACCCATCGTCCAGCCATGCCATGCAAGGCCTGATCGGTCTGAAGGAGCGTTTTGACGTGGCCTTCGCCTGCGACCCGGATCACGACCGTCACGGCATCGTCACGCCATCCGGCGGTCTGCTGGCACCGAACAACTACCTGGCGGTGTCGATCGACTACCTGTTCCAGAACCGTCCGCAATGGCGTGCCGACGCAGCCGTGGGCAAAACCGTGGTCAGCAGCGGTCTGATCGATCGCGTGGCCAAGCGTCTGGGCCGTCGTCTGTACGAAGTGCCGGTAGGTTTCAAATGGTTCGCCGATGGCCTGTTCGACGGCTCGCTGGGTTTTGGCGGCGAAGAAAGCGCCGGCGCCTCGTTCCTGCGCAAGGATGGCGGTGTCTGGAGCACCGACAAGGACGGTCTGATTCCGGCCCTGTTGGCCGCTGAAATGACAGCCCGTACCGGTCGCGACCCAAGTCAGGCCTACCGTGCACTGACTGATGAACTGGGCGAACCGTTCTCGGTGCGTGTCGACGCCAAGGCCAATCCGGAACAGAAAGCGCTGCTGAGCAAGCTGTCGCCAGAGCAGGTCACCTCGACCGAACTGGCGGGCGAGAAGATCCAGAGTATTCTCAGCAAGGCTCCAGGCAACGATCAGGCCATTGGCGGCCTGAAAGTGATGACCGAAAACGGCTGGTTCGCTGCGCGTCCTTCGGGCACCGAAGACATCTACAAAATCTACGCCGAAAGTTTCATCGGCGACGCCCACCTCAAGCAACTGGTGGCTGAAGCGCAAACCCTGGTAGACGGTGCGATCAGCGCTAAATAACGCCAGACAACGGAAAAGGGCGACCCTGAGGTCGCCCTTTTTTGTGCCCGCGATTCGCCGGTCAGGCCAGGTCCACCAACACGATCTCGCTGTCTTCCAGCGCCGTGACGGTCAGCACCTGTTCATCAGCCACCGCCACACCGTCTCGAGCTTGTGCACGCAAGCCGTTGACTTCAATGACACCCGTCGCCGGAACCAGATACGCCCGACGTCCGGCATCGAGGCGGTATTCAGCCGTTTCTCCGGCCTTGACAGTGGCCGCCACCAAACGCGCGTCGGCGCGGATGCGCAGGCTTTGATCGTCACCGTCCTTGCCGCTGGCGAGGGTCACGAAACCTTCGCGATCGCCTTTCGGGAACGGTTTGGCGCCCCAGGACGGCGGTGCGCCCGTTTCAGTTGGCAGAATCCAGATCTGGAAGATCTTGGTGTCCGTGGCTTCCAGGTTGTATTCGCTGTGGGCGATCCCGGTGCCGGCGCTCATCACTTGTACGTCGCCAGCCTCGGTGCGGCCCTTGTTGCCCAGGTTGTCCTGATGGCTGATCGCACCTTCACGCACGTAGGTGATTATTTCCATGTCGCGGTGCGGGTGAGTCGGGAAGCCCGTGCCGGCGGCAATGATGTCGTCGTTCCACACGCGCAGGTTGCCCCAGTTCATGCGTTGCGGATCGTAGTACTCGGCGAACGAAAAATGGTGATGGGCATCCAACCAGCCGTGATGGGCGCCGCCCAGCGAGCTGAAAGGTCTGAGTTCAAGCATGATCGTCTCCTCAAAAGGTTCGTCATGGGGCGCGATGCCTGAGCCACGAAGCGAGACCGGTGATTGATGACAGGCATCATCTATCAGCCAAACATCGATAAAAAGCGTAAAAAGTGCGGCATTCCAATCGAATCGATAGATATTAATAAGGCTCGAAACCGTCTCATCCGACTTTCAATTCATCGCCTAAACCAATGACCTGTAAGCATTTCGCTAGAACAAAAAAGCAAATGCAGACACCATAGCTCCCAACAGCCTCACATCCGGAGTCCGTCAGCGTGGCGCAACACACCCCCGATCTTCCTCCCGAACTTCGTCCCCTGGCCGAGATGCCTTGGTTCAAGCGCCTGGCTGCGCGTTTCCTTGGGCACGGCCTGACGCAACTGCGCGCCCAGCACCGGGCTTCGTGGTTGCACGGCCAGGCCGACGGCTTTCGCAGCGGACATACTGCCGGCGTGGATTACGGGTACAAGGAAGGCAAGGCTGACGGGCTGGAAGAGGGCCGGCAGGTTTTGTTGATCCGCGACAGCCGCAACACCGAGCATCGCCCGCCGGGTATCGACAATCACCTGTTCGACGACTGGCGCCTGCCGCTCAGCGCAGAACTGAAAAAGCGCATGAAAGCCGACGTCGCGCGCCTGCTGCCAGCCCACGCCCAGCCAAGCGTTGCGCAATGGAAGATGATTTTCAGCGATACCCCGTCAACTTCGGTGATTGCCGGTGCTGGAGCCGGCAAGTCGACCACGCTGGTCCTGCGGATCCTGCTGCTGACCCATTACCTCGGCTTTGAGCTCGATTCAATGACCGTGGTGACTTTCACTCGCGAGTCGCGCAAGGACTTCATCAACAAGCTGATCGAACTGTTCGCGTTATGGGGCCGCTCACTCAGTCAAAAAGCTGCGAAAGACCTGGTGCGCACGTTTCACTCGCGAATCCTGCCGATGGTCCGCAGCCTGCCGGGATTCGAGCGCTTGCAGGCATTCGAAAACGTCAGCCACCGCGCGCAGCCGGGTGACGAAGACGTCGACAGCAATCCATTCGATCTGCGCATCAACGACGCGCAACGCCAGCAGCTGAACGCCTGCTACCACCGTCTCTACAACGAAGACCCGCGCTTCGCGCAATTGATCCAACCGTTGTCCCGCCACGCCTTGCAACTCAAGGAACTGGAGCGCGATCACCCGGACGTGCAGAAGCGCGTCGCTGTAACGGAACTCGCGGCCCGACGGGATGAAGAGTTGTGCGACATGATCGAGGACATGTGGCTTCGCGCCGGCGCCTGGCCGATCAAGGACATCGAGCCGAGCCGCCAGACATTCGAAATCAACGGCGCGTCGTTCCATTGCCACGGCTATATTCCGAGTCTGGATGCTTGGGTTGTACTGGGTTTCGATCCTCGGGAAAACCCGCAGGTCTGCCGTCCCAACGCCAAGCTGACGGTTCGTGCAGAGTGGGCAGTCAAGCGCACCCTGTTTCAAGCTTTCTGTCGCAAGCCATTGATTTGGCTGGATAGTTATGAATCCTCAAGGCGCTTGTTGGCCACGCTTGCAGGTGATGTCAGCGCCGGTCCGGGCTTCGACTACAAGGTCAAGGGTGAGCTGGCGTCCGCGCCGTTGCTCGACTGTTTTGTCGCCGCCGCAGGTTTCATCGAGAACCTGGGGCTCGACGTACCTGACGCCGTCGGCCGCATGAGTTTTGCCAAGGACGATCCGGACAGGTTTTTCTTCGAGGCCCTGAGTCTGTTCTGGCGCGCGCTGGAAGATCACCTTCTGGATCAGAAGCCGCCGATCATGACCTACAACCGGATGTTCGCGCTGTTCAGCGAGCACTCACCGGAAAACCTCAAACTGCTCAGCGATGAGCTGCTGCGCCCGATGTCGCACCTGATGATTGATGAGTTCCAGGACGTTTCGCCGCAGATCGTTTCGTGGATTCGTGCCAGCCTCTTGGAAATCCGCAGCCGCGGCCCGGCCATGCACGTCGGGCGAGGCGCGCAGCGATCGTCTCTGCTTTGCGTGGGCGACGACTGGCAATCGATCTACGGCTGGCGCGGCAGTTCGCCGAGTTACTTCATGGAGTTCAACAAGGAGTTCCCGTCGCCGAGCACGACCCGTGTAATGCTCAGCGACAACTATCGCAGTCATCAGCACATCATCGACGCGGCAGAACACATCGTTCGTGCCGCGCCCGCGATCCCGGGCAAGAAGGCAAAAGCCAGCGGCGAGGAGAGGCCGTTGCAGCCCGTCAACGTGCTGGAGCGCGACGATCAGGCACTCGGCCAGCGTCTGGCGGAACACTATCGAAACGGCGATTCAATCCTGATGCTCTATCGAAAAAGTAGCGATAAGTCATTGATAGAGCAGCATATTCAATCTGTAGTTAATGTGGATTCGAGCTTGCCTTACGAAGCGCGACGCCTGAAACAATTGACCTATCACAGCGCCAAAGGCCTGCAGGCCGACGCGGTCTTCCTGTTGGGTGATTGCCAGCACCTGACCAGTTCCCCCTACAAGAATCAGGTCTATCGCTTGGCCGGACTCGGCAAGGCTGGTGACAGCGAGCCGTACGACAGCGCGCAAAAAGACGAAATCCTGCGCCTGGCCTATGTCGGCATCACCCGCGCAGTCAGCCATTGCTACTGGTATGTCGAGCCTCAGGATAGTCAGGCGGTGAATATGCCTCGGGCTTCGGACCGGGTAACCAAGGGCAAACCGTTCTTCATCGATCATCGGCCAGAGAAGAAAACGGCCTGAATTTGGCGCCCAT
>NZ_JBWXMQ010000023.1:0-86797 GCF_056626735.1 Pseudomonas sp. 1 | reverse complement strand
CCCGACTGTTATCAAGGAGCGTGCCAGGTTTGTTGAAGGTCCCGGGAGCCGGGGGTGGAGCGGCTCTGGACTGCGGTTGGGACGAAGTCTTCTGCGCAATCGAGGTCGAAAGTGCGCAACTTCTTGCGCAGTACTGCGCAAGAAGTTGCGCACTTGGCTGCGAGCCACGCCAATCAAGGCCTGTAGCGTCATTGGTGGTCGTTTTTGTCGGACGAGTGCGCAAGAAGTTGCGCAGTAAAGCCAAGTGCCAGCATTGAGCAGTAATACGTTCTGTTGAGCACCCGTTAATAGCGGCTCCTGAGGCTGCGCGGAGATGCGTTGCCGACTGTTCCAGCTCACGAGACCATCTGGCTGAGTGCAGTATTCATTCGTTAAGTCGGCTTGTCGGATTCTTTGAAAGATTTTAGGGGTTTTTTTAAGGTGTGCGAATATGTTAAGTGGGATACCCACGTCATGCCACAATTGACATCTAAGCATTGGCAATACAAGGCAGATACCTCAGGCGACTCTTTCTTGCTGTTTCTAATAGCACCCTTGCTTCCGCAGCTGCATTTGACACGCATATATTACTCTCTAGTAGTTGTAAATACCTTAATTCTATAACTAAATCTCAATCGAGTTTATTGATTTTTTTTGGGGTAGAGGGATTTGGGAGGGCGCAGGAGAGTTTGTTTGATTTTTTCTGAAGATAAAGTGTTTGTAACCTTCATGGTTTTTCAGTGATTTAAACTCTTGATGAATGCGTCTGGTTATTTTTAGTAGGTTGTATGAATATAGCTCAAGATTGATTTGCCGCAGGGTCATGGCCTTGAATATTCAAGGCCATGACCCCGGCTTCGAAGTCAACACGGGCAATCAATTGGCTTCGTGTTAACGCCATTCCAGACTACATGACTAAATGGCGCTTGATTGTTTTTCAAAAGTGGCGTTTGTAGTTGGTCAGTGCGGCGAAAAATTGCTACTTACTGACTGCAATACCTTGCTCATGTCCTCATCCAGCAGTGCTAGGAATGCGGCTAACATTTGCGGTGTCATTGAATTCGGACGCTGTACTTCTTCAAGCAAGATCGTCAACAACTGTATCGAATCTTTTGCTCGCTGCAATTTATGGAAATCATCTTCTGTGAGACTGTAGGGCGTCCTCATAAAGCACCTCCTTGAGCTTCCACAATGTGATGGTTGCAGCGATTGAGGTAAGCTGAAATAGAGTAGTAGGCGTGTAAAGCGGCGAGCGCCATGTGGCGATGGGCCGTGACGCGGATCCTAGACGGTATGAGGATAGTCATATGAAGCTCCTTGATTTAGCGGAGCTGCCAACAATTGTCGCCAAACAATCAAGGTGGCAGCGGTGTGCGGGTTGGCGAACCGGTAATCAAGGAAACCGGCAGACCCGAAGGTCTCCCGCGCACAGCTGCCATAACAAGAACCAGCGGACGCAAAAAAAGCGCCTGCTGTCTGCATTTGGGCGCTGTCGCGCCTTGATTTGCTCGAGTCGCCAAACCCGGTTGCTGAATTGGCAGCAACAGCTAAAGAGTAAGACTCTGCGCTCTCACCGTCAATAAAATCGACAACGGCAATAAAAACACTAAATTAATTACAAACCATGGATTGACGACATCAATGCCATGTCGGCCGCACTGCGGGACAAAGAACTGCAGGTGATCGCGACCGACTGCGCGGCGTACGCCACCGACGGATTCAACTCCAGCGCCTTGGGCGAGGTGTACCACTACAGCAGCGCGATCGATGACCAGGTGAACTTGAATGGTCAGGCGCTGCTGGGGATGGGCGACACCTACCCATGTTACGACGCCGACCAGGTGCTGGCCTTCAGACCGCACACAATCGCCCAACTACAGAAGGTCAGCCATGACCTGAGCACCGGTGACGATGCGCTGGCCGGAACAGGCTACGCAATGGATGGGCCAGCTATCGGCGGCCAAGGATCTGGCCGGCGGCGAGCTGGCCAGCACTGCGCAGCGCCTGGCCGGCCTGAACGGGTTGGCCATCACCAACCCGGCGCCAGTCGGTGATGCCGCCAGAGGCGCGATCGCAGCGGGCCGGGCTGCATTGGTCGAGCAGTTGGGCCAGGTGCCGGCGTATTTGGTGGTGACGCCATTCCAGAGCAGCATCGGTCAGGGCACGGGTTATCAGCGCTTCCTGTCGGCGCCGAACGTCCTGGAGCACCTGGCCAAGAAACTGGAGGACGTGACCGACGCCGGAGGTCCGGCCGGGCCGCAATACGCGCTGTCAGTTCTCTTTCTGGGCACCCGCCTGGAACAGTTGGCCAGCGGCCTGTCGCGGTTCAATGCCTTGATGCCGATCCCTGACTTGGTGCGCACTGAGCGCTGCGCCCAGCACCTGACGAAACTGGAAAACTCTAAGTGGGAGATCCCCGGTGCCGGCCCGCTGCCGCGCTGACAGGCGTTGCCGCTGGAACGCTGCACAGTGGTCAAGGCCGCCAAGCAATCCATGGCGGGCCAACTGGCTGTGCTGGAGGGCTACGCCGCCGACAGTTCACCGCTGGGCGACCTGGCTGCCCTGGCCGCCCGCAAGAGTGCCCAGCAGCAAGGCTGCTATCAGCAACTGGCTGAGCTTAAAGAACTGCTGGCCGGGGGATCCCTTGGCGTCAGCATGCGGGCGCGCCTGATCGGCCCGGGCAATCCCAGCGAACTGAGCCGAGAGCTCTTGAGCGGTGATGCACCGGGGCATGAGCGGGTGCAATGCGCCGGTGTGCTGCTGGTGGGCACAAGGGAAGGGCTGAGTTTCGTGCAGGAGCTGGTAGGCCTATGACGTTCTTGCTCGACGGGCAAAAAGTCCAGGGGAAAAACCTCAAGGTCACCGGCAATCTGCGCATCGAAAGCGACGACATGTCGGGGCAGACCAGCAACACCGACAAGGCGCTCAAGAGCTTCAAGCTCAAGACGCTGGCAGTTTCGCTGATGATCCCCTTTGTCGATCGGACGCAATTGACCGATCTGATGCGTCTGGCGGAAGCCACGGCGAGCGGCGGCCAGTTGCACCTGTACCGTGTCGTCAATGACACGGCCGAAGCCTTTGGCGTGCGTCAGGTGGAGTTCTCCTAAGGCGTCAGCGCTCGGGAGGCTGAAAACCTGAAAGCGTGGCTAGTGCAGTTCACGCTGAGCGAGCGCGAGTCGAACCCGGAAAAGGTCGAGGGTCGGCGTGCCGGCAACAAGGTCGACGCCCAGGGCGCCCCGGGCAGCGCGGTCGGTGAGGGTGGTAGTAACTCAGGTTCGAGCGACAACCCGGAACTGAGCGGCTTTGAAAAGGTGCTGGGCCGGGTGGACAAGTGGCTGGGCGGGAGTGAGCAGACGTGAAACTGCACAAAGTACTGTCGATCAATGGCGCGCCTGTTCGCCTGGTCAAGGAAGACGTTCGGCTGGACGCCACCAGTTCAGGGCGGGCGAACTTCACCGTCCAATCCGGAGAACCATTGAAAGGCCTGGTGAAGCTGGATATCGGCTACAACGACCGCACGCTGCTGCGCCACTTCATCGGCTAAGTCGAGCGCTGCACCGCCGCCAATGCGGTGGAGCAGGTGCTGTTCTGCCGTGAGCTGGCGGCTGTGCTGGCCAACCCGCTGCCGCTGAACCTGCGTCACGTCGATCTGCGCGCTGTGCTGGCTGCCATCAGCGAGCAGATGGGCCTGCGCTTTCGCGTTCCCGATCGGCCATACGCCGGCGTGAAGGCACCGTACTTCTACAGCCTTGCTGCCGGATACCAGTCCATGGATAACCTGGCCCGAGTGTTCAGCATTCCCGACTTCACCTGGCACCAGCTGGGCAACGGCGAAGTGTTTGCCGGCAGCTGGGCCGACAGTTTTTTTGGCGCCCGGGCGGCGCTGCAGATCCCCACGGAGCTGTTTGACTGCTACCAGGGCAACCAGAGCGCAATGGTGGCGGCCCTTCCTGGCCTGCGACCGGGAGCAACGATCAACGCCGGCGAACGTGTCACCAGTTTGGCACTCGCCAGTGACCAGATGGCCATCCGATGGAAGACGCAAACCGCCGCGCTGTAGAGCGCCAGTTCCCCGAACTCACTGGTGGTTACCACCTACCACGCTTCGCCCGCGTCACCGCCGTGGCCGATGCGCCGGCGGACGCCGGAATTTGCGACGACTTCCGTCCGCGCTACGCGGTGGACATCGTTGTTCTCGGCCCAGACGACGAGCCTGATCCGGCCATCCCGCTGCTGACTGGCGTACCGCTGCCACTACCCACCGGTGGCGAAGAAATGGGCATTTACGCCTTTCCAGAGGAAGGAGCGCGCGTTGTGGTGTGCTTCGCCTACGGCCTGCCCAACAAGCCCTACATTCAATCGATCTTGCCGCACGGTCTGAGCATGCCGAAGGTGCCGAAAGGCGACCAGGTGTGGCAGCACAGCGCAGCAGCGTATCGACGCGGACGGCAACTGGCTACGCCAAACCGACGGCAAAGTCCGGGATCATGCGATCGAGCGTGAGGTTGAAGCCCTGGACAACCGCGAACAGTTCCAGAGCCACACGCGGGCCGTCGATGACCACTCGACCGAGACTGTGGGTGGTGTGAAAACGATCGAAGCGCTGGGCGCGCTGAAGCTTCTGTCCGGAGGATCAGCGAGCCTAGCGGCGGTGGATGATCTGCACCAGGCGACCGGTCGGGATCTGAACCTGGTTGTGGGGCAGAAGCACAACGCCACGGTGCGCGGCGATATGCAGGAGCGGATCGAGGGGTTGCGGCAGAGCGTTGTCGGGGTAAGCCAGAAATTGCAGGCGCCGAAAACCTGGATCGGTTCTGAAGATTTGAATGTGTTCGAAATACTATCTCAAACACTCGATTTGATTGCGCAGATGAACGAAGAACTCGCAGTGCATACTCATTCACCCGGTCCAAGTCCAAGCTCCGGAAATGTTTCTGCTTTCATCGGAAATTCAATAAGAGCTAATGGAATGTCTAAAGCAGTGAAGGACATAACTTTGTAGTTTTCAAGTGATTCGGTCGAGATCCATCAGGGTAGTGCAATAGTCAACAATCTCAAAATCAAAGCTGCCAGCAGCATGCCTAACATATCTTGTTTTTACATGTTCGTAGTCGGGGTGGCATAGTATGCTCTCAATGGTTTGTATTAATTTTAGTTTCGCATTTACACCAAATATTACCGATCGAAGAGCCGTCGCTGGGAAGTTTATTTCTCCGGATTTATTGGCTACAAGTCGAAACTCTTCTTCGTACTTCCACTTTTCTGACTTTACAAGAAGATTGGCATCCATTAGTTCTGATAGTTGATAAGTGTAAAATTTATCACCGGTTTCAGGCGTAAAGGTGTTGTCAGGCTCCCAGGGACGAGCAAATTCGCTAAATTCTTGTGCCAGTTTTTCAAATAGTTCTTGGTAAGGTGGGGATTTTGCATAAGTTACCGGTGAGCGTATAAATATCTCCTTCGCATCTATTAAGTCAGTATCAAATTCCAAACAAAACCCTGCGTGTGCCCCTCCATAGTGAGCCCATAGCAAAGCATCGGTAGGAGTTGCTGAAAGAGAAAAAATTCCAAGCTTTGAGATAAATTGTTGTAATGCGCCATTGAGTCCTATATCTTTCCCAAATTTATCAACAAAACTGTGCTGGTTAAGCATGTAGATGCAAAATGCTTTTCTTAGATACTCCTGACTATGGTGAGGAGGGTATTTTTCGACAACCGCACGATATTCTTGGTCGATGTTGATTTGAGCATCTAAAGGATCGTTAAGCTGTTTCGCATGGGGGAAGTAAATTTTCCGGGATTCTAATATGTTAATGCTGCGTGCACTATCGTTTCTATATTTGTAGGCTATCATTGTTTTCTACTTTTTTGTGGAAGGTTTTGTTTCGGTACAATGTCAGTTGTATTCTAAGGCTTTCAATACTTCTGGCTTGGCAATACCGTTCAATTCATAGAATGACAAAAATAGTTCCGGGCTTCCCTGTGCATAACTAGCAACTTGGTATTCGGCGAAGATAAAAGTAATTCCATAAAACTCCACCACAAATGGCGTTGTGGAAATTGCTTCTGGGGTGGTACCTGACATAAGCCATTCATCTACATGTCCTGGCGGGTTTTCAGAGAATTTTTGCCTAATAAGTTCAGAGAGTCTTTGTAGGCAATCTTCATCAATTAATAAATAATCCAAGGTCAAAGGGCAGAACGGAGACAATAGAAAGTTTTGTGCCCTTGTTTCCTTGTATCCGTGCGCACCACCGAGGTAACCGTTAATTGTATAGCGCACACTTAACACCGATTCGTCCCTCCGGTTAACATCGTACCTTCCCATCAAGTATGTGCCGAGAAGGTTGTAACCATGTGCAATTGCGTCCTTCTTGTTGGTCTCGGCAGTAGACGTATGCCATTTAAGAAGTTCAGCTCCCCATGCCTCGATGTTTTTAGACGCGATAATTACCTCCGTATTGCAGAAGTCGGGAAACTCGAAATCAAAGTATATATCCGGATTGGTAGTGTCTATCGAGTAAATGCGTCTCTTGATTTCAACAATAGGATGATCGAATGCGGACTCTCCTAAATCACGAATGGCTGAAACCAAAGCAGCCTTGTATTTGATCAGTGATTTTCGATCAATGTCACCATCATGGACCCGCGTATGACAGTTAGGGCAAAGGGCAATTAAATTGTGGTACTCGTGTTTTTTGCATTTTGCCCACGGAATGATGTGATGGATCTCGACTCTAGGATGTCGACAAGCAGGGATCGCGCACTGATGGCCGGCTTCAATTAATACTGCTCGCTGAATTTCCATTGGAATTGTGGGTCTAGTCACGCCATGTGCCCCAAAAAATGTATCGTTGGCATTCTGTCGGAGGTCGTTTCGTTTGTAGGTAGTGCGAAATGGCCAAGTTGGAATGCTTGCCTATGGTGTTGTGTCGCATTCTAGGCTCACTGTAATAGGCTGATGCAAGTTCTCCCTAGCTTAGCCTCGTCTTCACGATGACGACTATTGACGACTGCTGGTTACGGGGCATAAGCGCCCCTGACCCTGCCATCCTCAGCAACCTTGAAAATCGTCAGAATAAGAAAAAATTTCCTGAAAAAACACTTATCCCCCTCCCGCCGACGGCCTTCGCATCCTTTTTTTGTGCAAAGCAGGTGGCATTACAGATCAAGGTCTCGCCCAAGCCCGCTGCGTGTGATTTGGCGCACGTCGCAATTTCATGCAGTGAAAGGATTTGCAAAGAATTGAAGCGGTGTTGCGCAGCAACCAGCTAAAGTCGAGTCGTTAGCTGATCTCTAAAGCCCCATGTTTGTAAGGGGCGTCGTGTGAAAAGGTGCGATCTAGGGTGTTTTTGTTTTCTCGATAGTTCTCACCAGAGGAGTTTTGGCGTCTTTCATGAAAGGTATAAAATTGACTCAAAAGCCCGGCCCAGTTGCCTTTCATAGCGTGTAGCGCATTTCATAGGTGGCCAGTGAGAAAGGTCGGATTCATATGGCTACAATCGGCTCCAATCGGTCAATCAGGCTTAGCGCATTGCGAGAGGCGTTCCAGACTTTTCCAGACCCAGTCGAGAGGTATTAAATTCGCTTAAGAAAATATCAATTAACATAATTATAAGTGAGCTTGATCTTCTTCTGTGGATGACCCAACGAAGTCGAGTTCATCATCGTAATGCCTGCGAAGATCTACCCATACTTCAAACAGTAAAAGAGATGCTCCTACCGCTATAAAAGTTGAGGCGATAACAAATACTATTTTCAAGAGTGGGTTGTACCATAACAATGAAGCAATTAAGATCAGTACAGAAAACCCAACGAGAACTACTCCCTTGGCAAGAGTTTCGATGAACAGTCGCATCAAAACCTGTCTTATTGAAATAATGCCAATACGATTTAGTAGGCTATCAATGTAGGCGAAGTGAGTGACTGCGTTCATGAAAAAATTTCTCCTTTCGATGTTGCTTGAATTCAGTCCTTCCTCTATTTCTTCACAAAAATCTAAGTATTCTTTTCCGCGCTCAACCAGTGGGAGATCTGAGAGCTCTAACATATCAAGTTCATAGGCAAGAGCTAAGCAGGTGTTGCGGCTAGGTGATTCAGGAAGATTTACGAGCCATTGTCGTACTTCCAGCAGTCTTGATTTAAAAAGATCGTAGGTGGATAGGCGCTCCCCTTTAGCTTGTTGCGAAATGAACAGTATCCATGCAATCGAAAGTGAGCAGAATAGTGCGATTAAAGTTGCGATCGCACTTAGTGCCGTAATGAACGTTGAACGATCCAGTGTCGACAAATCCACCTTGGACCACTCATTGAAATATATTACTGCCCCCGTCAGTACGCTAAATGCAGTGCAAATAGTCAGCTGAAGCGGCAGTTGAGCTAATCTAATAGTTATTCGAGGAAGCATCTATATATCCTTGTAGATTTATTTTTCAGTGCAGCGATAGTTCGGTCACGCTTCGTATTTTGTTAAGGTGGGTTTGTTTAATGCTGATAAGATGATGTCATCCACGTTTATATAAGAGCCGGGGTAGAATGGCCTAATGGATGTTTCCTCAGAAGATAGGGTATTCATCAGCCCTGTAATGAACATGCTAAATTCAAAGAAAGGAGGATAATCATCGTTTGATTCTAGGCCATACCAACTATTCGCCGCTGCGTCATAAAACCAGTAACCCTTACCTAAAACGCAAAGAACTGTACAGGGTGGATGTTCATCATCGGTATGTTTTTTATAGCGTTCTATCTCCGAGCTGGTGATGTCAGTGCTGAATGCCAGAAGAACGGTTGTCGGGAGGGGGCCACTCTTGATTGAACCATCCTGCCCCTTGGTAGGAAATGAAAGAAGTTTGCTTACAGACCTAAATTTTTTGTTTGCATCTTTTATTTCGCGCGCATTAAGTGTCGATTTCACCTCAAAAACATAACGAACACATTCAACCGGATATAGTCCGAGATCCCTACCTACCAAAATTGGAGGAGCAACTTTTCTATGATAGACAATTAAGTCAAGCTGATCACTGAGGTTTTGAAGCGAATCAATGACTTTCCCCGTTCCACATTGATAGCTTTGTGTTAGGAAAGGTTCTATACACTCCTTCGCTGCAATCTCGCGTATTTCTCCTGCTATCCCGTGATGCCCGATTCCAGATGCTAAACTGTCTGCATTTTTTTTGGCTGATGCGATTCGGTTAACAACGTAGTCAAAATGTTTAGTAGTTCTCATTATTATTCATCCTCAGAAAACAATGCCAGTGTCCCGATGTTCAGCACTCTTACGAATGCTGTTTTACCTTGTATACAACCTAATTGATGGCATCGTGAAACGAATGATTTCGCTTCACTTTACTTGCCAGTAATCTCCGCTTCTCGACAGCGTTAGCCGTTAGTGGCTATTGAGAGGGCTGATCACAAGCTAGTCCTTTTCCAAGTTTCTCAACCGTGCCAAGCCCTGATTAATAAAGCCGGCATTTTCCCCAATTCGCTCCAGGGCCGCCCGGGCGTTCTCCCCAACAGTCTCGTATCCCTGCTGCTCGACTAATAGCACCAACTCCATCATCGCAGCTTCAAGGCCTAGCTGATTTTCGTACATTTTTTCGAGTACGACGGAAAGGGAATATTCACTGGCCATGCATTCGACTCCATTCGGAAAGAAGAAAGCATAGCAGGGCGCCTTAGGGGGCTGATTTCAGTTCGAGGCTAGGGAAAAGGTAATTTTGGTAAGCCGATGCGAGAAATGAGCTGCAGCCCTTATAGATCGTGGCTTTGACGTATTACCTTTGGAGGTAATATTTGGTAAGGCGGGAGGTAATATTTTTTCAAGTGACTGATTTTAAAGGGTTTTACTGGTTGGTGAAATTACTACGACTAAAGGTAATTTTCTAACCTTTTTCTTACCCTATTATTACCTTTGAATGAAACGTATAACCTACTGAATTAATTGAGTTTTTCTTAGAAAAAAAAGGAAATTACCAAAATTACCTTTTTCCCAGGGGTCAACCTAAAAGCAGGGCGAGGCATACAACGCGGAGATCGGCCCGCCTTCCACGCATGCGGTTTAACTCTCACAAAACTCGCCGGAGCCGACGATAGACAGTGCCAGGATTGGAGCCGAGAACCGCTGCTTAAAATTTGCTAACGCAGTCGACAGAGGGGATGGGAAAGGAGAGAGAAGAACGGAGCTGGTACGCAACTGGTACGCGGGTTGGTGGCGAGGCGTTTGGGCCTTTATTTGCGGGACGGAAAAGAAGGGTCAGTTCGATCCATCATCGGCGCGACAGAGAAACGGCGGGAGAGTGGGGCGGGTGTGGCGGTGATTGGGGGCATTGGGGGTACGGAATCGGTGTGGCTGGGAGGTGGGGGAGTTTATCAGGAATGGGGAGGTGGGGCTTGGGAGCATCGGAAGAGCAGGCTGGCAGGTCTTGAGGCTGGTAAATAAATCAGTCCCCATTTCTTCTGATCCCACCTCACTGAGTAAAGACAAATGAGCAATCAGGGGGAATTTGGGTTGCATCACGAACTGGAGACTTTTGTGCTCTATACAGCTAGTATTCATTGCGATGAGGAAGCGTGATCTTCACTTGGGATGAAAAGAAAATCAAAATCCTAGATTTTTAACAATTGCTAAAGCTACCTTGTTATCGGTATTTTCGATCTGTGTGGTGGTTGTTTAAAAAAGCTTCAGAGACTGATAACTGAAATTTCAATAAGTAAGTGCTTAGGGGTCGTTAGCCCAAGGATGAGATAGATGCCTCAGGTGGCGAAAAATAAAGTTCCAGGGTCATATTTCGAAAAGTTTACCGTTGATGCAGCTTTGTTGCGCGAACTCGGTGAGAGACTGGTAGGTAAGCCGCACATTGCCCTGGCAGAGCTTGTAAAAAATAGTTATGACGCAGATGCAACTGAGGTAATTATTAGATTCGACTCGGATAGCATTACAGTAATAGATAATGGTGATGGTATGTCACCTAGCGAGTTTGTAAAGTACTGGTTGCGTGTAGGTACAACTCACAAGCAAGAAAAAATATTTACGTCCAGAGATAGGCAGGTTACCGGCTCTAAAGGAGTCGGACGTTTATCTGTTCAGTTTCTTGGCGATGAATTGGAACTGGTATCTAGAAGCAAGGAGCATAAAAAGCAGTTTTATGCTTCTGTGGACTGGTCAGGGGCTCGCGCAGCCGGAGATCTAGTTGAAGCTGGAGCCGATATTGTCGAAAGTAAGAGCTTGTCTTTAATTGATGGGAAATACAGACATGGCACGTCGGTAAAAATCAAGCTTCTGAAGCAAGAATGGGAAGAGAAAGATCTACAAGATCTTGCAAAAGAGTTGTGGTTTCTTAAGCCTCCTCCAGAATTGCTGGAGTCGGATAATCCTGATGAAATTCCTGATTTGTTTAATGTTGAACTTGAGGGTGTTACTGAAAGCTCAATGGAGAAGTTTTCCGAGCAAATGAATAAAGCCCTTCAAAACTGGATAGCTGTTATTCGAGGGCGTTTGGAGAACGGAAGACAGGGGGGGGAGAATTCTATATCGGTAAAATTTAGAAATGGTGATATATACAGGGCTAAATTTAAGCCGACAACACGAGCGCTGGATAAGGTTTATTTTAAAATATATGTATTTAAGCTTTCTGGAAAGCAATCTGGTGGTGTCCAGGTTTCTGATGCTAGGGAGTATTTCAAGAAGTTTGGTGGTGTTCATATTTATGATAATAGTTTCAGGTTGCCGTTTTATGGAGGGGATGAGCAAGATTGGTTAGGCCTGGAAATGGATCATTCTCATCGAATTAATAAATCACAACTTCTACCTCCAAACCTACAAGTTCAAAGTGGCCTTAATGATCTTCCTACCAATGGCCGGATATTTGGAGTCGTAAAAATATCGACTTCCCATGAACGTCAACTTGCGCCTTTACCTGATATTGAGCGTGGGCGTTATTTGAACGTCCAGGTTACACGCGATCGGTTGATTGATAACAAGGCTTTTGACGAGTTGCAGCATACTGTTCGTTGGGCGATAGATTTTTACGCAATGCGTTCTTATGAGCGGAGGCAACGTCAGATTGCGTCAGAGCGGTTAGATATGCCTGCAACTGACGAAAAAGTCTCCGAAATTCGAAAGGACCTATTTCAAATTTCATTGCATGCCCCGGCAGATTTGGCCAGCAAGCTGGTAGAGGTTTCAGATAAATTTGAAGAGCTTGAAGCGCTTGAAGTCCAGCGGCAAAATGCGTTCGAGGAGGAGAGGATTTTACTTGCGGCCCTCGCTACTACTGGGATGGCAGCACTAGCAATGGAACATGAAATGCATAAAGAGTTAACGCTCCTAGAGGATATCAGGGCGAGATTGAGAGTTGGGGGGGAGGTGTTGGATGAGCCAGAGTTAATAAAGTCCTTAGACTCTTGGGCGTATCGAACTGCTAATGCGAGAAAGCTATTTTCTCCTTTGATGCATGAAGCTGATAGGGAAAAAAGAAATATCTTTAATGCTAAAAAACTAATGTCGCGGGTAGT
Source organism: Pseudomonas sp. 1 (assembly GCF_056626735.1). NCBI lineage: Bacteria > Pseudomonadati > Pseudomonadota > Gammaproteobacteria > Pseudomonadales > Pseudomonadaceae > Pseudomonas > Pseudomonas sp. 1. Next base: position 74,305 of record NZ_JBWXMQ010000023.1, on the reverse strand, counting down.
AAGCAATTCGGAAGTTTTGTTGCGTCAGGTAAAAATTATAAACGATATACCTGATGCTATGCGACTGCCTTCAGCCACGTTTGCAGCTTGGAATGCCATTTTTCAAAACGTATTGATAAATGCTGTAAATGCAATGCTTGACTCTAAAGTAAGGGAGATTAGGTGTTGGGGCGAGTCTGTAAACGGTAAGAGTAAAATTTATGTCATGGATACTGGTGTTGGTGTAAGGCTGCACGATAGTTCAGATCTATTTAAACCATTCATCCGTCGTTTGGAAATCCCCGAAGAAAGAAAGTCATTAGGGTTGGGTGGGATGGGTATCGGACTTACTATTGTTAAGATGGTTGCAGATTCACTTTCTTGTAAGGTCTATTTTGTTGAGCCGGTAGATAAGTTTAAAACCTCGTTTACATTAGAATGGTGATTTGATGCGAATCGTAATACTGGATGATGAAACGCCGCGTGCGAACACCTGGAAAAAAAATCTATTGGATTTTTTAGGTGACGGTGTCGATATTACAGTTTTTGATGTGGGTCAGGTTTCCCGTCTAATTGGCGAATTGCATCGGGCTCGCTTTGAATCTCGGTCTAATAATTATTGCCAGGTCAATAGCCTAGATAGTTATGATCTTGTAATAATTGATTATGATTTGTTAGGGTTAGAGCCAGATCAAGCGGCTGCATGGGCCACAGGGGCCGAGGTTGCCTACACTATGCGATTGATGTGCAATGTAGGTCCAATTGTAGTTGTAAATCAGTTTGGTACTAACACCTTTGACTTAACGATGCGTCGAGGTATTGCGTCATACGCCGATACAGATATCGGTAGTCTCCAGATAACTTCAAAGGGTTTATGGTCCTCCAATTACTTTGACGGTTTTAGACCTTGGCATTGGCCTGATTTATGCCATGAGTCTGCAAGGTTTGAAAAAGCTTGCGAGTATGTTGCTAATAACTTGGATCGTCCCATGATGGAATCTCTTGGGTTTGATGTTAGTGATGCTGAATCTGATTCATTTATTAATTATGAGCTTGCCGCTTTTGTAGGTGCTGCGAATGGTTATGACTTAACTTTTCGTGACTTAGTTATGAATAACGCTGGTCTGCGAGTGTTTAATATCCTTGAGAAGGATATTAGCATTTTGGCCTCAATGCCGGATAAGCAAATAGCCAGGGTCTCAGCAGCAATTTTAATGCATTGGCTAGAAAAGGTCGTGTTACCTGCACAGGAAGTAATTGGTGATGCCCCTCATTTGGCTACTCAATTACCATGGGTTCTTAATGACTCGAGCGATACTGGTGAATGGAACTCTTTATGCACGTTGACACAGGAGTGTGTGCCTAAAGCATTGCTGTCATATGTATTCGAGCCAAGTTTTCTTTTTTCTAGGCCTGCTTTTTGGGCAGAAAAAGCTAAGCGCGAATCTAATATGCCTGAAGAGTTTGAGTTTTCACATCTTCCTCTTATTCAGTTCTGTGAAAATATTTCAAGCTTTATTCCTGAGTCGGAAGCGACCAGTTTTCCGAGCGATGTTATCGCGTTTGATAAAAAAAGATGGGTGAGAATAGAAGAGGGTAGGGCAGGCCAGGTCGAGAATTATGAGCCTCAATCTTATCTGCTTATGTAGTTGGAGATGATTTCATGGAAGAGAGGCAGTTAACCTCTTTGGCGGAGTTTTTGGTAAATTTGCATTTTAGAAATAAAGATGTAATTCAGGGGCGTCCAGCGCTCGTGAAGTACTCGCAAATTGCTGAGTCGCCTAGATCAAAAAGCTACTGTGCAATTAATTACTCTAGTGATCAGAAGGCTAGTCTAAAAGCTAAATTGCTAAGTTTTTTTCGTAAACCCACAGCGTTCAGTGCGATGTTGCTAGTTCATGTTGATGACAGGCATGATTGGATTAGGCTTGTTAGGTTTGTGGGGAAAGATGATGGTAGCGTAAACGCTGAAACTATTGCATTGAGCGGGAAGGATGTAGAAAAATTTAATGGATTTGGCTATCGCTATGAACATCCAGAAGATGCAGGGGATGAACATAGTTTTTTTCATATACAGCCAATTGTTAACTTGTCGACAGGGGAGCGAATTCCTGGAATTCCAGCATGGTATTCTGATAAATTTCCAACGTTTTATATGCATGCTGAAAATTCATATGAGTTAATAATCTATGCGCTGAGTTCTTTGTGTAGTTGGCGTCAGTTAGAACTATATCAGCGAGCGGCACGGGATGACTGCTGGTTGTTGAAGCATCTTATTGCACAGGGGAAGGCGGCATTTCAAGCCGCTCAGCAGGTCAAATGACACGGCTGTTAGCCTCGTCGCGGAGAGTGGGCTATAAGTCAAAAATGAGGCGCGCTGTTAGGTTTTCGAGGCGGACTTATGACAAACCGTAGCGACATAATGCGTGCAGTAGGACGTGAGAATACCGGACCTGAAATTATGGTTCGGCGCTTGCTACACTCGTTGGGGCTTCGCTTTAGACTGCATTGCAAGAACTTACCCGGAAGCCCAGATATACTGCTTCCCAGATATAGAACTGTAATTTTTGTGCACGGCTGCTTTTGGCATCGGCATACCAACTGCCGCTACAGCACTACACCAAAAAGCCGTTCTGAGTTTTGGCTCTCAAAATTTGAAGCTAATGTTCAGCGCGACTCCAAAAAGGAAGCCCAACTGCGAGAGTTGGGCTGGCGGGTACTGGTGGTTTGGGAGTGCGAAACTCGCAAGCCAAGTGAGCTTGAAGAGCGACTTAGGCGTGATTTCTCTGTGCGTATGTCTCAACATGACGCATAAGGCTCTCACCGATCACTTCCCCTAAGCGTACCGGAACAGCATTGCCAATCATCCGACCCACCGCTTTAAAGGTGATCTGCCCTGCGGGCATAAATTCATAATTTCGTGGAAAAGATTGAAGAATTGCTGCCTCGCGCAACGACAGTGCGCGCGCTTGCTCGTAGTGTCCAAAGCGGCCATTTCCGAAGCCATAGCAAAGTGTGGTCATAGTAGGGCTCGGCTCATTTCTTTTCATTCGCCCATAGACGCTGGGGTAGGTCCTACCGCTTGCCTTACGATGACATTCTGCAACCAGATGCGGCGGCCAATCCCGCCAAGTACCGCCCTCGCGAGAGTTTAGGATCCTCTGCAGATTGATCGGAGTGAGTGTGGCTGCGCGATGCATTGGGTCATCAGGGTCACATTCGCCCGCCGCGATTCGTGGTAAGTCACCGATCATTTCCATAACAGAGATAGGTGCATTGCGATGGGTGGGTTGAATGATCTCAATCGGTCCGAGCTTGGATGCCAATAGCACGTGCCGCCGCCGTTGCTGAGGGAGTCCGTATTCGACACAAGCCACGCGATTGGCCCATACGTTGTAACCCTGACTCTCAAGATTTTTCACGAAGTCGTCGTAGACTGAGTGTTTGGTGACGTCGGGCACATTTTCCATCGTTACCAGCTCAGGCTGCACCTCTTTAATCAAACGGGCAAAGTGGTACAAAAGAGGCCACTTGCTATCGGCACTGGTGTCTCGTCCTTGGTTATAGGTAGAGAAGGGCTGACATGGAGCGCAGCCTGCGAGCAAACGATAGCGTCCCTCAACTCGCGGGTACCAAGCTTCGAGCTGTTCTTTGGTGAGGCTCTTCACGTCTTGGGAAACAAACGCGGCCTCATTGTTGACTTCGTAGGCGTACCTGCATTGGTCCTCAATATCGTAGCCAGCATGTATAGTGATGCCGGCTTGTCGCATTCCAGCCGTCAGGCCGCCGGCGCCACAGAAGAGGTCAACTGCATCAATCATTCGGTGTGTCTTCTTTTAAACGAGGCGCATTTTAGTCACTTTGGGCTGCGAGTCGAGCGTTGTTTCTCTTGGAAAAGCCCATCCGTCTTGAATGCAGAATGTGACTTCGTCTTTCAAAAGGATGTGGCCGGGATAGTCGGTAATTCGGTAACCCAGGAGACTCGTGACCTCTCGTCCCAGGTATTCGATAAGCTCTACCTCCCAACTGAACGTTCCATGCTCGGTTTCGATGCTGAAGGGAACAAATAGCTTCGCCCAGTCGTTACCGGAGCGCTCTCCGTCGTAGCTTTCACCCTGTACGATGCCATCGGCGAGAATTAGGTGTTCTTGGTCACCTGATATGTAACTGCCATCATTGCAGATCTCTATCCAGAACATTTTCACTAATCCTTGGCTTCAATCGTGTGCGAGATCATCGATGAGGTGAGGCGTCACGTCAATTGATTGGTGCTGATCTTATCTCATGGCGGACTGATCTTCAGCTCTCACGCACAGGGATTGACTCCGCACCGAGACAACGGAAAGCGTAGCCGATCCAAGACTTTACGGTGGATGTGGGATCTTTCCCAGACATTGGGCCGTCTTGATGATGCTCCAGGCTGGAGCCGAAAACAGTTGCTTAATATTTGCTAAGGCTGAAAGGGGGAGGAGTTGGAGGCTAGTTCTTCTCGCAGTCGTTATCAGGGTGGCCAGGCTCGCACGCTGATCTAAACAGAAAGATTCTGCCCTGTTTAAATAATTTCATGTTGAACAGCCAACGCCTACACATCCTTGCGCCACCCCCTACACCTAAGACAGAATCCGCCGGCTTGTGCCTCTAGCACGGCGGTTTTATCGTTCCTGGGTCACTGAAAACCAGTGATCGGGTTTGGTAGCCCGGATTCCGTCAGAAGCACAAGACTACTGTCTTGCGGAGGCTTTCAGTACCTTCGTTTTATGGTGGTCATGCGCAGGGCATCTTCGGATGCGCCGGGGTTCCTGACGGCCGGTCTACCAACCTGCGTATGGCCTCCACCCTAGTTTGGTAGCGAAGGTGGCGGCTCCTAACCTCTTATCCGTCGGGAGTTACTCCATGTTCAAACCAACCCCCAACCCACCCGAAACCGATCCAGTCTCCCCCTACAAATTCCCCGATTCACGAACCCTGAACGAAGCCGCCGAGCGCGCCCTCGATCACTACCTCACCCCGCAGCAGCGGATCATGGGCAGTCACACCAAACACGATCCGATGTACTTCGCCAACCCGGCCTACGACACCGAATCCCTGCTCGCCAACGCCAGCGAATCCCTCGGTTCAGCCTCCGAAATGCTCAACAACTTCGCCGCCACCCTGGAGCCCGCCCACCGCAAAACCGCCATTGGCATTGCGCAGTTGGTGATGTTGGGGTCTTTGGCGGTGAATCAGGCGCTGGATAACGTCGAGCCGAAGTAGATTCGGGCAACTCTCTGTCACGGAGGGTTTATCGCTGGGCGTGGGTTCAACCTGAACCCACGCTGAAACCCCCGCAAGTTTCATCTTCCCGCCACCCGCGCAGGCCTACGATCCATCCACAAGATCCCGATCCCACGCGAGCGCCACACACCATGAACAATCCACTCAAAGCGCTGTTGATCGTCGCCACTGTCGCACTTTTAAGCGCCTGCTCCGGTTCCGGTGGCTTGACCACCACCAGTTGTTTCTCCAGCGACTGTCACTCGCCGCAGGCGCGGAACATGAATACGTTGAAGTTCGGCGGGAGCAATATCGGTAACAGTTTCAACCAGTACAGCTCCGGCCTGATGCATGACGACTGAGGTTTACTGGGCCGCGGGTACGGCGATCCATTCGCTCAGGACTTTCTGGTATTTGCCGGTGACTTTGCTCAGGTGCAGCCACTGGTCGACGTAGAGTTTCCAGCTGATGTCGTCGCGCGGCAGCAGGTAGGCTTTTTCGCCGTATTGCATGAACTGGCTCGGGTTGACGGCGCACAGGCCGGGTTTGAGTTTCTGTTGGTAGAGGGCTTCGGACGCGTCGGTGATCATCACGTCGGCCTTGTTGTCGAGCAGTTGTTCGAAGATGGTCACGTTGTCATGCAACGCCAGTTGCGCCTTGGGCAGGAAGGCGTGGACGAAGGCTTCGTTGGTGCCGCCGGCCGGTTCGACCAGGCGCACGTTCGGCTGGTTGATCTGGTCGATGGTCTGGTATCTGGACTGGTCGGCGCAGCGCACCAGCGGGATCTTGCCGTCGACGTCGAGGGTGTTGCTGAAGAAAGCTTTTTTCTGGCGTTCGAGGGTCACCGAGATGCCGCCGACGCCGATGTCGCATTTGCCGGCCTGCATGTCCGGCATCAGGGTTTTCCAGGTGGTCTGCACCCATTCGACCTTGGCGCCGAGGCTGTCGGCCAGGGATTGCGCCATGGCGATGTCGATGCCTTCGAATCCGCCGTCCGGGCGTTTGAAGGTGTAGGGCTTGTAGTCGCCGGTGGTACAGACGCGCAACTGGCCTTGTTGCTGAACGGTGTCGAGGTGCGAGGCCGACTCTTGTGCCTGAGCGGCGCCGGCCATGGCCAGCAGGCCGCAGAAGATCATCGTGCTTTTTGGAATTGTCATGGAGATCGGGCTTGTGCAGTGGAGGTGCGGGCCAGTGTAGTGAATGCGTTTGCCGGGTGTCATCCCGGTTCCGGGCTCAACGTGCCCAGCCACGCCACCAGTCCCACGATCAACAGCGCAATCACCAGCTCCAATGCCAAGCTGCGGCGCAGGGCGTTTGCTGCCACTTGATGCTGCCCGGCGCGCAACGATTGCTCGAGCAACGGCCCGAGGTGGAAGCGGTTCAACGCGGCCAGCACCAGCATGCCGCAGAACAACACAACCTTGATCGCCAGCAGAATCCCGTAGGTGCCAAGCAGGATTTCGCCCAGTGCCGGGCCGACGATGAACAGGTAATTCGCGACGCCGGTCACCGACAGGATCAGCACAATCGCCGCGCCGACGCTTTCGAAGCGTTTGACGGAATTCGCCAGCGAACGAATGCGCGCCTCGCTGAGCAATGCATTGAGCCGCGCCATCAAGATCAACGCGAGCATGGCGCCCAGCCACGCCCCCGCCGCAAGCAGGTGCAGGATGTCGCTGAGCAGGTGCCACGCGTTATCCATCGCGCCGTGTCCGCTCCAGGCCAGGGAGGCGAGGGCGATGGCGCCGGCCATCGACGCCAGCCACAATCCGCGCCAGATCACCACGGCGATCAGCGCAATCATCCGCAGCGTCCACGCCAGCCCGACGTCGGTTTCCAGCACCATCATTTGCAGGTGCGGCCACAGCGCCGCGAACGCCGTTTCGCCACTCATGGCGCGGGTCATCAGCACCAGTCCCGCCACTGACAGCAGCGCCCCGATCAACGCCATCCCGCGCAGCATCGGTCGAAACCGCAGCACCGCGTCAACGCTGTACAGCCCGAACAACGCCAGCCCGAACAACATCAGCAAATCCACATACAACGCCAGACGCAGGAGGATGTTGATCAGTTCAGCCATCGCTCACTTCACTTTGAACGTGACGTTGCCGGTGATCGGGTGCGTGTCCGACGACACCGCGCGCCATTCGACCTTGTAGGTGCCGGCCGGCAAGGGCGAGAGCGGGGTGACGAGCATGGTTTTCGGGTCGCTGCCGGCGCTGACTTTGGCCTTCATCGGCATGGGCGAGTGGGCCATGCCGGGCATTTCGGTCATCACCAGTTTGGCGCCGGAGAACTGAGTCAGCAGATCCTCCGAAAAACGCAGTTCGATCTTGCCGGGTGCCGCGCCGTCGGCACCTTCGGCCGGGGTCGACGACAGCAGTTTCGGATGGGCCTGGGCCAGGGTGCTCAGGAGCAAACCGCTGGCGAGGACGAGGGAGATTTTCAATGTGCGCATGCAAGACCTCGGTATTGTTTTTTTGATGGGATTCAGAACCACAGCCGCACGCCGAGGACGAGTCGCGCTTCGCTGCGATCCTCGCCTTCTTCCCGGGCGTAATCGGCGGTGTTGCCGTAAGAGCGATTCCAGGTCACGCCGATGTAGGGCGCGAATTCGCGGCGGAATTCGTAGCGCAACCGCAACCCGACTTCTGTGTTCGACAGGCCCGAGCCGATCCCGCGTCGCGGGTCGTTTTTGCCGTAGACGTTGAGTTCGGCGGTGGGCTGCAGGATCAGGCGGTTGGTCAACAGGATGTCGTAGTCGCCTTCGAGCCGCACCGCGCTCTGGCCGTTTTCGCCGAGAAACGCAGTGGCTTCGGCTTCGAAGTTGTACAGCGCCATGCCCTGCAGACCGAACGCGGCCCAGGTTTGTGGGGCGCCGGGTTTGAAGTCCTGGCGCACGCCGCTGACCACGTCCCACCACGGCGAAATCGCGTGGCCCCACAGGGCCTGGATCTCCGCGTCTTCGGTCTTGCCGTTGCTGCGTTCGCCCTCGGAGCGCAGCCACAGCCGATCGATGTCGCCGCCGATCCAGCCGGACAAATCCCAGGCCAGGGTGCTGGCGTCGTCGGCGTCCTGCCATTCGAGTTTGTCGGCGAGGAAGTAAGTGTTGATGGCGCTGTCGTGAACCTGGTGTCCGGCGTGGCTGGTGAACACGGCGGCGCGGTCGGCGTCGGTCAGCGCCGGGATCGGCGTGCGGCTTTCGGTCGGCGCGGCGGGCTGCATCATGCCGTCGTCCATGCTTTGCATATCACCCATTTGACTGTGATCCATGCCTTGCATGTCAGCCATCCGGCTGTGATCCATGCCCTGCATGTCGCTGGCGGCGAAGGCCGGGGACATCGACAGGAGTGACAAGGAAAACGTGGCAAATCGAGTCATGGTCGGCGTCCTCATTCTTCCACCCGCACTTCGCGGAACATGCCCATTTCCATGTGGTACAGGAGATGGCAGTGATAGGCCCAACGGCCGAGCGCATCGGCGGTGACGCGGTAAGTGCGGCGGGTGCCGGGCGGCATGTCGATGGTGTGTTTGCGCACCTGGAAGTCGCCGTTTTCGTCCTCCAGATCGCTCCACATGCCATGCAGGTGAATGGGGTGGGTCATCATGGTGTCGTTGACCAAAATCAGGCGGATGCGCTCGCCGTATTTCAGACGCAGCGGCTCGGCGTCGGAGAATTTGATGCCGTTGAACGACCAGGCGAATTTCTCCATGTGGCCGGTGAGGTGCAACTCGATGGTGCGGCCCGGGTCGCGGCCGTCCGGGTCTTCGAACGTGCTGCGCAGGTCGGCGTAGGTCAGCACGCGGCGGCCGTTGTTGCGCAGGCCGAGGCCGGGGTCGTCGAGTTTCGGGGCGGTGGTCATGGCTTGCATGTCCACCAGCGGATTGTCCTTTTCGCTGTCGGGGTGCGACTGCATCGGGCCCATGTTCATACTCGAGTGATCCATGCCGCTCATGTCCATCGAGCCATGGTCCATGCCGCCCATGCCCATGTCGTCCATGGTCACCAGCGGTCGCGGATCCAGCGCCGGCACCGGGGCCGATAAACCGGCGCGGGCGGCGAGGGTTCCTCGGGCGTAGCCGGTACGGTCCATGGCCTGGGCGACCAGGGTGTAGGCCTCGGCGGCGGGCTCGACGATCACGTCATAGGTTTCCGCCACGGCGATGCGCAGCTCATCGACGCTGATCGGCTTGACGTGCAGGCCGTCGGCGGCGACCACGGTCATTTTCAAGCCGGGGATGCGCACGTCGAAGTAGCTCATGGCCGAGCCGTTGATCAGCCGCAGACGCAGCTTTTCACCGGGCCGGAACAGTCCCGTCCAGTTGTCATCGGGTGGGTGGCCATTCATCAGGAAGGTGTACGTGGCGCCGCTGACATCGGCGATGTCGGTGGGATTCATCTTCATCTGGGCCCACATCGTGCGATCGGCGACGGTGGCGCCCCAGCCTTTTTCGCTGACGTCATGGATGAAATCGCCGACTGTGCGCTTGTGGAAGTTGTAGTAATCGGACTGCTTTTTCAGGTTCTTCATCAGGCTGGCCGGGTCTTCGTCGGTCCAGTCGCTGAGCATCACCACGTAGTCGCGGTCGTACTGGAACGGCTCCGGCTCCCGGGCATCGATCACCAGCGGGCCGTAGACGCCGGCCTGTTCCTGCAACCCGGAGTGGCTGTGATACCAGTAGGTGCCGTGCTGGCGGACCTTGAATTGGTAGACGTACACGCCGCCCGGCTCGATGCCCTTGAAACTCAGGCCCGGCACGCCGTCCATGTTGGCCGGCAGCAGAATGCCGTGCCAGTGGATCGAGGTGTCGACCTTGAGTCGGTTGCGCACTCGCAACGTCACGGTGTCGCCTTCGCGCCAGCGCAATAGCGGGCCGGGCAGACTGCCGTTGATGGTCATGGCGGTGCGGGGCTGGCCAGTGAAGTTGACCGGGGTTTCGCCGATGAACAGCTCGAAGTCGGTGCCGCTCAATTCATTCACTTGGCCGGGGCTGTTCAAGGCCCAGACCGGCGTGCGCCACAGGCCGAGGCCGCCGAGCAGACCGCTGGCGGCAAGGCCTTTGACGAAGGTACGTCTTGACGTGGTGGAAGGCATGCGCTGGAAGTCCCCGTTTGACCAATGACGAGGAGGCTAACCAGTGGCAGCTTTCAGCTGGCTGAGGGGCGGATTACAGTTTTGTCAGGTTCGGCCTACAGACCGAGGCCTTCCTGGACTACCAACAGCAGGTTGTTTTCCGTCAACGCAATCGCATCCAGTTGTTGCCCGGTCTCGATGGTCTGCAACCACCAGTGGCTTTCGCCGTGTTCGTCGACGGTGCGCAGAAGCGATGTTTCTTTGCCCGGCAAGTTGATCTGCACGCGCCCCGAGCCGTCCTCGGTGAAACGGGCGATTGGGTCGAATGTCAGGCTGTGATGGTTGGCTTCGATGACCAATTGGTCGATGGCGTAGTCGTGGGTCTCGCCATCCGGTGAACTTTCGCAAACATGGGTAGGATTTCGCCGAATCTTCAGTCCGACTTCGGTGACCGGTTGCAACCAGCCCTCGATGCGGTGATACAAGGCGTAGACCTGAGCCGGCCAGCAATCGATCTCAAGTTCAGCGCAGGTGATTTCGTCAGCATGGGTGTGCCGGGTTTGTTTGAGTTTCGCGGCGAGTTCGTCTGCTTTACTCATGTCGGTTCCCTGTGGTGAATGCAACAGCATGGTAGTCCTTTCAAAGTAATGCAGGTTTTGCCCTGCGTCATGCGCTTGCAACACGGGCATGACTCAATCAGCGTCTGGCCAAATGACGGTCAGACCACAGAAACCACGGACGCACGCGTCCCAAGGAACGGGAACATGAAAAAGCTTTTTACAATTATGGCGCTGATTGCGCTGACGGTCGGTAGCATCGGCCTGAGTTCGGCGCGCCAGTCACACGCCAACAAGGCACCGACGGAGTCGGTGGCGGGGGTGTTCGATTACTACCTGCTGACGTTGTCCTGGTCGCCGACCTTTTGCCTGACCCATAAGGACGATCCGCAATGCACCGGCAAGGGTTACGGTTTTGTCCTGCATGGCCTGTGGCCGCAATACGCCAGGGGCGGCTGGCCGGAATCCTGCCCGCCGCTGACCAACCTGTCGGCCGCCGAGACGGCCAAAGGCCTGACGCTGTTCCCGACCAAGAAACTGCTCGATCACGAATGGAGCAAGCACGGCACCTGCAGCGGCCTCGGCGCTATGGGCTATCTGGACGAAGCGGACAAAGCCGTGGCCGCGGTGAGCATCCCGGAAGAACTGCAACCGTTCAGTAGCTCTTATTACTTCGAAGCGCAGGAAATTGCCGACCTGTTCCGCAAGAGCAATCCGGGCATCCCGTCAGACGGTATCGCCGTGATCTGCAACGGCCCGGAACTGTCGGAAGTGCGCGTGTGCATGGGCAAGGACCTGCAATTCGGCGCGTGCGGCAAGGGCGTGAAAACTCAGTGCCGGGCGGGGGATATTCGAGTGCCGCCGTCGCGTTGACCGATCATAAAAACAGGCGCCTGAAAAGGCGCCTGTTTTTTTGCGATCAACCTCAAGCAAATCCCCCCGCATCCACCCCCAATTCCCCCCGCAAAAACTCCACCAGCCCCCGCTGCAATCCACTCAACACCCCCTCGCGGCTGACCAGTGCCAGCTCCGTCGGCGGCAGCGGCGGCAAGTCTGTGCATACCCGATGCTCCGGCAACACTGCCGACGCCGGTAGCACCGAAACCCCAAGCCCTGAGGCCACCGCCGCCTGAATGCCGGTCAGGCTGTGGCTGCCGAAGGCCACACGCCAGGGGCGTTGCGCCACGTCGAGCAGGCGAATCGCCCGTTGTCGGTAAAGGCAGCCTTGAGGAAACAGCGCCAGAGGCAACACGCCGCTGGATGAGTCGAACTCCGCGCCCTTGACCCACACCAGTCGTTCCGGCCAGGTCGCCCAGGCGGGGCCGCTGTCGGGTTCGCGTTTGATCAGGGCGATGTCGATTTCGCCGCTGTCGAGGCGTTGGCGCAGGTCGAGGCTCATGCCGCTGACGGTTTCCAGCCGCGCTTGCGGGTGGCTGCGGGTGAAGCCGGCGAGGATCAGCGCCATGCGCCGGGCGTCGAAGTCTTCCGGCATGCCGATGCGCAGGATTTCCAGGTCCAGATCGCTGGCCAGGGCTTCGCTGGCCTCGGCGGACAAGGCCAGCAGGCGACGGGCATAGTGGATCAGCAGTTCGCCGTGCTCGGTGACGCTGACGTTCAGCCCGGTGCGATCACGCAACAGCAGGGCGTGGCCGACCAGTTCTTCGAGTTTGCGCACCTGTTGGCTGACCGTGGATTGAGTGCGATGCACGCGTTCGGCGGCGCGGGTGAAGCTGCCTTCATCGACCACGCAGACGAAGGTTTTCAGCAGTTCCAGATCCAGCATGGCGGCGCTCTCGATATTTGTTTTGCAACTGACGGTTGGCTATTTATTTAATTTCACACTATCACCCCGAGTTCATAAGCTGAAGCCCTCACTTGCAGAGGAATGCCCCCATGACGTTGATCCACACACCGCGCCCGCAATGGCTGACCTTCGATTGCTACGGCACCTTGATTCAATGGGACGAAGGCCTGCGCGCCGTGGCCGAGCGGATCCTGAGCGAAAAAGGTGAACACGGGGTCGACGCCGGACGCCTGATCGAGGTCTACGACCGCCACGAACATTGCCTGGAACAGACGCCGCCGCACCGCTCGTTTCGTGAGCTGAGCACCCTCGGCCTGCAATTGGCCCTGGAGGAACTGGGCCTGGCGAGTGCCAGCGAAGACAGCCAACGCCTGGCCGCCGCGATCCCGCAGATGCCGCCGTTTCCCGAAGTCGTCGACACCCTCGCGCAGCTCAAGGCCAAGGGTTTCAAGCTGTGCATCGTCTCCAATACCGATGACGACATCATCGCCGGCAACGTCGCTCAGTTGGGTGGCCACATCGACCGGGTGATCACCGCGCAACAGGCCGGCGCCTACAAACCGGCGCCCCGGCTGTTCGACTACGCTCATGAGCAACTGGGCGTCAGCCGCGATCAGGTGGTGCACATCTGCGCCAGCCCGATGCTCGATCACACGGCGGCTCGCGACATGCATTTTCGCTGCGTCTGGATTGACCGTGGCACCGGTCGTCAGTTGCTGCCGGACTATCGGCCCGACGCAATCCTCAACACGCTGGACGAAGTCCTTCCGTTGTTCTCATCCCTTGGCTGGTCATAAAGGAGTTTCGCCATGGCCCATACCCTGACCGGCAGCGCGCGACCTGCGCGTTGCGCCCCGTTGAACCTCGACAGCGAAGCCATCATCACCGCTCGCCAAGAGCTTGCGGCGTGCTTTCAACTGGCGGCGTTGCATGGATTGGAAGAGGGGATCTGCAATCACTTTTCGGCGATGTTGCCTGGGCACGCCGACCTGTTTCTGGTCAATCCCTACGGCTATGCATTTTCCGAAGTCACGGCGCACAACCTGCTGGTCTGCGACTTCGATGGCAACGTGGTGGACGGCGCGGGCCAACCGGAGGCCACTGCTTTCTATATTCATGCGCGGCTGCACCAGCGGCTGCCTCGGGTGAAGGTCGCGTTCCACACCCACATGCCGAACGCGACGGCGTTGTGCCTGCTGGAGGGGCCGCCGCTGTTGTGGCTGAGTCAAACCGCGCTGAAATTTTACGGGCGCACGGCGGTGGACGAGCATTACAACGGGCTGGCGCTGGACGCGCGTGAAGGCGACCGGATTGCCGGGGTCATGGGCGAGGCCGACATTCTGTTTCTCAAGAACCACGGGGTGATTGTCGCGGCGCCGACCATCGCCGAAGCCTGGGACGATCTGTATTACCTGGAGCGTGCCGCGCAGGTGCAACTGCTGGCGATGGCCACGCAACGGGAGCTCAAACCGGTGCCGCACGCGGTTGCGCAACGGGCGTACGAGCAGATGCGCGAGGGCGATCCGGAAAGTGCGCGGGCGCATCTGCACAGTGCGATGCGGCGGTTGTCGAGCCGGGAGTGAAGGCGAGGAAAACGGGCAGGCAAAAATAATTCGCGTCGCAGGTCATCCAATTGCCTTGCGCGCCGATAGCAACAGGGTCGGGATCGTAGCGGGGGCACTTGGTTGCCCCACACAACCCGGTGGGCTACGCTCACAAGAACAAGGGTTTCGGGCTTTTGCCCCTGTCGTACCTGCCCAGGACACGCTTTTGCCTATCCCCATTCACGATCCGCATCAGGCCCCCGGCGGCACCCTCAAGCGTTTGCCCCTGCGCAAGGCGGCGGTATTGTTCATCGTTGCCGTGTGTCTGTGCCTGTTCGGTTTGCTGTACTTGCAGATCGAACAGTCGCGGCGCCAGGATCTGGCGAACGCGCAGATGTCTTCGGCCAACCTGACCCGGGCCATGGCGCAGCAGGCCGAGGACACCTTTCTGGCGGCGGATCTGGTGATGACCAGTCTGGTCGACTGGATTCAGGAAGACGGTTATGGCGCGGCGCAAAAGACTCGCCTGCAGAAAACCCTCGCGCGACGGGTGCAGCAACTCGAGCAGTTGCACGGCATGTTCCTGTTCGACCGCGAAGGGCAGTGGGTGATTACCTCGTTCCCGAATCTGCCGCGTGGCAATGGCGTGGCCGATCGCGAGTACTTCAAGTTTCACCAGCAGAACGTGTCGTCCGTTGCGCATATCGGCCCGGCGATCCGCAGCCGCGAGAACGGCGAGTGGATCATCCCGATCTCGAAACGGATCAACGACCGCACCGGCAATTTCCAGGGCGTGCTGCTGGCCGGGATCAAGATGTCGTACTTCGACAAGTTCTTCAAAAGCTTCAGCCTGGACGACAACGGCACCATGTTCCTCGGCCTGACCGACGGCACCTTGCTCGCCCGCCGGCCGTTCGACGAGTCCCTGATCGGCACCTCGCTGGCCAAGGGCGAGATCTATCAGACGCTGCTGCCCAATGCCTCCGCCGGCACCGCGATGATCGACTCGGTGGTCGACGGCGTGACGCGCCTTTACGGTTACCGGCAGCTGGAAAGTTATCCGCTGGTGGTGGCCGCCTCTTCGTCGCGGGACACGATTCTTCAGGGCTGGCATGACCGGGCGTTCCAGTCCAGCGTGATCGTGGCGCTGGTGATGCTCGGCGTGGGGCTGTTCGGCTGGGTGTTCATTCATCAAGTGCGCGATGGCGAGCGGATCGAGAAAAATCTGCGCAAGGCCCAGCGGGCGCTGGAGCAGATCGCCACCCACGACAGTTTGACCGGGCTGGCCAACCGGCGCCTGTTCGAGCGTTCGCTGGACGTGGAGTTTGCCCGGGGCGCGCGGCAGTCGAGCCCGGTCAGCCTGATCATGCTCGATATCGATTTTTTCAAAAGCTACAACGACGCCTACGGCCATGTGGCCGGCGACCATTGCCTGACGCAGGTCGCGCAGGTGGTGAAAAACTGCTGCCAGCGCAAATCCGACCTGGCGGTACGCTATGGCGGCGAGGAGTTCGCGGTGTTGCTGCCGGACACCGACATCAACGGCGCACTGGCGATCGCCGGGCAGATCCGCCGCAGTGTCATGGACAAGCACATCACCCACAGCGGTTCGCCGACCGGTTATCTCACGGTGAGCCTGGGCTGCTATTCCTTCATTCCGCTTGGCAACGACAGCCCGGAACTGTTCATCCAGCGCGCGGATGCGGCGCTGTATCAGGCCAAGAACGCCGGCCGCAATCGCGCGGCCGTGTTGTCGATGGACGTCGGCGTCGGCGAGTTACTGCGCTCGGATCGCTGACAAAAAACAATCGGGTTCAGCCACAGGCCATGGCACTTACCACGGCCTGCTCTTGTTCGTTCAGCTGCCGGTGCCACCGCCAGCTCCACCCGTACCGCCGCCGGCCGAACCGGTCCCGCCGCCAGCCCCTGAGCCTGAACCGCTGGCGCCGCCGTTGGTGCCGGTGCCTTGGCCCATGCCATCGGAATTGCTGCCGCCCGAAGGCGCGCCCGGGGTGCTGTTCGGTGGCTGGGTCGAGCCGCTGGTGGCGCCGGATTTGGTGCCGGTGGCATCGGCGCCGTCGTTTGCAGCAAAGCTTGCGGTGGAGGCGGCCAGCGTGGCGGCCAGCAGGATTGAGGTCAATGTGCGCGTCATCATGGTGTGTCTCCAGTCAGGGGATCTACCTGATATTGGTCTGACGCGCACAAGGCTTGGTGCCGGCCGGATGACGAGCGGTCAGAAGTCCACGGTCGCCGAAACCTTCAGCGTCCGCGGCGTGCCCTGGGTCAGGTAACCGCCGTTGGCCGAAGCCCAATAGGCTTCATTGGCGACGTTCTCCAGATTGGCCCGCAGGGTGATCTGCTTTTCCTCCAGTTTGAAGGCGTAGCGCGAGCCGAGGTCGAAGCGGTTCCACGCCGGAATGCTCTGGGTGTTGGCCGCGTTCAGGTACTGGCCGCCGGTGCGCAACATCCGCGCGCTGAGGGCCGCGCCTTCGAGCCCCGGAATGTCCCAGTCGGCACCGAGGTTGAACTGGAAGCGCGGCACCCCGACGGCGCGGTTGCCGTCATTCACGCCGTTGCTGCTGCCTTCCAGTTCAGTCTTCATCACGGTCGCGCCGCTGAGCAGGCGCAGGCCGTCGAGCGGTTCGCCGTAGATGTTGAGTTCCACGCCTTTGTTGGTCTGCTGGCCGTCGACCCGGAAGATCCCGTCCTGGGTGTAGCTCGACGGTTGCTCGATGCGATAGACGCCGAGGTTGGCGCCGTAGCTGCCCATGTCCACGCGCACGCCGGCTTCGATCTGTTTGCTGCGCACCGGGGCGAAGGTTTCGTCGCGGTTGATTGCCGTGGTCGGCGGCGTCGGGCCCTTGGCCAGGCCTTCGATGCGGTTGGCGTAGAACGACACGAGTTCCCAGGGCTTGATCACCAGGCCGTAGACCGGAGTGGTGATCGATTCTTCATAGCTGGAGGTGCGGGCGCCGGTGGCGGTGCTCCAGCCGTCGACTTTCAGTGCCTGGCGGCGCACGCCGAGGGTCAGAAGGATGCGGTCATCGACGAAACCGAGGGTGTCGGAAATCGCCTCGCTGCGCAGGATGTTCTTGCCGGTGATGCGCGGGTCGTTGATGTCGCTGGCAAACGAGGTTGGCGTCGGGCGCGGTTTGTCGGTGACGTTGTACAGGTTGGTGCTGTAGCGCCCGGCCGCGCCGATGGTTTCGAACGCCGAGCGTTGCTCGCCCCAGATGCCCGCCCAGCCGAGGTTCAACTGGTGCGTGACGGGGCCGGTGTCGAAGCGGCCGTTGAGCCCGGCCATTGCGCTTTTATTGTCTTCATCGTGTGGCGAATAGAGCATGCCGCCACGGGCGTTGCCGTTGAGGTCGGTGACGGTCAGCGACGAGTACACGCCGTTTTCGCGGGTGTGCTTGGCGCCGCCGGACACGTAGGCGGTCCAGTTGTCGTTGAGGTCGTATTCGGCGCGGGCCATGCCGAAGGTGTCTTCGAGTTGCGAGTAGCTCCAACTCTGGGCGTAGCTGGCGTTGGCGTGCGGCACCTTGGGGGCTTTTGCCAGGCTCGAATCGACATAGATCACCGAGCGCCCCTGATTGATCACCTGCTTCTGATAACCGAAATCGGTCGAGACCCGCAGGCGATCGCCGCGATAGTCCAGGCCGACGCTGAACAGCGACGAGCGCTGGTCTTCTTCATCGACGGCGGTGTCACCTTCGCGCTGCATCAGGTTGACCCGCGCGCCAAAGCGGTTGTCTTCGCCGAAGCGCTGGCCCAGATCCAGATGCCCGCCGACCCGGCCGTCGGCGCTGTAGTCGAGGGTGACGCTGCGCGTTGGCGTGTCCATCGCGCGTTTGGGTTGCAGGTTGATCCCGCCACCGATGCCGCTGCCGCTCGGGGTCACGCCGTTGACGAAGGCGTTCGGGCCCTTGAAAAGCTCCACTCGATCCAGCGCTTCGACGGCGATGATCTGCCGGGGCAGGACGCCATAGAGACCGTTATAGGAAATGTCATCGGAGGCCAGCGGCAGGCCGCGGATCATGAACATCTGCGAGAAGTTGCCGAAGCCGTTGGACTGGCGCACCGAGGCATCGTTGAGCAACACGTCGCCGACGGTTTGCGCCTGCTGATCGGCCATGGTCTTGGCGGTGTAACTGGTGACGCTGAAGGGCAGGTCGTTGACCTCCTGGTTGCCGAGCATGCCGATCTGCGCGCGGCGGGCGACCTGTTCGCCGCCGTAGGTGGCGCCGCTGTCGTCGCGCAGGGCGCTGACATTGGTGGCGCCCAGTTCCAGCGCGCCGTCCGCCGCGACTTTCGGGGCCACGGTGTAGCCGTTGTGGCCGGTGCTGATCAGCTCGAAACCGCTGCCTTCCAGCAACCGGGCAAAACCGCTCTGCGCGGTGTAGCTGCCTTGCAGGCCGGGGCTCTGGCGATTGCCCAGTTGCGCCGGATCGAACGACAGCGGCACGCCGACGCTGACCGCAAACTGCGCCAGCACATGGCTGAGCGGGCCGGGGCCGATGTTGACGGTACGGCTGGCGCTTTCGCTGACGCTGTCGGCGGCGTTGGCGGCAGTCGGCAACAGTGCGCTGAAGGCCAGAGCCAGGCTCAGGTTCAGGGCTTTGAGCGCAAACGTGGCGGGGCGGGGCAATGGCATTGCGGTCATTCGGTGTTCCTGTCGGGGGCGTGGAATTGAAAGGTCTATCCACTCACCGGACGAGACGCGAAAAGGTATCAGCGAATATTGAAAATATTTTCCGAGGGTTCAGACACGGGGCTCCACCGACAGCCAATAGCGGGTCAGGCTGTTGATGTTCAGCGGCAACGTGTCGCTGAGCAGGCGCAGGCTGGCGTCGGTGTCGCGCAGGGAAAACGCCCCGGACACGCGCATCGCCGCGACGTCCGGATGGCAGCGCAGCACGCCTCGGCGATAGCGGCTCAGTTCGCCGAGCAATTCGTCCAGCCGCATGTTGCTGGCCAGCAGCATGCCCTTGTCCCAGGCCAGGCTGGCGGTGTCGAAGGTTTCGGCGCTGTCGAAACTGTTGAGCTTGAAGCGCTGGCGCTCGCCGGCCTTGAGAATCGCATTCTGCTTGAGCAATTGCGGGGTGATCTGAACCTGGCCTTCGAGCACCGACACCTGGCTGCGCGAACCTTCGGTACGCACGCAGAACCGCGTGCCGAGTGCACGGGCGAGGCCTTGTGGGGTTTCGACGATGAACGGGCGGGCGGCAGCATCGCTGGCGGTGTTGATCAGCACTTCGCCATTGAGCAGCAGCACCCGGCGCTCGGCCGGGCTGTAAGCGATGTTCACGGCGCTGTCGGTGTTGAGCAGCAATTGTGTGCCGTCCGGCAATTGCAGGTTCTTCTGCTCGCCGACGGCGGTGCGCTGGTCGGCGGTCCATTGCTCCCACGGCACATGCTGCGAGGCAATGCCCAGCGGCCCGGCCATCAACAGCAAGCCGAGGCGGGTGAGGGTCTGGCGACGGCTCAGACCCTCCTTGCGGGACGCGCGTTTCAAGGTCTGGATCGCGACGTTGGCCGGCACGCTGCGCAAATCCCCCAACAACGCTTCGGCCCGCTGCCAGGCAATGGCGTGCTCGGCGCTGCGGGTGCGCCATTGGGCGATGGCCTGATGGTCGGACGGGGTCGCGGTGCCGGAATGCAGTTGCACCAGCCAGTCGGCGGCTTCGCCGAGAATCTGCGGATTGATCATCGACGAATTCATCAGGCGACACTCAGGCAGGCAATGAACGCGGCACGCATGTGGCGTTTGACGGTGATCAGCGAAACACCCAGGCGCGTGGCGATCTGCGCGTAGGTCAGGCCTTCGATCTGCGACAGCAGGAAGGTCTCGCGAGTCTGCTCGGGCAGTTCGCGCAGCAGTGCTTCGATGCGCCACAGGGTTTCGAGAATCAGGTAGCGGGTTTCCGGCGACGGCACTTCGGCGGCGGGCAGGTGCGCAATGGTTTCCAGGTACGCGCGCTCCAGGTCCTGACGCCGCCAGCGATCGATCACCAGCCCTTTGGCGATGTGCGTCAGCAGCGCCCGTGGCTCGCTGCCCAGCGGCTTGATCACCTGGCGAGTGAGCAGGCGCAAAAACGTGTCGTGCGCCAGGTCGGCCGCATCGCAGCGACTGCCCAACTTGCGCTGCAGCCAGCCCTGCAGCCACCCGTGGTGTTCGCTGTAGAGCGTCTGGACTTGCTGATTCAACGGCTGATCGAGTGACGACATGAAGGGCAGATACTCGTTTCGGGCGTCCGTTGCCAGAGATGCAATCGAGAGTGCGATTGGGGTGCAATTAAGAATTGATCGCATTCTAGTGGCGCAGAACGAGTGCTGGCAATTGCCCTTTCACACTTTCTTTTCCGACGCCAAACGAGTGGCCTACCCGACTTCCGGGAGATTGGCTATTTGCCTGGCCCAACCCCGGGACTACCGTAGCCACACATTCATTTGCCCCGGAGAGTCGCCATGAAACCTCGTATCGATTTCTACACCGCGTCCCCAGATGCCCTGAAAGCGATGATCGCCCTGGAAACCGCTGTCTCCAAACTACCGTTGGAAAAGACCCTGATCGAACTGGTCAAGCTGCGTGCTTCGCAGATCAACGGCTGCGCGTTCTGCATCGACATGCACACCGCCGACGCGATCAAGGGTGGCGAAACCCCGCGCCGGTTGTTCGCCGTGACCGCATGGCGTGAAGCGCCGTTCTTCAGCGAACGTGAACGCGCCGCGCTGCTGTGGACCGAAACCCTGACCCAGTTGAGCCTGACCCACGCCCCGGACGAAGACTACGAAGTGGTCGCCGCCCAGTTCTCGTCCAAAGAAATGGTCGATCTGAGCGTCGCGATCAGCACCATCAACAGCTGGAACCGTCTGGCCGTGGGCTTCCGTAAGACCCCGCAAGCCTGATCGATCAATGTGCATCGGCACTCGGCGCGGCCGGTGGTTGCACCTTGCGCATCAAGGGCACCATCGCCGTGGCGATGCCGAAGCACACCATGATCATCAGGAACGTGTCGCCGTAGGTTTGCGTCTGCGCTTCACGGTAAGTCAGCAGCCATAACTGACGCAGGCTGGCGGTGAGGCCGACGTCGCCGCTCTGACCCAGCGCGGCAAAGTTGCCGCCGACCTGGGCCAGCCACTGATTCACCGCTTCGTTGCTGCTGTTCAGATGCTCCGCCAACCGCGTGAAGTGCAGGTTGGTGCGGTCGTTGAGAATGGTCGCGCACGCGGCAATCCCGATTGCACCGCCCAGGTTGCGCATCAGGTTGAACAGGCCCGACGCATGCTTCAGCCGCGCCGGTGCCAGACCACCCAACGTCAACGTCACCGCCGGCGGCACCGCCAGTTGCTGGGCGATTCCGCGCAAGGCTTGCGGCAGCATCAATTCTGCGGCGCCCCAGTCGTGGGTGATCGGACTGAATTCCCACATCGACAAAGCGAACAACGCCAGGCCCGCCATCATGATCCAGCGCAGATCGACGCGATTGGCCAGAAAGGCGTACAGCGGAATCGCCATGATCTGGAACACCCCGGTGGAGAAAACCGCCAGACCAATGTCCAGCGCGCCGTAGCCGCGCACCCGGCCGAGAAACAGCGGCGTCAGGTAAATCGTCGCGAACAGGCCAATCCCGGTGACGAAGGAAAAGAAGCAGCCGAGGGCGAAATTGCGATCCTTGAGCGCGCGCAGATCGACGATCGGATTGGCCACATGCAACGTGCGGCCGATGAAGGCCAGCCCGGCCAGGCCACTGATCCACGCGGTGGTCAGAATCGTCTGGTCGCTGAACCAGTTCCAGCGCGGGCCTTCTTCGAGGGTGTATTCCAGGCAGCCGAGAAACAGCGCCAGAAACGCCATGCTCAAATAGTCCGCGCCCTTGAGCAACGAGAGTTCCGGCCGGTCGATCTTCACCAGCATCGGCACGGCCACGGCGACGAAAATCCCCGGCACCAGATTGATGTAGAACAGCCAGTGCCAGGACGAAACGTCGGTGATCCAGCCACCGATCACCGGGCCCAGCGTCGGTGCCAGCGAAGCCACGGCGCCGATGGTTGCGGCGGCAATCACTCGCTGTTTGCCGGTAAAGAAAAAGAACGCTGTGGTGAACACCAGCGGAATCATCGATCCGCCGAGAAACCCTTGTAACGCGCGGAAGGCGATCATGCTCTGGATGTTCCAGGCGATGCCGCAGAGCAGGCTGGCCAGGGTGAAACCGACCGCTGATGCGCAGAACAGCCAACGTGTGGAGAACACACGCGACAGCCAGCCCGACAGCGGAATCACGATGATTTCGGCGATCAGGTAACTGGTCTGCACCCACGCCGTTTCATCGGTGCCGGCGGACAACCCGCCGCCGATGTCGCGCAACGAGGCCGAGACGATCTGGATGTCCAGCAGCGCGATGAACATGCCGATGCACATCGTGGCGAAGGCGAACACCTTGGTCGCCGTCGCCATCTCGGCGGCATTGAATGGCTGCGCGGAGGCGGTGAGGGCGGTGCTCATGGCGCGCTGGCCACGGCGGTGGTTTCAGGTTGGGGGCGGGTGTCGACTTCAGCCGTCACCGACAGACCCGGACGCAGATGGCCGAGCACGCCGTCCGCCGGGTCGAGCAGGATCCGCACCGGTACTCGCTGGACGATTTTGGTGAAGTTGCCGGTGGCGTTTTCCGGCGGCAGCACGCTGAACTGCGAACCGGTGGCCGGGGCGAGGCTGTCGAGGCGGCCGTGGAATTGCTGGCCGGACAACACGTCGGCGCGGATGCTCACGCGCTGGCCGGGCTTCATCCGCGCCAATTGGTCTTCCTTGAAATTGGCATCGACCCAAAGACCGCTGGCCGGCACCACCGACAACTGTTGCGAACCGGCCTGGGCATAAGCGCCGACCCGTGCGCGACGGTTGCCGATCACGCCGTCGACCGGGGCGCGCAGTTCGGTGTAGCCGAGGTTGAGTTGCGCCAGATCACGCTCGGCCCGGGCTTGCTGGAGGGCGGCGCGGGCCTGTTGTTTCCGGGTTTCGATCACGGTGAGCTGGCGTTGCGCGGCCAGCAGTTCGGCCTGGGCTTTGGCGCTCAAGGCTTGCGCGGTCTTGAAGGTGGCGTCGGCCCGTTGTGCGCTTTCCACCGACACTGCATTGGTGGTCACCAGGCGTTTGTAGCGTGCGTTGTCGTCCCGCGAACGGGCGGTTTCAGCGCTGGCGGCATCAATGCCGGCACGGGCCTGACCGATCACCGCTTGTTGCAATTGTTCGGTGGCGTCGAGGTTGGCCAGCAGCGCTTCCTCGGCGGCGACCGCGCCTTCGGCCTTGGCCAGATTGGCGCGGTAGTCGCGGGCGTCGAGGCGGATCAGCACGTCGCCGGCCTTTACTTTCTGGTTGTCGCTGACCAGCACTTCCTCGATGTAACCGGCGACTTTCGGCCCGATCACCGTGACGTCGCCGCCAATGTAGGCATCGTCGGTCTCTTCGAGAAATCGCCCGGCGCCCCACCAATGCACGGCGTACAACCCGGCGAATACCAGCGCGGCCATGCCGGCAGTAGGCAGCAGCAAGCGTTTGAGCAGGGGCGGTTTGGGAGTGCTGACCGGAACGGCGAGGTCGGGTTCTACGGTGGGCATGCTGGTCATGGCGTAATACCTGGGAAAGCGGAGTGGTTATTACGTCCGTAATATGACGCGAGTAATATTTTGTGGCAATTGATTTTTATCGCCGGTCGTCAGATGGAGGCGTTTAAAAAAGCTGATCATTTGTTTAAGAAATGTAAGCGCTGTAGGAAGCGTCTTGCATTTGCGTAGGAAGGCTCTGACTATCACCGCTATTGATGGGGTGGCATTAAGCCAGTTGATTGCAAGGATGTTGAGTGACGTATTTGCTTTGCGCTGTTTCTCGTAGTCGTTCCATGCCTCGCCCGCTGTTTTCGGCCTTGTTGTTGAGCGTGTGTGCGCCCAGCGTTCTCGCCGCCGAAGCTCCAGTCCTTGGCCAGGAGGTGCTGCGCCAGCAGCAACAGCAACAGCGCGACTTGCAACAACTGCAACTCGAACAGCGCAAGCGGCAACTGGAGCGCGGCGCGTTCGGTCCGACGCCTGCCACCCCGGCCATTCCTGAATCGATCAACCCCGACGAACGCTGCTGGCCCCTGAGCGGTACGCGCATCGGCGGCGTCACGCTGATCGATAAAGACAAGCTCAACGCTCGCGTCAAACCGCTGCTGGCGCCGTGCATGGGCGTCGGCCAGATCAACCATTTGCTGGCGACCATCACCGCGCTGTACGTGGAGAAGGGCTATATCGCCAGCCGGCCGTACCTGAGCAGCGCGCCGGCGGCGGGGCAGTCGCTGGATATTCTGGTCGACGAAGGCTACATCGAGTCCATCGAGCTGGCCGACCAGAGCCTGCCGGTGTCCCTCGGCGGTGCATTCCCCGGCATGCTCGGCAAGCCGCTGAACCTGCGGGATCTCGAGCAGGGGCTGGATCAATTGAACCGTCTGCGCTCGCTTGATCTGACCGCCGACATCGCTCCCGGCAGCCAGCCCGGTGCGTCAAAAATCATCCTGCGTTCACGTACTTCCGGGCAGTCACGCTGGGCCCTTGGTGCCGGTTTCGACAACCTCGGCAGCGCCAGCACCGGCCGTGATCGCGACACGCTGAGCCTGACCCTCGATAGTCCGCTCGAACTCAACGACCTGTTGAGTCTTAGTGCCAGCGACACCCTCAATCAGGGCGACCGCTACAGCCGCAACGCCAGCCTCTATTACGCGATCCCCTACGGCTACTGGACGTTCAGCACCTTCGCCAGCCACGCCGAATATCGCGCGCCGTTCAAGCTCAGCACGCTGACTTTCCACAGCACTGGCATCACCGATCAGCTCAGCCTGCGCGCCGACCGCGTGTTGTGGCGCGACCAGAGCCATCAGCTCAGCGCCAACCTGCAACTGGCGCACAAGGACGTCGACAGTTATCTGGAAAAGGTCCGCCTCGGCATTCAGAGCCCGACCCTGACCGTGGCCGAGGCCAGGCTCAATCTGTTCTGGCTCGATCGCGCGGTGTGGAACCTCGACGTCAATTACGCCCAGGGTTTAAGCGGGTTCGGTGCCGACGACGATGCCGATCGCCAGGTCAAAAACCTGCCCAAGGCACAGTTTCGCAAGTACCGCGCCGGCCTCAGCCAGTGGCGCAACGGCCAGCTCGGTGCGCAAGCCTGGCAATGGCAGAGCCAGCTCAATTTGCAGTACAGCCCGGATCCGTTGCCGGCGATCGAACAACTGCTCGGCACCGATGATTCCGCCGTGCGCGGTTACCGGGTCAGCAGCGCGTCCGGCGCCAGTGGCGCGATCTGGCGCAACACTCTGCGGCTGCCGCTACGCACCGATTTGCCGGTGCAGCTCACCCCGCGCGTCGGCCTCGACCACGGCTGGATCAAGGCCGATCACGGCGCTTCGGGCCAACGCCTGAGCGGTGCCAGCGTCGGCCTCAACCTGGGCTGGAAAAACCTGCAAGTGGATGTCGATTACCAACGCAGCCTTCAAACCCCGACCGGCCTGCACCACGAGCCCGAAACCTGGCTGATGCGGGTCGGATTACAGATATGAACGTCAGTGAACAACAGCCATCGGACCTGAGCGCGACAGCCGAGGCCTTTAACTCAACGCGCAACGTGATGCCGCACTACATGGAGAGTTTTTTATGCCAATGAACACCTTTGCGTTTCATCTTTCCCCACGGGGCAAACTGCGCTGGGCCATCGCCAGCCTGTTCCTGGTCGCTCATCTGCCGGGCGCCATGGCCGGCGGTGTGGTGGTCGCACCCGGCCCCGGCGGCACCGCGCAATTGCAGACCCAGGGCGGCGTGCCGATCGTCAACATCGTCGCACCGAACGGATCGGGCCTGTCGCACAACCAGTTCCTCGACTACAACGTCGACCGTCAGGGCCTCGTCCTGAACAACGCCTTGCAGGCCGGGCAATCGCAGCTCGCCGGGCAACTGGCGGCCAACCCGCAATTGCAGGGTCAGGCCGCGAGCGTGATCCTCAACGAAGTGATCAGCCGCAACCCGTCGGCCATCAACGGCGCCCAGGAAATCTTCGGTCGCGCTGCCGACTACGTGCTCGCCAACCCGAACGGCATTTCGGTGAACGGCGGCAGCTTCATCAACACGCCGAACGCCAATCTGGTGGTCGGCCGTCCCGAGCTGAACGACGGCAAACTGCAAGCGCTGAGCACCCGCGACGCCACCGGCCAGTTGCAGATTCAGAGCGGCGGCCTGCGCAACGGCGAAGGCTCGATCAACCTGATCGCACCGCGCATCGACAGCCAGGGTGCGATTGCTGCGCGTGACCAACTGAACCTCACGGTCGGGCGCAATCAGATCGACTACGCCAGCGGCCAGGTGAAAGCCGTGGACCCGGCGGGCAACACCACCGATCAACGCATCGACGCCAGCCTGTTCGGCGCGATGCAGGCCGGGCGCATCAACATCGTCAGCACCGCCGAAGGCGCGGGCGTGAAGGTCGGCGCTGTGCAAGTCGCCGGGCGTGACGGTGTGCAGATTCGTTCGGCGGGCGACTTGAGCGTCAGCGGTCAGGCGATCCCGGACAGCCTCGACGTGACCCGTGCCGGCATTCGCAGCGGCCAGGGCGACGTCGGCCTGCACAGCGGCAAGGACCTGAGCCTGGCCGCCACTGATGTCAGCGGTCGCGACGTGAAGGTCGAGGCCAAACGCAACCTGACCTTGACCACTGTCGAAAGCCGCAAGCTCCAGGAACAGCGCGAAAACTGGAACAACAGCACCATCGGCATCACCTGGGAAACCTACGAGCGCAGCAAAACCGACAGCGATTCGCGCCAGCACGGCAGCCAGATCATCGCCAGCCGCGATGCGCAACTGTCGTCCGGCAAAGACACCGAACTGAAAGCCGCCAAGGTCGACGCGAAGAACAACCTCAGCGTGCAAAGCGGCGGTGACCTGCGCCTGACCGCCGCCACTGAAAGCCACACCCGGACTGATCAGGGCACGCACCGCAAACACCTGTGGAAAGCCGATTGGGACAGCAGCAGCGAAGAGCAGCGCAGCGTCACCAGCCAATTGAAGGCCGGCAACATCGCCCTGCAAACCGCCGCACTGTTGCGCTCCGAAGGCGCCGAAGTCGACAGCGCCGGTGATCTGCAACTGGCCGGCAAACAGGTGGAAATCACCACCGCGACCCGCACCCATCGCAGCAGCGACAATCGCTATTCCGGTGACCTGGTCGGCGGTGGTTTCTTCGGCAAGACCGGCGACGCCGACAAGGGCCAGACCCAGCATCAGGGCAGCAAGATCAACGCGGCCGGCAAACTGCTGGTCAAGGCGGACGACGTGCGCATCAGCGGCAGCCAGGTGCGTGGCGCCAGGGACGCCAGCGTGATCAGCGACAACGGTTCGCTGACCATCGACGGCGTGCAGGACACCTCGCACATCAACAACCACGACAAGGACAGCAAGTTCTTCGGCATCACCAAGAACGAGTCCCGTCAGAACAGCAAGGACAGCACCACGGTGCGCAGCGAGCTGGCGTCTGACAGCAATCTCAAGCTGAAAAGCGCCAGGGACATCGAAGTCGCCGGTTCCACGGTGAAGGCCGGCGGTTCGCTGACAGCGGATGCGGCCGGTGACGTGAATGTGCATTCGACGCAGAACACCCGTGACAGCAGCAACAGCACGCAAACCCGTGGCTTTGACGCCTACGCCAGGGAGCAGACGGCGGAGCAATATCGCGCCGGCGTGCATTACGAAGACAAGGCGCAAACCGTCACCACCAACGACGTCACCCAGCAAGGTTCCAGCCTCAGCGGCGGCAGCGTGCAAGTGACGGCGGGTGGTGACGTGACGCTCAAGGGCGCCGAGGTCAAATCCACCGGCGGCGACACTACCCTGAGCGGCAAGAACGTCTCGTTGCTGGCCGAGCAGGACAGCCACGGCACCTCGACCGAAACCCGCAGCATCGGCGGCGGTTTCTATTACACCGGCGGCCTCGACCGCGCGGGCAGCGGTGTGGATTTCTCGCACAGCACCTCGCAAGACACCACCGGCAAAACCACCGCGCAAACCACCGGCGTGCAGGGCAGCGGCAGCCTGAACATCATCGCTGACAAACTCTTCACCGAAGGTGCGCAACTGAAGGCCGGCAACGGTCTGAACGTCGCCGCCAACGAAGTCGACAACCGCGCCGCCCACAACACCGAGAGCAGCACCCACAGCGAGAGCAACTGGTCGGCGGACATCGGCGCCAACGTCGAGTACAAAGACATCGCCCGGCCGATTGCCGGCGCCGTGAAAGAAGTGCTCGACGGCAAGGTGCCGGACAAGGACGCACTGGCCAATCTCGGTCAGCCGAACGTCGGTGTCGACCTGGCAATCGGTCACGCCAGCGCCGATAAAACCGAGCAGAGCAGCAACGCCGTGGTCAGCCGGTTCGACGGCCAGACCGTGGATGTGAAGGTCGGCGGCACGCTGCACGACCAGGGCTCGCAGTACAACGCCAGCGCCGGCAAAGTGAACATCAGTGCCGATAAACTGGTGGCCGACGCGGCCAGCAACACCCGCAGCAGCACCGACAACGCGGTGGATGCCAAGGTCGATGTGCGCGTCTACACCAAGACCGGTGAAGACGTGAACGTGGCCGGCAGCGGTGCGGGTGGCAGCAGTCAGTCGAGCAAGAACAGCACCACCGCAGTAGTCGGCGGTTACGCTGGCAATCAGGGTGTGCACATCAATGTCGGCGGCGATGCACAGTTCGAAGGCAGTCGTTTCGATGGCGGGCAGGGTGGTGTCAGCGTCAAGACCGGCGGTGATCTGGCCCTGAATCAGGCCAACGACCGTCAGAGCAGCGACAGCGCCAGCCTGCGTGGCAATGGCTCGCTGACCGTCGGCACCTTGCCGGGCACCGACGGCACCAACGTCGATTTTGGCGCCGGGTTCCAGCTCGATCACCAAGGCAACCAGACCACCGACAGCCAGGCGCACGTC
Source organism: Pseudomonas sp. 1 (assembly GCF_056626735.1). Classification (NCBI taxonomy): domain Bacteria; kingdom Pseudomonadati; phylum Pseudomonadota; class Gammaproteobacteria; order Pseudomonadales; family Pseudomonadaceae; genus Pseudomonas; species Pseudomonas sp. 1. The sequence continues at coordinate 45,096 of NZ_JBWXMQ010000023.1, read as the reverse complement.
GCCAGCCTCAGCGGCAACGGCCCGGTGCAACTGAGCAGCGGTGGCAATCAGGTGCAACAAGGCACCAGGATCGACAGCGCTGGCGCTATCGACCTGAAGGCCGGCGGCAAGCTCGACCTGCAAGCAGCCACCGATTCGCATGTCGCTACCGGCAGCAACCTTGGCGGCGGCCTGAAGGTCGGCGCCAGCAAGACCAGCAGCGAGAAAAGCCGTGATCAGGGCGGCAACCTCAGCGGCAACTTCAACATCGGCCGGGTCAACGAGAACACCCAGACTCTCAATGGTGGTCAGCTCAACAGCCAGAACGGCATCGCGCTGAGCGGTGATTCGGTGCACTTGCAAGGCACTCAGGTCACTTCGCCAAACGTCAGCATCGACGCGCAGAAGGGTGGCTTCGTTCAGGAATCCGCGCAGTCCACCGACCACCGCAACAACTGGAATGTGGCGTTGAGCGCCGGCGGCAATCTGAGCCAAAGCACACCAACCGCCGCCGATGAAAAAGTCAGCAGCGACCACGGCTTCAATGCCGGAGCCAAAGTTGGCGTGGATTACCTGCAAGGCACCACCCAGCAGAACAGTCAGATCAAGGCTGACACGGTGGTGTTGAACAGCGCGGGCGACACGAGCCTGAGCGGTGCGCGGATCGATGCGCGCAACGTCAGTGGCAAAGTGGCCGGTGATCTGTCGGTCGAAAGCCGTCAGGACTCCAGCAATCACGCCGAGGTTGATGTGGATCTGGGCCTGAGCGTCAAAAAGACTCCAGCCGACGACAAGGGAAAACTCGCGGGCACCGACTACAAGCCAACGCTGAAAGTCGAAGGCGAATACGCGCACAAGGACAGCATCAAACAGGCTTCCGGTATTAGCGGTAGCCAGGGTGTGAACCTCACTGTCGCTGGCGCTACGCAGCTGACCGGCGCGCGGATTTCTGCCACCGAAGGCAAGGTCGATCTGGGCGATTCGAAGGTCAGCAGCACCGACTTGAGCAATCTCGACTACGGGGTGAAAGCCGGCCTGGACCTGCCACACAAAACCGAAGAAAACGCACCGAAGGTTTCCCTTGAAAACGGCAACCTGAAAGTCGGCCCGGTGACGCTTAGCGGTCATCTGGACAGTCAGTCACTCCAGGCAGGTATTGACGAAAAAGGCTGAGCCACCCTGCGTTCAGGGCTGCTCAGCCGGGGGGCTTGACAGCCCTGCAATAATGGAATGTGCACCGCGATCTGCGCGGTGCACTTGATCACGATGCAGAGGAAGGTTTCCATGGACAATCAAGCACTCAAGGCCTTGTTCGACCAGCTGTCAGCTGTATACGACAAACAGTGGAGCGGCATGGCGCCCTTGCGTGATGCCCTGTATTTACTGCTGGATTCCGTGTTCGCGGGCTTGCCGGCGAATGCCCGGATACTCTGCGTCGGCGTGGGCACCGGTGTGGAAATGGCGCATCTGGCGCAGCAGTTTCCCGGCTGGGAATTCACCGCAGTCGACCCTTCGGGCGCCATGCTCGACGTGTGCCGTCAGCGAGCGAAAGAGGGCGGTTTTCTCGCCCGTTGCCGGTTTCATGAAGGCTATCTCGATACGCTGACGGATGAATCCGGTTACGACGGTGCGACCTGTTTTCTGGTATCGCAGTTTTTGCTCGATCCCCAGGCCCGTATTGACTTTTTCCATGAGATTGCCCGTCGACTGCTGCCGGGCGGGGTTCTGGCGAATGCTGATCTTGCCTCTGACACCGCATCGCCGGCCTATGAAGCATTGCTGCGTCACTGGATGACGCTGATGGCATCGGCCCAGGTGCCGGCGCAAATGCTCGAGCGAGCGCGTCTGGCCTATGCCCGGGATGTGGCGATTCTGCCGGCGCCGCAAGTCGCCGGTCTGATCGAGTCGGCCGGGTTCGAGGCGCCGGTCCAGTTCTTTCAGGCGGGTTTGATGCACGGGTGGTTCTGCTCGCGCAAGGCAGAGATTAACGCGGGTTAGAGCGCTGGAGGGGTGGGGAAAACAGCTTCGTCGGCATTCCCGAGGAATACGTTGCTTCGGCTTAATAGGAAGCATTACTATTCACGCCCCTTTCCTCAGCGCGCCGCAATGATCCCCATGCTGCCCCGCAGACCCGGCTTTCTCGAGCATTACGAAGAGTTGATCGGCACCTGGACCCGTCGCCTGCGCAATCGCTCGCAGGCCGAGGACCTGGCGCACGACACCTTTGTGCGGGTGCTCGAATCCGATTCGTCGGCGGTGCAGCAACCCCGGGCATATTTGCATCAGACCGCGCGCAACATCGCGGTGGACGGCTATCGGCGGGAGGACCGGCGGGGTGCCATGGAGTCGGAGGCGATCGATCTCAGTGAGTCGCCGACCGGCGATCCGGAGCATTACATGCATGCGATCCAGCTGGCCGATTCCATCGAACGCGCGCTCACGGAGCTTCCGGTCAACTGCCGACGGATTTTCGTCTGGCAGAAGATCGAGGGCCTGACCCAGGCGGAAATCGCCGAACGCCTGGGCCTGTCCAGGAACATGGTGGAAAAGTATATGATCCGCACCCTGCGGCATCTGCGTGATCGCCTGGACGGGGCGCAATCATGAGCCGTGGCGTCTTTTCATCCCCAGCCAAACAGGACATTCCATGACGGATACTCGTGATTGCGCGTGCGGGCAAACAACGGTGCGTGATGACGCGGCACGCTGGTTTGTGCGTTTGCAGGAGCCGGCCATCAGTGTCGACGAACAGCAGCGCTTCGACGCGTGGCTGAACCAGCATCCGCAGCACCGTGACGAATTCCAGTTGCTGCAAGGCTTGTGGACGGCGGCGGATCTGCTGCCGGCGCCACGGCTTAAAGCTTTGTGCGAAACCCCGCCAGCGCGGCGCGAACGCCGTCCGTTGTTGCGTTATGCCGTGGCGGCCAGCGTGGTGGCGGTGGGGCTCGGGCTCGGTCTGTTCAGCGGTTTGAATCATCCGTCGGGTTACAGCGCTGAATTCGCCACCGGGCTCGGCGAGCGCAAGCATGTGGCGTTGCCGGACGGTTCAGTGATCGACCTCAACAGCCGCAGCCGTCTGCAGGTGCGTTTCGAGAAGGATCGCCGGCTCATCGAGCTGACCGAAGGCGAAGCGATGTTCAGCGTCGAGCACGACATTTCCCGCCCGTTCGTGGTCGAGGCCGGCAGCGGCAAGGTCACGGTCACCGGCACCCGCTTCGACGTGCGGCGTGACGTGACCCAGACCCGAGTCGCGGTGGAACAGGGCACGGTCAAGGTGCAGGGTCGTGATGCGGCGGATGCCGATTTCATCAGCCTGACCGCCGGCCTCGGCACGCGGATCGATGCCCGGGGCAAAGTGGCGCCAGCTTACGCGGTCAACCCGGCGGAACTGACGGCCTGGCGCAGCGGCAAACTGGTGTTCAACAACGCCAGCCTCAGCGAAGTCGCCGAGGAAGTGTCGCGTTATCGTGACAAGCCGCTGAAAGTCTCCAACCCCGCCGTGGCCAGTCTGCGCCTGACCAGCGTGTTCAAATCCGACAACACCGATGCCTTGCTCAAGGCCTTGCCGAGCATCCTTCCGGTGGCCGTGCGCACCCTTGCCGACGGCAGCCAGGAAATAATTTCAAAATAAAATTCAGGTTTTTTTCGAGTTCGTCGTCTTCCTGTTTAACTGCAACTGGTTTGCATTAACAGCCGCACACTTTTGCGATCCACAGGACTCCGTTCGACGTGAAAAACTCCACCACCAAAAACAAAAAATCCTCCTGGTTGCCGCTGGCGCTCGCGCTGGCGGTCAACGCCGCCGTGCCGATGGCTTTCGCCGCCGAAGCCATTCACATCCGTGCACAGCCGCTGGGGCAGGCCTTGAGCGAACTCGGTCAGCAAACGTCGTTGCAGGTGTTTTTCAGCCCGGACCTGGTTGCCGGCAAACAGGCGCCGGCGGTGGACGGCAATCTTTCTCCGGAGCAGGCCCTGCGCCAATTGCTGCAAGGCAGCGGTCTGGATTACCAGATCAATGAAGGCTCGGTGACCTTGTCGCCGGCCCCGACTTCCGCCGACAGCGGCCCGCTGGAGCTGGGCGTGACCGACATCAAAGTGGTCGGCGACTGGCTCGGCGACGCCGACGCCGCCGTGGTGCAGAACCACCCCGGCGCGCGTACGGTGATCCGTCGTGAAGCGATGGTCGAGCAGGGCGCGATGAACGTCGGCGACGTGCTGCGCCGCGTACCGGGCGTGCAGGTGCAGGAAGCCAACGGCACTGGCGGCAGCGATATTTCGCTGAACGTCGGCGTGCGGGGTTTGACGTCGCGTCTGTCGCCACGCTCCACCGTATTGATCGACGGCGTGCCGGCTGCATTTGCGCCGTATGGCCAGCCACAACTCTCGATGGCGCCGATTTCTTCCGGCAACCTCGACAGCATCGACGTGGTCCGAGGTGCCGGCTCGGTGCGTTACGGGCCGCAGAACGTCGGCGGCGTGATCAACTTCGTGACCCGCGCGATCCCGGAAAAAACCACCGGTGAAATCGGCACCACCCTGGAAACCTCGCAGCACGGTGGCTGGAAACACATCGACACCGCGTTCCTTGGCGGCACCGCCGACAACGGCATCGGCATGGCGCTGTTGTACTCGGGCGTCAACGGCAACGGTTACCGCGAGCGCAACAACGGCAACGACATCGACGACGTGATCCTCAAGACCCACTGGGCACCGACCGAGCAGGACGATTTCAGCCTCAACTTCCACTACTACGACGCCAGCGCCGACATGCCCGGCGGCCTGACGCAGAAGCAGTACGACGACAAACCGTTCCAGTCCGACCGCGACTATGACGGCTTCAGCGGCCGCCGCAAGGACGTGTCGTTCAAGTGGATCCGGCAGGTCGACGAGCGCACCCAGGCGGAGGTGCTGACTTACTATTCCGACAGTTTTCGCGGCAGCACCATCGCCGCCCGCGATCAGAAAACCCTCAGCTCGTTCCCGCGTTCCTACTACACGCTGGGGATCGAGCCGCGTGTGTCCCGTGTGTTTGATGTCGGCCCGACCACCCAGGAAGTCAGCGTCGGTTACCGTTATTTGAAAGAGGCGATGCACGAGCAATCGAGCCGTCTGGCGCTGGTCAACAATGTGCCGGTGGTCACCAAAACTTCCGATGGTCACGTATTCCAGGACCGCACCGGCGGCACCGAGGCCAACTCGGTCTACATCGACAACAAGATCGACGTCGGCAACTGGACCGTGACCCCGGGCATTCGCTTCGAACACATCAGCACCGACTGGCATGACCGCGCCGTGCTCGACACCGCCGGCAAACGCGTGCCGGAGAAAAACCGCAGCATCGAAAGCAACGAGCCTCTGCCGGCGCTGAGCGTGATGTATCACCTGTCCGATGCGTGGAAGCTGTTCGCCAACTACGAGACGTCGTTCGGCAGCCTGCAATACTTCCAGCTCGGCCAGGGCGGTTCGGGTGACCAGACCGCCAATGGTCTGGAACCGGAAAAAGCCAAGACCTACGAAATCGGTACGCGCTACAACGATGACGTGTGGGGCGGGGAAGTGACGCTGTTCTACATCGACTTCGATGACGAACTGCAATACATCAGCAATGACGTGGGCTGGACTAACCTCGGCGCGACCAAGCACCAGGGTATCGAAGCTTCGGTGCACTACGACATGGCGGCGCTCGATCCGCGCCTCGACGGCCTGACCGCCAACGCCGGCTTCACCTACACCCGCGCCACGTACGAAGGCGAGATTCCAGGCTTCAAGGGCCGCGATCTGCCGTTCTACTCGCGTCAGGTCGCCACCGTCGGCCTGCGTTACGACATCAACCGCTGGACCTACAACATCGACGGTTTTGCCCAGTCCAAACAGCGCTCGCCCGGCACCGGCGTGAATGCTGATGGCAGCTTCAATGGCAACTACATCACCGAAGGCACGGCGGATGGACAGTACGGCGATATTCCGGGCTACGTGACCTGGAACGTGCGCGGCGGCTATGACTTCGGTTCGCAGCTGTCGAACCTCAAGCTCGGCGCCGGTGTGAAGAACATCTTCGACAAGCAGTACTTCACCCGCTCCAGCGACAACAACTCGGGGATCTACGTGGGCACGCCGCGGACGTTCTTCGTGCAGGCCAGCGTAGGCTTCTGATCTGCATCGATTGTTCCCACGTCGAACCGTCTGCGTGGGAACGATCTGAACAGATCAGATCAGGCTCAGACCTTCAGCGCTTTCCCGCCAATCGCCACCGCCACCAGCAACGTCGCCATCAACCCGAAGGCAAAACTCAGGCTGCTGGCGTGGGCGACAAACCCGATCACCGCCGGCCCTGCCAGAATCCCTGCATAACCCAGTGTGGTGATTGCCGGCACGGCGATGCTTTCCGGCATCACCGTCTGTTTGCCCACCGCCGTGTACAGCACCGGCACGATGTTCGAACAGCCGGCACCGACCAGCGCATAACCGAGCAGCGCGGCTTGCCAGCCCGGGGCGAACGTCGCCAGAAACAATCCCGCCGCCGCCAGCAGACCGCCAAACAGAATGATCCGCGTCGCACCCAATGCCCGGACGATCCGGTCACCGGTCAAGCGGCCGGCCGTCATGGTCAGCGCAAACGCTGCATAACCCAGCCCTGCATAGGCAGTATCGATCCCGCGTTCCTGGGCCAGAAACACTGCGCTCCAGTCCAGCGCCGCGCCTTCGGTGAGGAACACGATGAAACACATGCCGCCGATGAACAGCACGATTCCGTGGGGCACCGCGAACGCCGGCCCCGAGCTTTCACTGCCGTAAGGCAACATGTGCGGGACGGCTTTGAACAGCGCCGCGATCAGCACCAGGACCACCACCAGCATCGCCGCCAGTGGCGACAGCCCCATGCCGAGCAGGGCGCTCACGCCCGCTGCACCGACGATCCCGCCGAGGCTGAACAGGCCGTGGAACCCCGACATCATGTTCTTGCCGCTGGCCCGCTCAACGATCACTGCTTGCAGGTTTACCGTCGAATCCACCGTGCCGAGCCCGGCACCGAACATGAACAACGTGGCGATCAGCGCCGGAATCGACGACACCGTCGCCAGCAACGGCAATGCGGCGCAGATCAGCAGCGTGCCGCCGGTGGCCACTTTTTTGCAGCCAAACCGTGTGGCCAGAATCCCCGCCAGCGGCATCGCCAGAATCGAACCGACGCCCAGGCACAGCAGCAACAACCCCAGCGTGCCTTCATCGAGCCCGGCCCGCGCCTTGGCATACGGCACCAGCGGCGCCCACGCGGCGATGCCGAGTCCGGCAATGAAGAAGGCGATGCGCGTGGACATCTGTTCGAGGCGTCCGGGAACGAACGTGTCTTGAGGGGTGAGGCTGGTCATAACGATCCTTGGCAAAAAACGTTTCAGCAGCGGACATCCTTGCACAGCTCTTCTGTGGGAGCGAGCTTGCTCGCGATAGTGTCGTGTCAGTCGACGCTCATTGACGGATACACCGCCATCGCGAGCAAGCTCGCTCCCACAGGGAATTGCGTTTTACAGTGACGCCTTTGACAACTTGAAACCGAGGGGCGGTTCATGACGCAGTTCTACGATGCGCGGGGCAATATCTACGGAGTGATTTCACCGAAGGCGCTGAGAGACTCGGGAATCGATCTGCCCGCCAGTGCCACGCAATGTGCCTTGTCTCGACAGGCGTGGAGCCGCGCCGCGATCGCTCTGTGTTGTGACTGGCCCGACGGTCAGCAACCTGCCGGCAGCAAGTCCCACCGCAGCGATGGTTTACTGATCGGTCCGTTCCAGTCCTCGCCACCCTTTGATCTGCTGATCGTCAACACCGACGGCACGCTGGCCGAGCGCAGCGGCAACGGCCTGACGATTTTTTCTCAGGCACTGCTTGAGCAGGGGCAGATGCCGCAGGAGGGCGCGACGATGCGGGTGCATCACGACAAACAGGATGCGCAGTCGCCCGTGTCGACCTCGGTGAAACCGGCGCAAGTGGCGGGCGTGCAAGGCTTCTGGCTTGATCTCGGGCAGCCCGATTTCGGCCCGGCGGCGGTTGGTGCGCTCGGCGTTGAACCGGTTCCGTTCAACGGTGCGCAGGTCAGCCGTGTTCGACCGTTGGCGCAACTCGATCCTGCCTGGGCACACAGCCAGTTCGTACGCATCGGCAATCCGCATTGCGTGACGCTGGTGCAGGACGAAGCCGCATTGCCGAGCAACGCACAGATGCTTGAATCGCCGCTGACGGACAGCCTGACCGCCATCGCCTACGCCATGCCCACCGGCGCCGGCCAGCCGTGCCCGGCCGGGGTCAACCTGCAATGGGCGATGCGCGCCGGGGATCAACGCATTGTGGCGCGGGTGTTCGAACGGGGCGAAGGCCCGACCGCTTCCTCAGGCACCAGCGCCAGTGCGGTGGCGAGCGCGGCGTGGCGGGTGGGCTGGGTGTCGGCGGGAGAAGTTCAGGTGGTGATGCCGGGCGGTACGGCGCCAATCCTGCTGGAGGAGCGCGACGGAGAACTGACCGGCGTGCGTCTGTTCGGCACCGCAGTGCGCGACGAAAAATAGCTGCAACCTCAAGATCAGAAGCGCCCGACGGTGTCGTTCACGGCACCGCTGGTGAATGCGTTATTCGCGCCGGCCTGCCAATACACCGCCGCCTGAGTCTGGCCACGCACGATGCACTTCCACTCGAGTTTTTGCTGACCCGGCACCTCAACCCTGGCGCTCCAGCGGTTATTGGCCAATGTCAGTGCTAGCGCATGCTGCGGGTCCCATGCCCCGAACTCCAGCGATGAACCCGCTGCATAGACGCTTTCGCCCGGTTGCGGATTGGCGTTGTCGCAATGCACGTTGACTGCCACCGTCGCAGGTTCGACAGGGCCGGTCCAGATCCGGATATCGCCGTTATCCCAGCTCAATGTCGGCGTGCCCAGGCCCTGTGGCAGCTGCTGCAGATCGGATTTCAGGGCGATCACCAATGTGCCGCGCACGCCCTGTGTGGTGGCGACCAGCCCCTTATAGGCGGTGTTGAAGCGAACCGGCGAATCCGCGCGGACACCGGCGGCCTTGCGCAGTTTGATCAATTCCCGGATCAGTTGATCGCGCTGCCAGTCGTACATGTGCGGCCAGTACACGGTCGGTGTGCCGGGACTGCTGAGGATGTAGGCGTAAGCAAGATTGACCTGAGGATCGGGCAACGCCCAATGATGCTGGCCGCCGTAGGCGCCAGGTGAGTAACCGGTATCGTGGTTGTCGACGAAGGTTACTGCGATTGCGCGCCAGGCGGGATCCGGATTGCCATTCAAACCGTGGCGCCAATCGGCGAGTGAGCCGTTCTGCATGCGCTCCTTCAGGGCAAAATCGAACACTGTGCAATGCGAGCGATCCGACCAGTCCTTGAGCACATCCTGCCAGCTTGCACTGCGTCGCCAATCGCCCTGCAGGTATTCGTCGGGGCCCTTCCAGTTTTCGCCGACGCAGAACTGCTGGTTGCCGAAGGCGTTCATCCAGCGATCCACCGTTTCCGGTGCATAACCACGGACGAAGTCAAAGCGCAGGCCTTCAGCACCATAGTTATCGCGCAAGTTGCTGAATTCTTTTTTGAAGGCGTCGAAGACTGTTGGGTGAGCGGTGTTCAGATCCGCGGCGCCATCCATGAACGCGTCGCCTTCGTCACATTGCGCGCAGTCATGCCGCCACTCATTGCTCCCACGGGGGAACATGGAATAGACCGCTTGGTCGCTCATGTGATTGGGCACCACGTCGTAGACGACTTTTACTCCGGCATTCTTCAGAGCTGACGCCGCCGCCTTGAGTTGCTGATCGCTGCCATATTCGCTGTTCTTGTCGAAGTTGCTCCAGAAATAGCCTTCGCCACCACCGGAAGTCTGAGCCTGGCTGTTGGACCAGCTTGATTTATCCATCCAGGGTGGCGGGAACCAGACAAGGGTGAATCCATCTTTGCCAATGGTCGTCGCCTGTTGCGCAAGTACCGAATACCAAGGTGTTTGATTGCGGCTTGAGTTCCAGTGAAAGCCCTGCAACAGGATTTCTTCACCGCTGCCGTTGCGAACGCCAGCCATCGCCGCTGCCGTTGTGGCGATCATCAGGCAGACAGCGAAGCTCAGGCGAAATGGTGAAGTCCCTTTCATGGTCGTCCCCCCGGGAACGATGGATCCCTTGGGGCTTACTGTGAGCCGGCTCGCAGCAGTTGTCGCCTGTCAGATCTGACAGGCTGGCGCTAACCTTTCGCGATAAAACCGCTGCGAACCATAACCGCTGCTCAACCCTCCATGAACTCCACCACCGGCATCTGCCGTTTCATCAGCACCTTGCCGTTGCGGATCGAATACAGCGGCAGGCCCTGACTGCGGATCACTTCGTAGTCACTGTCCGCCGAGAGGATCAGCAGGTTGGCCGGGCGGCCCTGTTCCAGACCGTAGCGTTCACCGAGGTGCATGGCTTTGGCGCTGTTGTCGGTGACCAGATCCAGCGCGCTTTGCAGGTTGCGGTAGCCGAGCATGTGGCAGATGTGCAGGCCGGCTTCGAGCACCCGCAGGATGTTGCCGTTGCCCAGCGGATACCACGGATCGACGATCGAGTCCTGACCGAAGCAGACGTTCATCCCGGCTTCGAGCAGTTCGTTGACGCGAGTCACGCCCCGGCGTTTCGGGAAGTTGTCGAAGCGCCCTTGCAGGTGAATGCTTTCGGTCGGGCAGGAGACAAAACTGATCCCCGAATGCCCGAGCAGACGGAACAGTTTGGCGCAGTAGGCGTTGTCGTAGGAGCCCATCGCGGTGGTGTGGCTGGCGGTCACGAGCGCGCCCATGTCGCGGCTGCGAGCCTCTTCGGCCAGCACCTCGAGGAAGCGCGAATGAGGGTCGTCGGTTTCGTCGCAGTGCACGTCCACCAGACAGCCGGTGCGCTCGGCCAGGTCCATCAGGAATTTCACCGAGCTGACGCCCTGATCGCGGGTGTACTCGAAATGCGGAATCCCGCCGACCACGTCCGCGCCCATGCGGATCGCTTCTTCCATCAGTTCGCGGCCATTGCTGAACGACTCGATGCCTTCCTGTGGGAACGCGACGATTTGCAGGTCGATCAGATGACGGCTTTCCTCGCGCACTTCGAGCATCGCCTTGAGCGCGGTGAGTTGCGGGTCGGTGACGTCGACGTGGGTGCGCACGTGCTGGATGCCGTGGGCGGCCAACGTCTGAATGGTTTTCCTGGCCCGGGTTTTGGTGTCTTCCTGGGTGATGGTGACCTTGCGTTCGCCCCAGCATTCGATGCCTTCGAACAGCGTGCCGCTCATGTTCCAGCGCGGCTCGCCGGCGGTCAGGGTGGCGTCGAGGTGGATGTGCGGCTCGACGAAGGGCGGCACCACCAGATTGCCGCCGGCGTCGAGGTCGTCGGGGCCCAGGGTCGGCGCTTCGGTCTGGCGCGCGATGCTGCGGATCAGGCCGTCTTCGAGGTGCAATTCGTGCAGACCTTCCTGGTTGCGCAGTCGGGCGTTGATGATGTGCATCGGGCGAATCCTTTTATAGATCTTGTAGAGGGGCGGCCGCGTTGCGGGCGCCGAGCAGGCCGGTCACTGCGATATACGTTAACGCGGCAACGGCGATCCCGACCAGCGGCGCGACCCACGGCGAGCCGAACGCCGCGACGGTTCCGGCCGCGTAAGCCGCGAGCCCCGGCCAGTTGAACGCCGGTAACCGTGCGTCGGCCAGACGCGGATAACGTCCGCGCCAGCGGAAGAAAAAGTCGGCCATGATCACGCCGCCAATCGGCGGGATCACCGTGCCGAGCAGGATCAGATAAGGCACCAGCATGTCGTACATGCCCAGCAGCGCGAGCACCGTGCCAATCACCGCGCCGGCCAGGGTCACGGTCTTGCGGCGACCGGTGCGCAGCAGGTTGCAACCGGCGACGGCGAAGTTGTAGATGGTGTTGTCCTGGGTGCTCCAGATGTTCAGCAACAGCATTGCCATCGCCGCCATGGCGAAGCCCTGCAACAGCAGCACTTCGACCACGTCGGGTTGTTGGTAGACGATTGCGCCATAGGCACCGATCAGCACCATCAGGCCGTTACCGATGAAAAAACCGATCAGGCTGGCCAGCACCGCGACCCGCGCCGAACGGGAAAAACGCGTCCAGTTGGTGGCCTGGGTCGCACCGCTGACGAAGGTGCCGAACACCAGCGTGATGGCGGTCGACCAGTCCAGCGAACCGCTGGGTACGACGCTGAGCAATCCGTCGAGGCCGCCGACTTTCACCGTGGCGACCCACATCGACAGCATCAGCAGCAACATCATCGCCGGCACCGCGATGTACGACAGGATCTCCAGCCCGCGATAACCGACATACGCCGTGGCGCAGAACACCAGACCGAACAGCACCATCAGCCCCAGCACCGTGCCTTCGTTCAGATCGAAATATTTGCCGAGCACCACGGCGGCTGTCGCGGTGCCCCAGGCGTACCAGCCGATCTGGGTGAACCCGAGGATCAGGTCGCTGAGCTTGCTGCCGACTTCGCCAAAGCAGAAGCGTCCCATCAGCACCGAATTCAGGCCGCTCTTGAAGGCGATGTATCCGAGGCCTGCGGCGTACACGCCGAGCAGCAGGTTGCCGATGACGATGACGGCGAGCATCTCGCCGAAGTTGAACGCCACGCCGAGCTTGCCGCCGGCAAACATGGTCGCGGTGAAAAAGGTGAAGCCGAGCAGCACCATCGCCGTGGAGGCCAGGCCTTTGCGCGCGTGCATCGGCACTTCGCTGAGGGGGTAATCGTTGCCGGGATCGTTTTGCGTCATGGGGCGTTCCTTGCTGGAAAGGGGAGGACGCGAAGAGGTTGCAGCGGTCGTGCCAAACGCGATGTTGCGGGTATTTATAGACGAGACACGGGTGATCGGCGCGAAAGCAGTGCATGGGGCGTCCTGCCGAACCATGTGGGAGCAGGGCTGTTCCCACCGGCGCGCGCAATGGGGTCAGAGGAACCGCAGCAGGGCGGCAACAATGGCTTCAGGCGCATCCTCCTGCACCAGGTGCCCGGCATTCGGGATCGGGTGAAACTGCGATCCGGGAATCAGCTTGTGCAACTCGCGCCCGCGTTCGATGGGAATCCACTGATCCTCTTCACCCCAGAGAATCTGCACCGGGCAGCGGATCGTCGGGTACAGCGGCTGCGCTTCCAGCGTGTAGCGCTGATCCATCTGCGCGATCTGCCGGTAGAACGCCGCTTGCCCCGGATCACCCAGCCACGGCTGTACGTAGGGCGCCTGTTCATCATCCGGAATGTCCCGGTGAATCGCCCCGCGAATATAGGTCGGGACAATGGCGCGCTGGATGTAATCCGGCAGGCCGCTGAACGCCGCTTCATGCTGGCGCACGTGCTGCACGAACGGCGAACCCCACGGCGTCAGCGCCACCGGGTCGATCAGGGTCAGGCTGCGGTAATCCTTGCCGTTGAGCAGATGCGCGCGCAACACGGTGGCGCCGCCGAAGTCGTGGGCGACCACGTCCGGGCGTTGCAGATTCCAGTGGTCCAGTAACCGCACGAGCAATTCGTTCTGCACGCCGAGGGAGACATCGGCGTCCGGTTGCTCGGATTGCCCGTAGCCCAGCAGGTCGAAGTAGTGCACGCGGTGCGTGGCGAAAAAGTGCGGCGCGATGCGGTGCCACACGTAAGAAGAGAATGGCGTGCCGTGTACGAACACCAGCGGCGGGCCGTCGCCGCGCACCCCGTGGCGAATCTGTCGCCCGTTGAAGTCAAAGACCTGATCCAGCAGCCAGTCCGTCATGGGCCTGTCCTCTTGGCGGTTTCGAGCCAAAAAGCATAGGCGTAAAAAAACAGCCTCGGGGGCTGTTATTCAAACACTGAGGCGCCTTCTATCCCTGTGGGAGCGAGCTTGCTCGCGAAGGCGCCGTGTCAGGCAACACTTGCTTCACTGGCAAACCGCTATCGCGAGCAAGCTCGCTCCCACAGGGCTTTTCGGCGACTTCAGGATCGGTTACTCGCCGCGATAGATGCAGCCGCTGGTGCAGGTCTCGTGGATGCGGATCGCACTGAGTTCCGGCAGCAGGGGCTTCAATTCATTCCAGATGAATTTGGCCAGCACTTCGCTGGTCGGGTTCTCGAGACCCGGAATGTCGTTCAGGTAGTTGTGATCCAGTCGCTCGTACAGCGGCTTGAAAATCGCCTTGATCTCGGAGAAATCACGGATCCAGCCGGTGTGCGGGTCGATGTCGCCGCTCAGGTGAATCGCCACTTTGAACGAGTGACCATGCAGGCGTCCGCACTTGTGGCCGTCCGGTACGTGGGGCAGGCGGTGGGCGGATTCGAAAGTGAACTCTTTGAAAATTTCCACAGTGATTTCAGCTCTGTTCAGATGGCGTTCGCCGCAGCGAATTCGGGCAGGCGGCGAGTTTACCAGCTTGTCCAGGGCTGTGCTGACTAAAGGGTCAGCAAGCGCTCGGCGAGGCGACCATTGGCAGTCAGTTCAAGGAATTCGTCGCCCAGTCGGCGGCTCTCGTCCATCGCCGCGCGCCAGTATTTCTGCCGGCTCGGCGCGTCGCCCATGAAGCGCTTGAAGTCGTTACGGTCGGGAAGTTTGCCGTAGGGCAGGCGCGCCAGGTATTCCTTGGAGGGCGCGAGCAACAGCACGTCCTGCAGACGCTCCACCGAAGCTTTGCGCCACGGCAGGGTCTTGTCGAACCAGCCCGGAATCACCCGGTCGGTGAAGTGCGGATAGAGCACGATGCCGTCGCCGCTGTAGGGCAGGTCGAGGTGATAGTCTAGCAAGCCGCCGTCGCGGAAGGTGCCGGCACCGGCGCCCGGCAGGTCGCGCACGCCCTCCATGACCATCGGGATCGAACCCGACGCCAGCAGCGCCTGACGCAGGTTTGTGGCATCGAGGGCGACGAATCGCGACGGGAAGTCATTCAGCGCATGTACCGGCGGCGCCAGGCGCGGGTCGTGGATGATCAGCCGTTCGAAGTGCCGCGACAATCGCGCGCGGCCCCGCAGGTTGTCGGCGATCACCGAGCCCAGCGCCAGCCCGAGCCGGCCGCGATGGTCGTCCGCCAGCCCGCCGTGGCTTTTGACCACCATGATGTTCAAGCGGTAATGGGCGTTGGTCAGAAGGCTGGCGTCGCGCCCGTCGAGCAGGTCATCGAGCATGCGCTGCGAACTGCGGCTGACGTCGCTGATGGTCACGCCTTTGTTGAAGTTCTGCTCGGTGTACAACTGACCGAGGCGACGGATGCCTTCGGCGGCGTCCGGCAGACAGGCGCTGGCGAAACGCCAGGAACCGACCGATGCACCGATCAGCGAACGCTCACGCGGCGCGGCCGGCAACCACTCGCCGAACAGCGCCAGATCCAGCCCCTGAATTCCCAGCGCCTTGGGCCCGCCGGCAGCGCCGGGCAGGGTGCCGACGTCGGCGGCGTTCAGGCCTTGGGCACGAATGCGCGCCATGGCCCGGGGGCCGGCCTTGAGGGTGAGGGACGGGAACTTGATGTGAATGGCGGTCATACCGATCTCGATCGTTAGCAAGCGAAAGATTATAAGCACATGTTGCCAGATCTGCAGGAGCAGGCCCGATGATGGCCATTCAGTTTCAGTTAAGTTCCCGGCGCTAAGGTGGCCACAAAGGAAGCACCACCTCACAGACGGAGATCCCCATGAAAATCCTCGCGGGCCTGTTCATCGCGTTCCTGCTGTTTGGTCTAACCGCCAACCGTGCTCATACCCGCGACCTGCTCGCAGATGAAGCCCGGAAACTGATCGACGCTGGTACCATTGTGCCGATTGAAACCGTCATGGCCACGGCCAGGGCGCGCCATCCGGGTTCGACCCTGATCGATATCGAACTGGAAAAGCGCTATGGCATTTACCTGTACCAGATCGAGCTGAAAGACTCGCAAGGTGTGGAATGGGAGCTGGAACTGGACGCAAGCGACGGGCTGCTGCGCAAGGACCATCAGGACACTTAATGAAATCGTTTTTACCTGATTCATCGACGCGCGCCACGGGCCTTCTGGCCCTGGCGCTCGTTGCATTCTGCTCGGTGACGCTGGCGCGCGACCTCAATCAGGACGAAGCCCTGCGCCTGCGTCAGCAGGGCGTGATTTTGCCGCTGGAGCAAGTGCTGCATAAGGCAATGGAGCGCTACCCCGAGGCGAAACTGCTGGAAGCCGAGCTTGAAGAGAAGCACGACGTCTACATTTATGAAGTCGAGCTGCTGACCGTCGAAGGTGTGGCTCGCGAGCTGCATTTCGAGGCCGCCACCGGCAACCTGATCAAAGACAAGGAAGATTGACCGATGCGCTTGCTTCTGGTGGAAGACCACGTACCGCTGGCCGACGAACTGCTCGCCGGCCTGCAACGTCAAGGCTATGCGGTGGACTGGCTGGCGGACGGGCGCGATGCGGTCTACCAGGGCAGCAGCGAGCCCTACGACCTGATCGTCCTCGACCTCGGTCTGCCCGGCGTGCCGGGGCTGGAGGTGCTGACGCAATGGCGCGCCGGCGGTCTGACGATTCCGGTGCTTATTCTCACCGCCCGCGATTCCTGGGCCGAGCGTATTGAAGGCCTGAAGGCCGGTGCCGACGATTACCTGACCAAACCCTTCCACCCCGAAGAACTGTATCTGCGCATCCAGTCGCTGCTGCGTCGCTCCAAGGGGCAGGCCAACCAGCCGACGCTCAAGGCCGCCGGTCTGCACCTGGACGAGGGCCGCCAGTGTGTCGTGCGCGACGGTGCCGACATTCAGCTGACCGCTGCCGAATTCCGTCTGCTGCGCTACTTCATGCTGCATCCCGAGCAGATTCTTTCCAAAAGCCACCTCGCCGAACACCTCTACGACGGTGAGACCGAGCGCGATTCCAACGTGCTTGAAGTCCACGTCAATCACCTGCGGCGCAAACTCGGCAAAAGCGTGATCGAAACCCGTCGTGGTCAGGGTTATCTGTTTGGCGGACAGGCTTCGTGAGATCGATCCAGCGCCGTTTGAGCCTGGGGCTGATCAGCGTGATGGTGATCGTCGGCCTGGTGCTGGTGCAAACCAGCCTGTGGCTGTTCGAAGTGGGCTTGCAGCGTTACCTCGAAGCGGGTCTGCGCAACGACAGTGAAAACCTGCTGGTGGCGCTGGTGCGTGGCCCGCAGGGGCTGCAACTGGATGAGCGGCACTTGTCGCCGGCGTATCAGCGGCCGTTTTCCGGGCACTACTTCCGTATCGATTTCGCCGACAGCCACTGGCGTTCCCGCTCGCTGTGGGATCAGGAACTGCCGATGCTTGAACACCCTGGTCTGCACAGCAACCTGCAATTGGGGCCGGACGGTCAGCAATTATTGGTGCTGCGTTCGGACTATCGACGGCTCGGTCAGTCGATTTCCATCAGCGTGGCCCAGGATTACACGCCGGTGCGCGAGAGCTTCCAGCGCATGCGGCAGATCGGTCTCGGCCTCGGGCTGGCCGGGTTGTTACTGATTCTGCTGTTGCAACGCCTGACCGTGCGCCGCGCATTGCGGCCGCTGGAGAAGGCTCGTGAACAGATCGCCCAGTTGCAGCAGGGCCAACGTTCACAACTCGATGAGCAAGTGCCGGCGGAACTGGAGCCCCTGGTGGCGCAGATCAACCATTTGCTGGCGCACACTGAAGACAGCCTCAAGCGTTCGCGCAATGCCTTGGGCAATCTTGGGCATGCGCTGAAAACTCCGCTGGCGGTGCTGCTCAGCCTGGCGTCGAGTGAACAGCTCGATGCACATCCGCAATTGCGCAAGATCCTCAAGGAACAACTGGAACAGGTTCAGCAACGGCTGAATCGCGAGCTCAACCGCGCGCGCCTGGCCGGCGATGCGCTGCCGGGGGCGTTGTTCGATTGCGACGCCGAGCTGCCGGGGCTGCTGTCGACGTTGAACATGATTCATGGCGAACATCTGGATTTGAGTTACGTGGCTCCTTCGGGCCTGCAATTGCCGTGGGATCGTGAAGATTTGCTGGAACTGCTGGGCAACCTGCTGGACAACGCCTGCAAATGGGCGGATGCCGAGGTGCGGTTGAGTGTGGTCGAGACGGCTGAAGGTTTTGTGTTGAGCGTGGAAGATGACGGGCCGGGGATTCCCGAGGCGCAGCGGGCCCAGGTGTTCAGCCGGGGGACGCGGCTGGATGAGCAGACCCATGGGCATGGCTTGGGGCTGGGGATTGTGCGGGATATTGTCGAAACGTGGGGCGGGGTGCTGGTGCTGGGCGAAAGCGAGTGGGGCGGGTTGAAGGTGCAGATTCAGTTGCCTCGGCGGTGAGCCCGCCCCCACAAGGTTTGTGGTGAGCGGGCCTGAGCGTCACACGCGAAACTGATCCATCAAACTCTGCTGCTGATTCGCCAGACTATTGAGCGACTGACTCACCCGAGCCGATTCATTCGCCTGCCCCGACAGCGACTCCGTCACATCACGAATCGTCGCCACGTTGTTGTTGATCTCTTCGGCCACCGCGCTCTGCTCTTCGGCAGCGCTGGCGATCTGCAGGTTCATGTCGCTGATTACTGTCACCGCATCGCCGATCTGGCGCAGTGCGGTGACGGCCTGGCCGACCTGTTCGACGCTGCCCTGGGCCTGACGATGGCTGTTGCCCATCGAACCGACCACGTCCTGGGTACCGTTCTGCAATTGCTCGATGACCTGGCGGGTTTCTTCCACCGATTCCTGGGTGCGGCGGGCGAGGTTGCGCACTTCGTCGGCGACCACCGCAAAACCGCGGCCGGCTTCACCGGCGCGGGCGGCTTCGATGGCGGCGTTCAGGGCCAGCAGGTTGGTCTGCTCGGCAATGGCGCGGATGGTTTCCAGTACCGTGCCGATCTTCTCGCTGTTGGCGGCCAGGCCTTCGACCTGCACCATGGCGGCGCTCATGTCGGCGGCGAGGGTGTCGATGCTGGCGGTGGTGCGGTCGATCACGGTCAGGCCCTGACGCGTGGCGCGGTCGGCATCCTTGGCGGCTTCGGCGGCTTGTGCCGCACTGCGGGCCACGTCCTGGGCGGTGGCGCTCATTTCGTGGGACGCGGTGGCGACCTGATCGACCTGACGGTATTGCTGCTCCATGCCGGCGCTGGTCTGGGTCGCAATCGCCGAAGACTGGTCGGCGGTGTTGCGCGCATCCTGCACCGAGCGTTTCACCTCGGCGATGATCGGTTGCAGCTTGTCGAGGAAGCGGTTGAACCAACCGGCCAACTGGCCGAGTTCGTCTTTCTTGTCGTAGGCCAGACGCCGGGTCAGGTCGCCTTCACCGCTGGCGATGTCTTCCAGCATGTGCGCTACGCCAAGGATCGGCCTGGTCACGCTGCGTGCCATCAGCCACACCAGCAACAGGCCGATCAGCGCGGCGAGTACGCCCAGGCTCAGTTCGATCAGGGTGCCCGAGGTGTTGCTGGCATCCAGTTGTTGCTTGAGCGCTTCGGCGCGTTCTACCAAGACTTTTTCCGGCACATCGAGCAGCACGCCCCACGACGGGCCGCCAGGAATCGGCTGGAACGGCGACAGCACTTTCAACTGCGCGTTGCTGTGCAGGCTGCTGACGGTTTGGCTCGACGCAAGCAGACGCAGCAGTTCGGCGCCGCTGGCGGTGTCCACGGCATCGAGACGCTGGCTGAGTTTGTTGGCGTCCGGGCTGTAACCGGCAAGCAGGCCGGCGGGGCTGATGATGCTCACGGCAGTCTGGCCGTCGTAGAGCTTTTTGCTCGCGCTCTGGCTGATTGCTTGCAGGCTGTTGAGGTTGATGTCCACCGACAGCGAGGCGATGACTTTGCCGTTGACCATCAGCGGGAACACGATGCTGGTCATCAGCACCTTTTGCCCGTCGATCACATAAAAGTAGGGTTCGATCACGCACGGCTTGAGCGTGGTGCGCGGGCAGGTGAACCAGGCGTTGGCCGCCTGGCCGCTGGGGCCGGTGCTGGTGTCGGCTATGTCGCTTTCCGGCAGGGCCATGGAGGTCACTTTGCCCGGTGTCGGTTGCGACCAGTACAGGGCGAAGCGGCCCTTGTCGTTGCTGCCCAATTCAGCTTGCCCGGCAAATAGCTCGTCTTTGCCGTCCAGCGCGTTGGCTTCGAACACCAGCGACAGGCCGAGCAGATCCGGGTTGGCCTGCAGCGCCGATTTCACCTGACGGGTCATGTCCTCACGCAGGTCGAAAGCGTCCAGAAAGCGCTTCTCGGCCTGTTCGCGCAGGAACAGCACCTGACGCGAAAAACCATGACCATATTGATAGGCGTCCATGAATTGCTGGCGAATGCCCGCCGCCTGGACTTCGCCCTGGGATTCGATGCGGGCCTGGGCCGACTCGGTGAGCATTTCCATGCTCGAAGCCTTTACCAGTTCGGAACTGTGCTCCATGCGATACAGCGAAAGACCCACCAACAGGGTCACGATACCGGCCAGGCAGAGCCCGGCGAGCAGGGTGATTTTCCATTGGATGGAAAGTTGTCTGAGCGACATGGAGACGTCCTTATTCGATAAATATCTGAGACTTTGCACTGTAACGGCCGCGTTTCGAGTTTCTTTATGGCGTAAATGCAATACGGCGAATTGACGCATGTTGTGGCCGATATGCCACCTTCAGCAGTCTGATCATGGAAAGTTACACAGTGCCGCGACCGCTCGCTTTGACACTGCGCCCGCTCTGCGGCACAGTGCGCGCCCTTCTAATAAGACCCTCTATGCAAATCCGCTGGCGAGCCGCGTGGCTTGCCGGCCGGACTCATCCTGTCTGGCGGTGGATGGCTTCACCGTCGTGTTTTTGAGGTAGTGAAATGAATGCAGTGATTGCTGCGGTCGGCGTCATGCTGATCCTCAGCCTGTCCCGGGTGCATGTAGTGATCGCGTTGATCGTCGGTGCGCTGGTCGGTGGCCTGACCGGTGGTCTGGGCATCGACGCCACGCTCAAGGCGTTCAACAGTGGCCTGGGTGGCGGGGCGACGGTGGCGTTGTCCTACGCGTTGCTCGGCGCTTTCGCCGTGGCGATTGCCAAGTCCGGCCTGGCCCATGCGCTGGCCGACAAGGCCCTGGCGATGGTCGACCGCCAGCATGCGAGCGGTGGTGGCAGCGTCAAATGGCTGCTGATCGGCCTGCTGTGGGTGGTGGCGATCGCTTCGCAGAACATCCTGCCGATTCACATCGCGTTCATTCCGCTGCTGGTGCCGCCGCTTCTCTATGTCCTGACCAAGTTGCAACTGGATCGCCGGCTGATCGCCTGCGTCATGACTTTCGGCCTGATCACGCCGTACATGTTCTTGCCAGTGGGCTTCGGCAACATTTTTCTCAACGAGATCCTGTTGGCCAACGTTGCCCGCAGCGGCGTGGACATCAGCGGCATCAACGTCACGCATGCCATGGGCATTCCGGCACTGGGCATGCTGGCCGGCCTGGGCATGGCATTCATCAGCTATCGCAAGAAGCGCGTCTACGACCTGGGAAAAATCGAGCAGGTCGAGCAGGTGGCGGTGCAATACAACCCGCGAAGCCTGTTGATCGCCGGTGTCGCCATTGCGGCGGCCTTCATTATTCAGCTGCTGCTGGACTCGATGATTATCGGGGCGCTGTCCGGTTTCCTGATCTTTTCGGCGTCGGGCATCGTCAAATGGCGCGAGACGGATGATCTGTTCACCGAAGGCATGAAGATGATGGCGATGATCGGCTTCATCATGATCGCCGCATCCGGATTCGCCGAAGTGATGAAGGCCACTGGCGAGGTGCAGACGCTGGTCGAGTCTTCGGCGTCGTGGATCAATCACAGCAAGGGCATCGGTGCCTTGCTGATGCTGCTGGTCGGGCTGCTGGTGACCATGGGCATCGGCTCGTCGTTTTCGACGGTGCCGATCCTGGCGGCGATTTTCGTGCCGCTGTGCGTGCAACTGGGCTTCAGTCCGATCGCCATCGTTTGCATCGTCGGCACGGCCGGTGCCTTGGGCGATGCCGGTTCGCCCGCGTCCGACTCGACCCTCGGCCCGACCTCCGGTCTGAACATCGACGGCCAGCACCATCACATCTGGGACACCGTGGTCCCGACCTTCCTGCACTACAACTTGCCGCTGCTGGCGTTCGGCTGGGTGGCCGCAATGGTCCTCTGACTTGATTGTTGATCGTTCCCACGTCGAGGCGTCGAGCCGTCCGCGTGGGAATGCAGCCCGGGACGCTCCGCGTTCCAAAGCGTGACGCAGAGCGTCACAAGAGGCATTCCCACGCAGAGCGTGGGAACGATCTGCGTCGAGCCGTCCGCGTGGGAACGATCTCAAGCTGCAGCTCAACTTTTGGTTTCGCGTGCCGTTATAGCCTGTAACCACGCCAACAAAACCAAAAAAGTGAGTTCCCTATGCGCCTGAGTCTCAAGGCTAAAGTCCTGTCCCTCGCCGTCCTTCCGGTCTTGCTCTTTGCGCTGGTGATCAGTCTGACCACGCTGTTCATCCTCCAGGAACAGGCGCGCAAGGAAGTCGAACAGACTCGCGAACGCCTGCTTGGCGACGCCAAGGCCACCCTGGCCAGCTATGTCGCGGTGGCCATGACCACCATCAAACCGTTGTACGACGCTGCCGCTCCCGGTGACGCCGAGGCGCGGGCGCAAGCGATCAAACTGCTGTCGAGCATCAAGTACGGCAAGGACGGCTACTTTTTCGGCTACGACTCCGAGACCGTGCGCCTGTTCAAGGCCAACGATCCTGAAGGCGTGGGCAAAAGCTTCAAGGACAACCGCGACCCGAACGGCGTCTACGTCAATCGCGACCTGGTGAAAGTCGCGAAGGACGGCACCCACTACCTGCAATACAGCTCGCCGCTGCCGGGCAACGCGCAAGTACTGGTGCCGAAACTCGGCTACACCGAATACCTGGCGAAGTGGGACATGGCGGTCGGTACGTCGGTCAACCTCGATGGCATCGAAGCGCAAGTGGCGGTGGTCGAGGCCAAGGTGCAGGAACGCATGCAGGGCGTGGTGCTGAGCATCGTCGGCGTGGCGGTGGTGGTGCTGCTGGTGATCGCGGCGGCGGGAATGCTGCTGGCCAATACCATCCTGCGACCGCTGACCCTGATGAAAGCCAACCTCGATGACATCGCGGCGGGCGAGGGCGACCTGACGCGGCGCCTGACCATCACCAGCCAGGACGAACTCGGCGAACTGGCCGGCTCGTTCAACCGCTTTGTCGACAAAATCCACGGCCTGGTGCGTCAAATCACCGAGATGACCTCGCAACTGACCGGACTGGTGACGCAAGTCTCGGATCAGGCCCAGCGCTCCGATCAGGCCATGGAGCGTCAACGCCACGAAACCGATCAGGTGGCCACGGCGATCAACGAAATGTCCGCCGCCGCCCAGGAAGTCGCCAAGAGCGCGCAGAACGCTGCCGTCGCCGCGCAGCAGACCGACGAAGAAGGTCAGACCGCCAAACGCGTGGTGGCCGGCAGCATCAAACAGATTCATGCGCTGGTGGACGACATCCGCAGCAGCGGCGTGTCCCTCGACAGCCTGCAACAGGACGTGTCGTCGATTGTCGGCGTACTCGGGGTGATCCGCTCGATTGCCGAACAGACCAACCTGCTGGCGCTCAACGCCGCGATCGAAGCGGCCCGGGCCGGTGAGGCCGGACGCGGGTTTGCGGTGGTGGCGGACGAGGTGCGGGCGCTGGCGTCGCGCACACAGATCAGCACTCAGGAAATCCAGGGGATGATCGATCGCTTGCAAGCGGGGACGCAGTCGGCGGTTGAAGCGATGCGCCGTTCCAGCGAGGCGGGTGACGGTACGTCGGCCCAGGCCAATCAGGCGGGGGCGTCGCTGGATGCGATGGCGGATCTGATTGCGACGATCAACTCGATGAATGCTCAGATTGCCAGCGCCGCTGAAGAGCAGACGGCGGTGGCGGAAGAGATCAACCGCAGCGTGCATCAGATTGCGGTGGCGGTGGATAACGTGGCGGATGAGACACAGTTGGGGGCGCAGACTTCGCGCAGTCTGGCGGAGTTGGGGCAGCGGCTTGGGAAGTTGGTGGGGCAGTTCCGTATCTGATGGCGTTGTCGGGACAGATCATCAGGGTCTGTCCCAATACGGCACCTCGCCAAAACACTCAACAAAGAAATCAATCACCGTCCGCACCTTCACCGACAACCGCCGGCTCCCCGGCCACAGCACCGCAATCTGCTGCGGCTCCACGCTGTTCGACACCTGATACTCCCCCAGCAACGGCACCAGCGTGCCCTCACGCACCGCTTCACCGATCAGCCATGACGGAAACATCACCAGCCCCAGTCCTTGCACAGCGGCCTGGGTCAGCGTGTCCGCGTGGTTACCGGTGATCGGGCCCTTGACTGCATACGGCGTCCACTCGCCCTGATCCTGACGGAAGAACCAGCGTTGCTGGCCGGTCGCGCCCTTGTAGGCCAGACACTGGTGGCGGGCGAGGTCTTCGGGATGTCGGGGCGCGCCGAAACGCTTGAGATACGCCGGGCTGGCCGCGACCTGAAAACGGTGCGGCGCCAAAATCCGCGCCTGCATGCTCGAGTCGTGCAGCGGGCCGATGCGGAACAGCAGGTCGGCGCCTTCCTGCAGCGGATCGATGTAGTGGTCGGTCTGCTGGATGTCCAGTTGCAGCTTCGGATAGCGCTCGCACAATCGCCCGAGCCATGGCGTGAGGTGACGCTGGCCGAACACCACCGGGGCGTTGATCCGTACCAGGCCGGTCGGTTCGCTTTGCTGTTCCTGCAAGGCCTGTTCGGCCTCCTCCAGTTGCACCAGCACCAGCCGCGCGTGATGGCCGAGCATGCGCCCGGCTTCGGTCGGCGTGACCGCGCGGGTGTGACGGTAGAGCAATTGCTGGTTCAGCGCCTGTTCCATCAACTGGATCTGCCGGGAAATCGACGAGGGCGCCACACCCTCGCGGCGGGCGACTTCGGAAAAACTGCCGTGGTCGAGCACCGCCACAAACAGCCTTAGCGCCTTGAATCCCAGTTCGTTGAGCCCGTGCATCGTCTGTCCTGCTGTGCGAGTTGCGCAAAAGTGTTGTCCGGATGCTCCCATTTATCGCACAGCTGCGCCAGCCGATAATCCGCGCCATCGTTTTCCTCAGAGGTTTTCCGATGCAGTCGTTTGATGAAGTGAGTGCCGCGCCGGCCCCGGTTGCCCGGCCTGGTTTGCGTTTGTTGCTGTTGCCGCTGGTGATCATGGCCGGCATGGGTTTGTCGGTGGAGGCCGGATTGCTCGGGCCCTTGGGTGAGCAGGTCGGGCATTTGTGGGCGACCTTGAGCATCTTCGGGGTCGGGTCGGCGATTCTGTTTTTGCTGTTGCTGTTTGCGGGGCCACAGAAGGGGCCGGCGTTGACCGACCTGCCGCGCTGGCAGTTGATCGGCGGGTTTCTGGGGCCGATGTACGTGGTGGTGTTGACGCTGGCCACGCCGCATATCGGCATCGCCATGACCATGATCGCGATTCTGTCCGGGCAGGTCGGCAAGAGTGTGCTGATCGACCATTTCGGCTGGTTTGGCGCTACGCGCAAGAAGGTCAACGGTGAACGGTGGCTGGCGTTGGGGTTGATTGTGGCGGCTTTGGTTTTGATTGCGCGGGGGTGAGTGATGAGTCTGGTTATTTTGTTGGCGGTGGTGGTGTTGGCCGGTGCGGTGTTGAGTGTGCAGGCGGCGATCAACGGGCGGCTGGGGGAGACCGTTGGGGTGCTGCGCAGTAGCCTGTTGACGTTTGCGGTCGGCGCCGTGAGTACGGGGCTGCTCATCCTGTTTTTCGAACCGGCCCAGGCGATCAGCCTGCTGGACGTACCGAAATGGCAGCTCAGCGGTGCACTGTTCGGCGTGGTGTACATGATGGTCATGGTGGGTGCGGTGCCGCGCATCGGTACTGCGGTGGCGACGGTGGCGGTGATTGTCGGGCAGTTGGGAATGGGGATGTTGATCGACAATTTCGGTTGGCTGGGCAACCCCGCCATGGAGCTGTCGGGCGCGCGGATTCTGGCGATGGTCTGCCTGGGGCTGGCGCTGGTGTTCATGTATCGCAGCAGTGTGCGGCAGGCGGACTGACAGCTTCTACACTGGTGGTACGACCTGTTCTTCAGGTCTCAGACAACCACCACCGAAGGAGTCTGTCCCATGCCAGATAGAAAATGCGATTGCCCGGGCTGTAATTGCAAGATCAAGGAAGGCGACCACGCTTATGTGGCGCACGGTAAACACTATTGCTGTGAAGCCTGCGCGCATCACCATAAGGACGGCGAAGCATGTACCGGCAAGGGATGCCACTGCGCGCATCCTAAATAACGCAAGCCATGAAAACGTGGAGCCTAGTCAGGCTCCACTTCCAGTTTCAGGCTGTCATCGTCCAGCCGTTCGATATGGCGGACAGTCCCTTGCAGCCGACGGCCTTCAACGCTGACGACGACGGTTTTGGCTTTTTCGAGGTCTTGCGGCAAGGGCGCCGGCACGCGCAGGGCGAAGCGGAAGGGATCATTTTCGACGGGCTCCAGACCCACCGGACAGTCGACGCTTCGGGTCATGCGGCCAAACAGCGTGTCCAGACCATAGTCCAGGTGCGCCGGGCTGTTGATGGTTGTCATGTGTGTTCCCCCGAAATAATCCCCAGCTGCGCGCAAGCTTAGCTTGCCGGACGCCACGTCACGTTTTCCACGCCGAATTTTTCTGCCATCGGCTTGCTGGTCTTTTGCACTTTCTCCCGGCCGAAACGCGGGATGCGGCCGACCCCTGCGTCGCAGCTTGCCCAGTGCCACGCCTCGGTGTTGTCCATTCTGTCCGAGCGGATAATGAACGACTTGGGCGCGCCGTGAAGGGTGTATTCGATGACAAACAGTTTTGCGTTGTTCATAAAGCCGGTCTTCCTCCCTGTGGTAATAGAAGGATCGCTGGGCATCGGGAAAATTCACTCGGATTGTCCGACGGTATCTATCAATGGCGAGGGACCGGGCTGACTGGTTACCATGACGCCTTCGCCAATCCCGATGAATGTTCCACATGGCCCTCGCCGCACCTCCCGACCTCACTGACACCGATGTGCCCGTACAGCCGCTGGCGCGCACCTATCCGCGCGGGTTGTTCATCGAGCCGCACGAGCATGTCTGGGGCCAGTTGCTGTATGCGATGAGCGGGGTGATGTGGGTCGAGACGCCGCACGAGGCGCTGGTGGTGCCGCCGCAGCGGGCGGTGTGGTTGCCGCCGGGGGTGCCGCACGGGATTCGCGTGGTGTCGGATTTGCAGATGCGCAATATCTATCTGCGTCCGGCGCTGGCGGCGACGCTGGATGAGACGGTGCAGGTGATTGAGGTCGGCGGTTTGCTGCGCGAGTTGATCGTCGGGCTGGTGGCGCAAGGTGACAGCGGAGATGCCGAGTATTACGAGGCGCTGGTCGGGCTGGCGCTGCTGGAGCTGAAACGTGCAAGGCGTTCACAGCTGAAGATCCCGTTGCCGGACGATGCAGACCGGCGGTTGATGAGTCTGTGTCAGGCGGTGATGGCCGCGCCGTCGCTGGACATTCCTTTTGAGCAACATGCCGAGAACGCCGGGGCCAGCGTGCGCACCCTGGCGCGGTTGTTCAAGGAAGGGCTGGGCATGGGCTTCGCCGAGTGGCGGCGTCAGGTGCAGTTGGCGACGGCGGTGGCGGAGTTGATCCAGGGCGTGCCGGTCAGCGCGATCGCCCGTGAGCTGGGTTATTCGCCGAGCAGTTTCAGCGACATGTTCCGCCGGGAGCTGGGTGTCGCGCCTTCGCAGTTCGATGGCGGGCCGCTCGCCGGCTGATTTGGCCGAAATTCAGAAGTCCTTGGCCGATGCCGGTCGCAGCCTTTCCCTAGACTTTGCCCATTCCCTTTGTGTGGCGGAGTGATCCCATGAATTACCTGATTTCACTGGGCGTCGGTCTGGGTGTCGGCCTGCTGTATGGCGCGCTGGATGTCCGTTCTCCGGCGCCGCCGACCATCGCGCTGGTGGGCCTGCTGGGCATGCTGGCGGGCGAGCAGTTGTGGCCGATGGGCCGGCAACTGGTCAGTGGCTGGCTGTCCTGAATCCTGTCTTTTTCCTTCGGTGGAGATTTCCATGAAAGCACTGCAATTCGATAAAACCGGCGAGCTGTCGTCCCTGCGCTTCGTCGAGGTGCCGACGCCGGTGCCGGGGGCTGACGATGTGCTGGTGCAGATCAAGGCGGCGGGCCTCAATCCCAGCGACGTGAAAAACGTGCTCGGGCGCTTCCCGTACACCACGCTGCCACGTATTCCCGGTCGGGACTTTGCCGGTGTGGTGGTCGAAGGGCCGCAGGCGTTGATCGGTCAGGAAGTCTGGGGCACCGGGCGTGAGCTGGGCTTTTTTGCCGATGGCTCCCATGCGCAGTTCGTCAAACTGCCGGCCAATGGCGTGGCGCACAAGCCTTCGCATTTGAGCTTCACCCAGGCTGCCAGCCTCGGCGTGCCTTACACCACGGCGTGGGATGCGCTGGAGCGCAGTCTGGTCAGTGCCGAAACCCGTTTGCTGGTGATTGGCGGCGGGGCGGTGGCGACGGCGGCGCTGGCGTTGGCCAAGGTGCGCGGCGCGCAGTTGCTGGCGGCAGCGCGGCGTCCGGAGCAGGTCAAGGACTTGCAGGCTCAGGGTTATCAGACGATTCAGCTGGATAAACCCGAGGATCTGGGTGCACAGGTCAACGCGGTGTATCGCGGTGGCGCCGATGTGATCTTCGACACCACCGGTTTCTGGCTGCCGGCCTCTGTCGCGGCATTGGCGCCCTTCGGGCGGATCGCGATCATCGCTGCGCCGGTGGACGGGCATGTGCAACTGCCGGCACTGGCGCTGTATCGCAAGGGCGGTTCGGTAGTCGGTATCAACTCGTTGCTGTACGGCGTTGAAGCCTGCGCGGCGATGCTCGAGCAGTTCGGCCGGTTCTTCGACGAAGACCTGCTGCCACTGCCGCAAGGGCTGGTCGAAGCGCCTCTGGTCGAAGGGCTCGCGCGCTATGCGGATGTGAATCAGGGCAGCGGTGACAAAGTGATTCTTATCCCCTGATCGTCGCTGTTGTTCATGTCATCACACAGCCCTGTGGGAGCACGTTCGCACCCACAGGGCTTTGTGGGTTTCAGGACTGCGGGACGCCGTTCTCCCACGCCGACCAGTTTTTCAGGATGTCCTGCACCAGCGGATTACCCGTGCGATAGAGGTTTTCCAGGGCCGGCACAAATCCGCCCTGATCGGCGTACTTGAGCAGGTTGTCCACTTCGCTGCCGCCCGGCGCCGGGCGGTCGAAGTCGGAGCCGGCGCGCACCACGGCGAGGCGCTGCACGTCCACCAGGCCCTCGCGACTGGCACGCAGCAAGGCTTCGTAGGTGGAGTTGTCTTCCTGTTGGGTGGTGCAGTATTCGCCCTGGTTGTCGGTCAGCAGTTTGGTCCAGACCTCGGCGCGTTCGCTCAGGCGTGTGCCGGAGAACCAGGTGTTGCCCGCCAGCGTGTCGCAACGGGTGACCACCGGCGGCTGATTGGCCGGTGCTGCCGGGTATTTCAGGCGCCATTCGGCCGACTCCTTGCTTTCGCTCAGTTCGACCTTGTGGCTCAGGGCGAAGGCCTTGGCTTGCAGTTTCGGGTTGAGTTCGAAGACTTCGGTCTTGTAGTCCAGCGGTGGTTTTTCGTTCGGGCCTTTGGTGTTGATGCCGAGGTAACCGGTCGGCCAGCTCGAGGGTGCATCGCGCGAGTCCAGTTCCCACTGGGTGCCGAATTCGACCAGATAATGCGCCCACGCAGCGGTACCGATGGTCCCGTGTTTCGGGCTGATGCCGGCAATCCCGGCAATCAGGAAGTAGCTTTTGCGCAGGTCGAATTTCGGCGACAGCGCCAGTGCCAGGGTTGAGGCGGCGGCGTTGGTCTGGCCCATGCCGGTCGTCATCAGGCACACCTGCTGCGTGTTGCAGCGAACGGTCGGGTACTCGGCCGACAGGCCCGGTACGCGGATTTCCTGCTTGAGTTCGAGGCGATCGATCCAGTGCTGTGCCTCCGGGGCGAACATGGTGATCAGCACCACTTTCGGTTGAATCGGTGCCTCGGTCGCCCACGCGGGGGACGAGAGCAGGGTGGCAGCGGCCAGTGATACACGCGTCATTGCTTTCATGTTTGCTCCTTGATTCAGAACTGATAACCGATGCCGGCGTAATAACCCCAGCCATTGGAACGTGCGCGGAAGTTGCCGTCGCCGAAGTTCAGCTCGCTGCCGTCCTCCCAGTTGCCGCCGTTGTGGAAGTAACGGCCGACCAGGGTGAAGCGCAAGTGGGTGAACGAGTACAGCAACACGTTGGTCGCCACCGTGGCATTGGCGGTGCGCGCCGGGTTGTCCTTGTGCAGGTCCGAGCCGAAATCGAAGTTGGTAAAGCCGATGTAGGTCAGCGACGCACCGTTGCTGAATTTGTCGATCGGCACGATGTACTTGAGCTGTGCGCGGTAGCCGTCCCACGAGTATTCATTGCTGGCGCCGTAGTTTTCCCACTGGTAGCGCCCGTACAGGTTGGCCGACAGATTGACCCGCGAATGGGTGTCGATGTCGGTGCCGAAACCGCTGTACAGCGTGTTGGCGCGATTCTCTTTGCGGCTGCCGTGATCGTAGATCCAGTCGAACGCCACGTACCATTCCTTGAACGGGCCGATGGCCAGGCTGCGGCCGGCGAGGTAGTCAATGGAGATGCGCGGTTCGTGCTCCATGAACACCGGCGAACCGTGGTCCCACACACCTTTGTCGTGGCTGTTGCCGATGTTGAAGATTTTCGGGATGTCGATGTAGCCGTACAGCTCGAACGGGCCCTTGCGCCCGAAATACTCGTATTCCAGGTAGATGTCGTCGGCCGGTTGCGGGCCGAAGCTGATGTCCTTGCTGCCGATCAGGGTCAGGTCCTGGTTGTACCAGTCCGACAGGTATTCGCCTTTTTTCGGTGGGCTGACTTCGGGGCTGAGGGCTTCGCCCTGGGCGGATTCTTCGGGCAAGGCAGGTTGTGCCAGTGCTGTCTGGCTGAGAACTCCGGTAACGCCGGCCAGTAGGAGGGAAACAGCAAAGGTACGCATACCGCGACGGCGGTGGCTGGAAGAAATGTGCATTCAAAGTCCTTTTTGTGGATCGGCCCCGTAACGGCGGGGTGGTGCGATTGTGGAGGCAAAGTGTCGGGATTGACGCTTCGCAAACGTTTGCACAAGTCATACCAGTTTTGCGCGCGCACCTGATGGATCCTTATTCCTGAAGGCTCTATCACAAAAGTATTAATGCCATTTAACCAATGTTCCATTGCAGGGCATCAACTAGCGTCTTTGGGGAATGAGACGGTTGGAAGACCGTCGCGCTCTTGATGCGCGTGTTCGATTTGCCTGCCGTTGCGCGCTTTCAAGGATGAAATTGACCACGAAAGGAGTATCCCGTGGAAGCAAGGTTTGGTGTCGCCCTCGTTTCGCGTTTTTCCCCGCTTTCCCTTGCTGTGCACCTGAGCGTTGCCGGATTTCTGTTCGGCGGTGTCAGTGCACCGGCGCTTGCAACCTGTTCCACTGCCGGATCCACGGTGACCTGCACCGGGGTGCCGAGTCTGCCGCTGTTTCTCAATGACTTCAGCAGTGCCAGCAACGGCCTGACGGTCAACGTCAACTCGGGCGCGCAGATGAACGCGACGCTCGGCGGCAAG
This sequence comes from Pseudomonas sp. 1, assembly GCF_056626735.1. Classification (NCBI taxonomy): domain Bacteria; kingdom Pseudomonadati; phylum Pseudomonadota; class Gammaproteobacteria; order Pseudomonadales; family Pseudomonadaceae; genus Pseudomonas; species Pseudomonas sp. 1. Next base: position 13,453 of record NZ_JBWXMQ010000023.1, on the reverse strand, counting down.
GTGCTCAACCTGACGGGCGTCAACATCAGCCTGAACAACTCCGGCACCATCGACCCTGCATTGCTGGGCCTGGTGTCCGTGCTCAGCGGCGGCGCGTTCATCGGAACGGGCGCCTCCAGCACGGTCAGCGTGCTCAACAACGCCAGCGGCCTCATTCGTGGCACCGGCATGCTGCTCGGCCTCAACCTGACCAGCATCGATGGCCTGGGGATAGGGGTCAACAATGCGGCGGCCGGCACCACCACCATCACCAACAACGGGACGATCACCTCGACCGGTCTGTCGGTGGGCGGGATCACCCTGGCCGATACGCCGGTGGTGGGTGTGTATGGCGGTTCCCAGGTCGTCATGACCAACAGCAGCACCGGCACGATCAACGGCCGGGTGGCCTTCGAGACATCGGCGGCGGGCAATACCTTCACCAACGCCGGTAACATCACCGGCAGCGTGTCGATGGGGGCGGGCAGCACCAACACGTTCTACGCGATCACCGGTTCGAGCGTAAACGTCGGTGACGGCGTGCAAGTTACCGTCGGCCTTGGCGGCCTGATCGGCATCAACCTGACCTTCGCCCCGACCGGTACGATCGATGGCGGTGCAGGTGGCACCAATACCCTGATTCTGCAAAACCCCATCGGTGTCGGCGGCGGCACCACCGGTTCAGGCACGGCGTCCAGTGCCACCTATGTCAACTTCAACAACCTGACCCTCAACAGCGGCACCTGGACCCTGCAGGGACCGTTGGTCAGCGGGGCGACGACCCTCAATGGCGGTGTCGCGCTGTTCAATGACAATGGCGCGTTCGGCAGCGGTGTATTGACGTCCAATGGCGGCATCCTGCAGGCCAGCAATGCCGGACTGAACATCAGCAACCTGATCTCGCTGGGTGCCGGCGGCCTGACGGTGCAGGGGACCAACGCCACAACGCTCAGCGGCGTGCTGTCCGGCAGCGGCGGCCTGACCAAGATCGGCAGCGGCCAGCTCAACCTCACCGGGGTCAATACCTACACCGGCAGTACCGTGCTCAATGGTGGCGTGGTGCAGGTGGGGAACAATCAGGCCTTCAGTACCGGCGGCATTACCGTTGGCGGCGCGTCGAGCATTTCGGCCTCCGGCCCGATTTCGTTGAACAACGCGCTCACCCTCAACAGCACACTGACGGCGACCGGCACCGGGGCCCTGACCCTGGGCGGGCTGATCAGCGGCGCCAGCGGCCTGACCAAGACCGGCAGCGGCAGCCTGACGCTCAGCGGCGCCAACACCGGTTACAGCGGCACCACGACCTTGAGTGCCGGCACCTTGCGCGTCGGCAACAACAATGCCTTGGGCACCGGGGTGCTCAACACCGCCACCGGCACCAGCCTGGACAGCACCGCCAACGTGACGTTGGCCAACAACATCGGCATCACTGGCGCGTTGAACGTGCTCGGCAGCAATGCCCTGACCCTGTCCGGCATTCTCTCCGGCACCGGCGCGATTACCAAGAGTGGCACGGCCAGCCTGACCCTGACCGGCAACAACACCAACAGCGGCACCACCGCGCTCAACGGCGGTACCTTGCTGGTCGGCAGCAACACCGCCCTGGGCACCGGCGCGCTGAATGCGGCGGCGGGTACCACGCTGGATGCGACCACGGCGGTGACCCTGGCCAACGCGGTGGCGCTGGCGGCGGACCTGACCATCGGCGGAACACAGGCACTGGGCCTGAGCGGGGTCATCAGCGGTGCCGGCAACCTGATCAAGAACGGCACCGCGAACCTGACCCTCAGCGGCAATAACACGTTTTCCGGCGGTACGACGCTGAATGCCGGGACGCTGATTGTCGGTTCCAATACCGCGCTGGGCACGGGCGCACTGACCACGGCGGCGGGCACTACGCTCGATGCCAGCACCACCGTGGCGCTGGGCAATGCCGTCGCGCTCGGCGGCAATCTGAACATTGCCGGCAACGCCAACCTGACCCTGGGTGGAGTGGTCAGCGGCAACGGCGGGCTGACCAAGAATGGCGCGGCCAACCTGATTCTCAGCGGCGCCAACACCTTCCTCGGCGGCACCACGTTGAATGCCGGCACCCTGACTGTCGGCAATGTCGGCGCACTGGGCAGCGGCAGCCTGACCGTCGCCGGCGCGGCGACCCTGGACAGCAGCGCCGCCGTCAGCCTGGGCAACGACGTAGCGCTCAACGGCAATCTGAGCATCGGCGGCAGCAATGGCCTGACCTTGGGCGGTGTCATCAGCGGCGCCAGTCAACTGATCAAGAACGGCACCGCCAACCTGACCCTCAACGGCGTCAACACCTTCACCGGTGGCACGGCGCTCAACGCCGGCAGCCTGACCGTCGGCAACGCGGCGGCTCTCGGCACCGGCACGCTCACCGTCGGTGGCTCGGGCGGCTCGCTCAACAGCAGCGCCAACGTCACGCTGAACAATGCGATTGCCCTCAACGCCAGCCTCACGGCCGGTGGCGCCAACCCGCTGACCCTCGGCGGCGTCATCAGTGGCGGCAGCAACCTGATCAAGACCGGCGCCTCGACGCTGAGCCTGACCGGCAACAACACCTACACCGGCTCTACGTCGCTGAACGCCGGGACACTGATCGTCGGCTCCAACACCGCCCTCGGCACCGGCATCCTCAACGCCGGCAACAACACCACGCTGGACGCCAGCACCGCGACCAGCCTGGCGAACAACGTCAACCTCGGCGGCAACGTGACCCTCGGCGGCAGCAATGCCCTGACGCTCAACGGTGTCGTCGCCGGTGTCGGCGGCCTGATCAAAAACGGTCCGGCCGATCTGGTCCTCAACGGCGCCAACACCTACTTCGGCAACACTGCGTTGAACGTCGGCAAACTGATCGTCGGCAGCAACACCGCGCTGGGCAGTGGTGCGCTGAATGCGGCCGCCGGCACTACGCTGGATACCAATGCCACCGTCAGCCTGGGCAACCAGGTCAACCTTGCCGGCGCGCTGAATGTCGGTGGCAGCGCCGATCTGACCCTCACGGGCACCGTTGCCGGGGCCGGCAGTCTGGTGAAAAACGGTGCGGCCAACCTGAATCTGAACGGCACCAATACCTACATCGGCGGCACTACCTTGAATGCCGGTAGCGTGACCGTCGGCAACAGCTCGGCACTGGGCACGGGGGCCTTGACCGTCGGCGGTGCCGCCACGCTCGACAGCAGTTCCTCGCTGGCCAGCCTGGCCAACGCGGTTGTCCTTAACGCAGCGCTCAGTGTCGGCGGTACCCAGAACCTGGCCCTCGGCGGTGTCGTCAGCGGCGCCGGCCAGTTGATCAAGAACGGCGCGGCCAACCTGACGCTCAATGGCAGCAACACCTTCGGCGGCGGCACCACGCTCAATGCGGGCACGCTGACGCTGGGCTCGGCCGGTGCCCTGGGCAGTGGCGGCCTGACCGTCGGTGGCGCAGCATCGCTGGATAACAGCAGTGCGCTCAGCGTCGGCAACAACATCACGCTCAATGCCGACCTGACCGTGGCCGGCAACAACGGTCTGAACCTCAGCGGGGTGATCGACGGTGCGGGCAACCTGATCAAAACCGGCCTGGATGACCTCGCCCTCAGCGGCACCAACACCTTCACCGGTGCGCTGAACATCCTCTCCGGCAGCGTCAGCACCCTGACCAGCGGCGCACTCGGCAATACCTCCGGCGCCAATGTCAGCGCCGGCGCCAGCCTCAACCTCGGCAGCAACGCCAGCCTCAATGGCCTGAGCGGCAGTGGCGGCGTGCAGATCGGTGGCGGTAACACTTTGACCGTGGGCGGGGTCAGCAGCACCAGCACCTTCGACGGCGATCTCAGCGGCAATGGCGGTTTGACCAAAGTCGGCACCGGCACACTGAACCTGACCGGGATCAATGGCCTCGTCGGCAACACTGCCGTCAACGGCGGCACCCTGAACCTCAGCGGTTCGCTGGCCAGCGCCCAGGTCAGCGTCAATACCGGCGCGAGCGTCACCGGCAGCGGTTCGATCCTCGGAACCCTCAACGTCAACAATGGCGGCCACCTGGCGTTGTCTTCGGGCAATACCCTGTCTGCCGCGTCACTGGTTCTGGCTGCCAACAGCAATATCGATGCGAACCTCGCGACGCCATCGACCACCTCGCTGATGAACATCGGCGGCAACCTGACCCTCGACGGCAATCTCAACGTTACCGATGCCGGCGGATTCGGCGTCGGGGTCTATCGCTTGTTCAACTACACGGGGGCACTGACCGACAACGGCCTGACCGTGGCCGGTGTACCTGTGGGGTTTGGCCTGGGCGATCTGGTGGTGCAGACCTCGGTCGGTAACCAGATCAACCTGTTGGTGTCCGCGCCGAACGCCAATATTCGCTTCTGGGACGGCAGCCAGACGATCCCGAACGGTACGGTCGATGGCGGCAGCGGAGCATGGGATGCCGTCAACACCAACTGGACCAACGTCAACGGGACGCTCAACCAGACCTGGGCCGGCGACTTCGCGGTGTTCCAGGGCACGGCGGGCACGGTGTCGGTCAACGGCACGCAGCTGTTCACCGGGATGCAGTTCCTCACGGACGGCTACAACGTGGTCAACGGTACGTCGGGACTGCTGACCGCCGTCAACGGCAGCGGTGGCACCACGGCGATGCGGGTCGATCCGGGCGTGACTGCCACGGTCGGCGTGAACATTGACGGCAGCGGGATTCTCAACAAGCTCGACAGCGGCACCCTGGTGTTCAACGGCGCCAACAGCTACACCGGCGGCACGCAACTCGATGGCGGCACCCTGGTGGTCGGCAGCAATACCGCACTGGGCAGCGGCGCGCTGATCGCCAACGCCGGCACGCAACTCGACAGCAACACCGCCGTGACCCTGACTAATGCGACCACGCTGAACGGTAACCTCACCGTGCTGGGCAGCAATGCGCTGACCCTCAACGGTGTCATTTCCGGTACCGGTGGCTTGATCAAGAACGGATCGGCCAGTCTGACGCTCGGCGGCAACAACGCTTTCCTCGGCCCGGTGGCACTGAATGCGGGCGGTCTGATCCTGGCGTCGAACGCGGCGCTGGGCTCTGCCACCCTGAACGCGGCGAACGGTACCACCCTGGATGCCAGCGGCGCCGTCACGGCGGGTAATGCGATCAACCTGGCAGGCAACCTTGGCGTGGTCGGCAGCAACGATCTGACACTCAGCGGAGCCATCAATGGCGCCGGCAGCCTGACCAAGAACGGCGCAGCCAATCTGATCCTCAGCGGTGCCAACAACTTCCTCGGTGGCATCACCCTCAATGCCGGCACCCTGACCGCCGGCAGCAACGGCGCCCTCGGTCTGGGCAACCTGACCGTGGCCGGTGCCTCGGCGCTGGACAGCAACACCTCGGTGTCGCTGGGCAACAACGTGGTGCTCAACGCCAATCTGACCAACACCGGCAGCAGCGACGTGACTCTCGGCGGTGTGGTCAGCGGCAGCGGGGCACTGATCAAAAACGGGGCCTCCAACCTGACCCTCAACGGCATCAACACCTACAGCGGCGGCACCACGCTGAACGCCGGCACCGTGACCCTCGGCACCTCGGCGGGCCTGGGTTCCGGCGCGGTGACCGTGGCGGGCGCCTCGACTCTCGACAGCACGGCCCCGCTGGTGCTGGCCAACAACCTTAACGTCAATGCCAACCTGAGCGTGGCCGGCAACAACAACCTGACGCTCGGTGGCGTGATCGCCGGCGCGGGCACACTGACCAAGAACGGTCTGGCCGACCTGACGCTGACCGGCAACAACACCTTCAGCGGTACCTTCGACGTGCAGGCCGGCAGCCTCACCACCTTGGGCAACTCGGCGCTGGGCAGCAACGCCGGGGTCAATCTCGGCGCTGCGGCGACTCTCAACCTCGGCGGCTCCGGCAGCCTCGCCAGCCTGACCGGCAGCGGCACCGCACTGATCGGCGGCGGCAATACACTGAGCATCGGCGGTAACAACGCCAGCAGTATTTTCGACGGCGTGCTCACCGGCACCGGCGAACTGAGCAAACTCGGCACCGGCACGCTGACCCTGACCGGCCTCAACAGCCTGACCGGCAACACCACGGTCAACGCCGGTACTTTGAACGTCAGCGGTTCGCTGGACAGCGCCAATGTGCTGGTCAACAGCGGCGGCACCCTGACCGGCGGCGGCTCGCTCGGCGGGGCCGTGACCGTGGCGGACGGCGGCCATCTGGCCGGCGCTACCGGCAGCACGCTGTCGGTGAATTCGCTGGTGTTCAACGCCAACTCCAACTTCGATGTCGGCCTCGGCACACCGGTTTCCGGTGGCGGCAACGCGTTGGTCAACGTCGGCGGCAACCTGACCCTCGACGGTACCCTCAACGTCAGCGATATCGGCGGATTCGGCAGCGGCGTGTATCGCCTGATCAACTACACCGGCGGTCTGACCGACAACGGCATGCTGATCGGCACCGTGCCGGGCAGCGTCACGCCGGGCGACCTGACCCTGCAAACCGCGCTGGCCAACCAGATCAACCTGCTGGTTACCGCACCGGGCGTTACCGTGCAGTTCTGGGACGGCAACCAACTCGTCGCCAACGGTTCGGTGGATGGCGGCAGCGGCACCTGGGGCACCGGCACCACCAACTGGACCGACGTCAACGGCACCACCAATCAGGCCTGGAGCAACAGCTTCGCGGTGTTCCAGGGGACGGCGGGCACCGTCACGGTGAACGGTGCGCAAACCATCACCGGCATGCAGTTCGTCACCGATGGCTACAGCCTGCAGAACGGCGCGGCCGGTTCGCTGAATCTGGTCAACGGATCGCTGGGTAACGCGACCGTGCGGGTCGACCCGAACGTCACCGCCACCGTGGGCGTGGCGCTCAACGGCGCCGGCACACTGGGCAAGTACGACACCGGCACCCTGGTGCTCAACGCGGCCAACGGTTACACCGGCGGCACCGCGCTCAACGGCGGCAAGATCGTGGTCGGCAATAACTCGGCCCTTGGCACCGGCGTATTGACCGCCGCCAACGGCACGGCGCTGGACAGCAACACAGCGGTCAGCCTGGCCAACGCCGTGGTGCTCAACGGCGGACTCACCGTCGCCGGCTCCAACGCATTGACCCTCGGCGGTGTGGTCAGCGGCAGCGGCAGTCTGATCAAGACCGGCGCATCGAGCCTGACCCTCAACGGCAGCAACACTTACAGCGGCGGTACTCAACTGTCCGGCGGCTCGCTGATTCTGGGCAACAACAGTGCGATCAGCAGCGGCGCCCTCAGCGTGCTGGGCAACGGCACCCTGGACAGCACCTCTGCACTGCAACTGGCCAACGCCATCAACCTGGGGGCGCAACTGACCCTGGCCGGCAACCAGGACACCACGCTGATCGGCGCGATCACCGGCAGCGGCAGTCTGGTGAAAAACGGCAGTGGCGACCTCGTCCTCAGCGGCGCCAACACCTACAGCGGCGGTACGACGCTGAACGGCGGCAGCACCCGTGGCGACACCAGCAGCCTGCAAGGCGCCATCGTCAACAACGCGACGCTGACCTTCGAGCAGAACAGTGACGGCAGCTACACCGGCAATCTGACGGGCGCCGGCACACTCAATAAAACCGGTACCGGCGCCTTGCTGCTGACCGGCAACAACACCTTCACCGGCAACACATCGGTGCAGGCCGGTTCGCTGAACGTCAACGGTGTGCTCAACAGTGCCAACGTCAATGTCGCCAGCGGGGCGAAAATCGGCGGCAGCGGCGTATTCGCAGGCGCCGTACAACTGGCCAACGGTGCGACGCTGACGGGCGGCGGCACTGCAACGCCGTTGTCGGTCGGTTCGCTGGTGTTGTCGTCGGGCACCAACCTGGACTTCTCCCTGGGCTCGGCTGCGAGTTCCACCACGGTGGTCAACGTCGCCGGCAACCTGACTCTCGACGGCACGCTGAATATCAGCAACGCCGGCGGTTTCGGCACCGGGGTCTATCAACTGTTCAGCTACGGCGGCAGCCTGACCGACAACGGTCTGGTCTACGGCAGCCTGCCGGTGTCGGCGGCCAACCTGACCCTGCAGACCGCGCTGGCCAATCAGGTCAACCTGCTGGTGCAGAACACGCCGGGTGAAGTGCAGTTCTGGAACGGCGGCACCACCAACCCGGATGGCAGCATCGGGGGCGGAAGTGGCGTGTGGGGCCCGGGCACCAACTGGACCGATCCGAGCGGTACTCAGGCGCTGGCGTCGAACGGTCAGTTCGCCGTGTTCGGCGGGCAGAGCGGGACGGTCACCGTGCAAGGCAATCAGAACTTCACCGGGTTGCAGTTCCTCGCCAGCGGTTACAACCTGGTTCCAGGTGCTGGCGGTACGCTGACCCCGGTCAACGGTCCGGGCGGCAGCCTCGCGCCGGTGCGAGTGAATGCCGGTGGCAGCACGGAAATCTCCGTACCGCTGGTGGGCAGTGGCGGCATCGAGAAGCTCGATTCCGGCACTCTGGTTCTCAGCGGGGCCAACACCTACAGCGGCGGCACCACCGTCAGCGGCGGTACGCTGATCGGTAATACCCTCAGCCTGCAAGGCAACATCCTCAACAACGCCTCGCTGGTGTTCCAGCAGAACGCCAATGGTCAGTTCAACGGACGCCTGAGCGGTGTCGGAACCATGGCCAAACGCGGTGCGGCACGCTTGCTGTTGACCGGTAATCAACCCTTCAGCGGCACCGTGGCGGTGGATCAAGGCGTGCTGCAAGTCGGCAGCCGCGCGGCGCGAGCCTCTCTCGCCGGGCAGGTCACCGTGGCCAATGGCGCAGGCCTGAGCGGGAATGGCAGCGTCGGTTCGGTGGTCAACCATGGCGTGGTGGCTTCCGGTGGCGAGGACGGCACCTTGAGTGTCGCCGGCAACCTGAGCAACGCCGCCGACGGTGTGCTGGCCCTGACCGTCAGCTCGCCGACCGCCACACCGCTGGCGGTCGGTGGTAGTGCCACCCTGGGCGGCGGTCTGCAGGTCAACAGTCTGGCACCGTTCACCGGCAATACCGTGTACTCGCTGATCACCGCCGGTGGCGGGGTGACCGGCACCTTCAGCGCCGCCGATCTGCCGCAATACGCGTTCCTGAATACTGCGCTGGTGTACGACGCCAACGCGGTGAATCTGGTGGTCAGCCGCAACGGCAACTCGTTCGTCGACGTCGCCGCCACCCGCAACCAGCGCAACACCGCTTCGGCGTTGATGCGCAACGGCGCGGCGGGCAGTGCGTTGCAGGGCGAAATCGTCAACCTCAGCGTGGCCGGGGCACGCAACGCCTTCGACAGCCTGTCGGGGGAAATTCATGCCAGCACCGCCAGCGCCATGCTCGAGGATTCGCGCTACGTGCGCGACGCGGTCAACGACCGTATGCGCCAGCCATCGTGCAGCGCGCCGGACGATCCACGCCGCGCCCTGGCCCCAAGCGACAACCAGCTGAGCAGCAACGGCTGCCACGGCGAAATGGTCGGTTGGGCCCGTGCCCTCGGCGCCTGGGGCGAGTCGGACGGCGACAGCAACAGTGCGAAACTGGATCGCAACCTGAGCGGCTTCATGCTCGGCACTGACAAGCAGCTCGACGACCAGTGGCGCGTCGGCATGGCCGCCGGTTACACCCGCAGCGATCTGGATGCCCATGACCGTCGCTCGGATGCCACGGTCGAAAGCTACCACCTGGCGGCGTACCTCAACTCGCAATTCGACGCTTTGGCAGTGCGTCTTGGCGCGGCGTACAGCTGGCACGACATCGAAACCAAGCGCGACGTCAGCGTCGGCGCCTACAACGACCGGTTGAAGGCCAATTACGACGCGCGCAGCGCTCAGGTGTTCGGTGAAGTCGGCTATGCCATCGAAGCGGCCGGAATTGCCCTGGAACCGTTCGCCGGTCTGGCGTACGTCAACTACGACAGCGACAAGGCCAAAGAGAAGGGCGGAGCAGGGCGTCTGCGCGCCGAGTCCGATCAGGACATCACCTTCTCGACCCTGGGCGTGCGCGCCGGCAAGGTCATCACCCTGGCCAACGGCGGGCAATTCACCCCGCGTGCGGCGCTCGGCTGGCGGCATGCCTTCGGCGACACCAAGCCTGACGCCGACCTGACCTTCATCGACGGCGGCGCCTCGTTCAACACCCAGGGCGTGCCGATTGCCAAGGACAGCGCAGTGGTCGAAGCAGGCGTGGACTTCCAGATCAGCCCGACCGGCAAACTTGGCATCGGCTATTCGGGGCAGCTGTCGAACGAGAGCAACGACCATGCGATGACCATCAGCTTCAGCCTTGGGTTCTGATTCAGGAGCGAAGCACTTCAGCCGCCCGCAAGGGCGGCTTTTTTTGCCCGATCACAGCCAGCGGCAGTTGCCTTCACCGGAACTCGGAACTTACTGTAGGAAGTTGCTGAAACTGCAGGCCTGTTTATGGCATCACGGACATGTCCTACACGATTAAACGATTGTCCTGACTGCGTCGAACCGTAGACCCACGCAAAGTCCCGAGCCTGAAAAAGGTACAGGGAAATGTGGATGTTTGGCGCCAGCACACCCGTTGTATTCACACTCGAAATAGAGGGTTTTCCCCACGACCTTCAGGTCTTCGAATTCCGGGCCAGGGAAGCGCTCAACCAGACCTACGAGGTCGAACTCGAGCTGGTCAGCGAACGCCGAGACCTTGATCTCGAATCCCTGCTGCACCAGCCAGCCTTTTTGTCGTTCTGCCCGGACGGCTCTGGCATTCACGGCCAGATCCATCGGGTCGCCCAAGGTGACTCTGGCACACGCCTGACCCGCTACCAGATTGTTCTGGTGCCACATCTGGCCTATCTCGCCCATCGTCATAACCAACGCATTTTCCAGCATCAGAGCGTGCCGCAAATCATCGCTCGTGTGTTGAGTGACCATGGCATGCAGCCGGATGCCTGGTGCTTCCAGCTCAGCGCCGAATACCGGCCTCGCCTGTATTGCGTGCAATTTGACGAGACGGATTTGTTCTTCATCCAGCGCTTGTGTGAGGAGGAGGGGCTGCACTTTCATTTTCAGCACAGTCGCGACGGGCACCTGCTGGTATTCGGTGATGATCAGAGCGCCTTCCCTATGCCGGCTGCACCGACGGCCTATGCACAAGGCAGCGGCATGGTGGCCGAAGCGGCGGTCATAGACCGCTTCAACGTCCGCCTGGAAACCCGCACCACACACGTCAGCCGCCGTGATTACCACTTCGAAAAGCCAACCGTGCAACTGGACGCCGAAGCCAAAGAGGCACGGCTTCCAGTGCTTGAGGATTACCGCTTTCCGGGTCAGTTCATTCATCGTGACCGGGGTAAACATCTCAGTCAGCGTGCCCTTGAGCGGCATCGCGCCGATTACCGTCAAGCCCGGGGGCGCAGCGATCAGAGCCTGCTGCGCAGTGGCAGTTTCGTCGACATGAGGGAACACCCACGCGACGATTACAACGGATTATGGCTGCTGACCAGCGTCGATCATCTTGGCCGGCAACCGCAAGTGCTGGAAGAGTCAACGACCGACCTCGCTACCGCAGACGGCTTCACTCAGGGCTATCGCAACCACTTCGTCGCGACGCCCTGGGACGTCATTTTTCGCCCCGCCCTCGAACACCGTAAACCCCGAATCAACGGCAACCAACATGCCGTGGTGACCGGGCCGCCCGGCGAAGAGATTTACTGCGATGCCTACGGCCGGGTGAAAGTCCAACTGCTGTGGGACCGCGAAGGCCAACTCAATGAACAATCCAGTTGCTGGTTGCGCGTAGCCACAGGCTGGGCTCATGACCAATACGGCAGCGTGCAGATTCCGCGCGTCGGCATGGAAGTGCTGGTCGGGTTCACCGAGGGGGACCCGGACAAGCCGTTCGTGCTGGGTTGTTTAGCCAACGCCGTGACGCCAGTGCCGCTGGATCTGCCGGCAGAGCAGACTCGCAGTATCTGGCGCAGCCAGAGCACCCCCGGTGGTGGCGGTTACAACGAGCTGCGCATCGAGGACAAAAAAGGCGCCGAAGAGATCGCCATCCGCGCGCAACGTGACTTTGTCCAGCTTGTGCTCAATGACCAGCGAGTCCAGGTCGACAATCAACGCACCGTGGTCGTTGGCGGCATTGCCAGTCATGAGCTGCACAGCGACGAACACCATCTGACCCATGGCAATCGCCTGACTGAACTCAAACAGGAAGATCACCTGTGGGTGCATGGCGACCGCCACGTTCGTGTCGCCAGCCAACGGCTCAGCGCCGGCCAGCAAATCCACCTCGGGGCCGGTCAGCAAGTGGTCATCGACGGCGGCACCCATGTGACGATCAAGGCCGGCGGGCATTGGTTGACGCTGGGGCCCGAAGGCATTTGCAGCAGCGTGCCGATTCTGCAGGGCGGCGCACCTGCGCCGGGAATGGCGGCGGAACCGTTGGTGCCTGGGGCGTTGCCGTTGTTGAAAGTGGCATTTGATCCGATTCGGCAACGCCACGCCCTGGTGTCTGCGCGCGCCTCGCGTTGCCTGATCTGCGAGGCTGCCAGCGCGTGAGCCTTTTGACTGATTTGCCTGACGATTTGCCATGGACCCGACAACAGGCTTTTTTGCTGCTGGACGGGGCGACGATCAGTGATCTGCCAACGCGGTTGAGGCAGATCAGCCCTTCGGTCAGCACATTGGCTCTGTACGACCAGCCACCCTTCGCGGCACTGCGCGATCTGTCGCCTCTGCTCGTGGCCATCGAGCGGGCTGACGAGCCATTGGCACGGTTCTTCCTGCAACACGCGGCGCAAGAGTGGGGCGTGCTGTTGTTCAGCTGCGCGCCGATGCACAGCGTTGGCGAGCATTTGCGCAAACTGCTGAGTGTCGAATTGCCGGCCGGGCAATCGGCGCTGTTGCGGCTGGCCGATGCCGGGGTGGTGCATGCGCTGTATGCCAGTGGCGATCAGCGTTTGTTCGGGCCTTTGACCTGTGTGGTGACGGCGGACTGCGTCAACGATGCCTGGCACATCCATCGGCCTCGGCAGGCTGAATGTCCGGAGCTTCCTGTTCCTTATTGCCTGAACCCTGAACAGAACGCGGCGCTGGATCAGGTTGATCGGCGCCGAGCGTTGCTGGATCTGGATACGCATCTGTTGAAGCACTTTTCCCGATTTCATGTCGGCGAAACCCTGACCCAGCGCTGGCCAACGCTGCAGCAAATGGAAACCCAGGCCAGCGCGCTTGGCCTGAGCAGCCGATCCGAGCTGTTCAACTTCGCCAACCTGTTGGCGTTGCTCGACAGCCGCGATATCGCCCAACACCCGCAAATCCACCACTTGCTCCATACGCCATCGCTGCAATCACCGGGCGAGCGTGTCGCGCTGGCCGTTGATGTGGCGCAGCGTTGGGCCAGTCAAAGGCAACGCCCATGACCCATCCCGCCATTCTCGACGCTGCCGCCGCCTCGAAAGCCCCCATCGTTGCGCCCGCAGCTTGCCCGCTGCAACAAACCCATGTA